>JAFLBX010000002.1:1274926-1595845 GCA_017303675.1 Ignavibacteria bacterium
GAAATTTCAGCAGCATTAAAATCTATTTTATATGTTCCGGCTCCCAGTTTACCGTTATATATTGTGCTTACTTCCCTGCCAAGAATATCGTAGAGACTGAGCTTCACAATATCTTCTTTCGGAACATCAAACCTGATAGTAGTTGAAGGATTGAACGGATTCGGATAGTTCTGGAAAAGACTGAAACGTTCAGGAACATTTGAAGAGATCTGTTCGATACCAATTACACCGAATTTATTTTTTGCATTATTTGAATTATTCCTGAGATCAGCAAGGTCATTTCCTTTTACAACCGCATAACCAACAACAACGGAATCGTTATTATTCAGATTCATGGGTCCCGCAGAAATTACAAAACAATTTATTCCGGGTCCCTGGTAACCGCTTACTATACCGTTGCTCATCGCATCCCACTTTTCCTGTGTGGTAAAGCCAGTCAAAACTTCACTGGCATTCAACGCTTTAAAATTAAGGTTTTGATTTGAAAGCAGGCTTACGCCTATGTACGGATTTGTTGCAGAATTATTAAAAGTGTAACCGATCTTGTTCGCAGTATCAAGCGATGTAATGTTATTCGTATTTACACCGTTAGGAGTAGCATAAAGATACATAGCTGCATACATATTGGAAATAGATGCACCGCTGGTATTTTTAATTGTATACCTTAATATTATATAGTTTGCATCCGGGGCAGTGTTCCATGCAAAGCTTTCTGATCTTACAGTTACCCCAATTTTATTTGAACCGGCGCCATTATCGTTAAAATATCCTTTGCCGTCTTCGTTTGAAAGAATCCCGGGCAAAGTCATGTTATATGAATTAATAGCTGTGAAATCTGTATCAGAAGAAGTTGCAGGAGCAGTTCCTTTTCTAACCGCATCAGAAACTTTTGTATTGCTTACACCTATCATCAGCCCGCCTTCGAGAACCTGGTTGCCTGTATAAGTTGGTATAGAAAGACCGCTTCCGTAAGCCTGTGTTTTCTTCCCAACAGCACCGTCTTTTGTAAGTGATAGCTTCATATTATTGATAGTATGCGTAGCCCATCCCTGCCTGAATGTAACTGTAAAATTTGCAGTGTTATTATCATGGTAAGCATTAGCCGATGTTCTTAATGAAAATGTCACAACCTTATCAAACGGGCAGCTTGATTTAGCTTTTACCCTGAAAGTATTGGTTATACCTGTAGAATATGTTGTGTATGCCGAAAGGTTACCCGCATATACTGAATCCTGAACTATTTCTACATCAGGGTCATTTGAAGTTAGCCTTAAAGAAACATTATTGCCTGCAAGCCAGATATTTTTATAAGTCAGGTTTACTGTAACTGTTTCATTGATATCAAATACTTTATCATTATTTCCGTATAATGAATCACTTATCTGCTGCGAGATCCTGGAAATAATCGGAAGATCACTTACGCATTTGAATGCATTTACCCTGCCGGTACCAAGCATACCAACATAAGTGGGATTAATATTATATATACTGTCAACTCCAAGAAGCAGCCTTTCGACAACCTGTGTATTTGTCCAGGAAGGATATTTGGAACGGATAAGCCCTACTACACCGCATGTAACCGGGGTTGACATTGATGTACCGCTGTTAAGTCCGTAAATATTATTATATAAAGTACTAAGTATATTTTCACCGGGCGCTGAAATATCAACGGTGGAATGATAATTAGAAAAGCTTGATTTAACATCTGTTGCATTAGTAGAAGCAACATTTATCACATTATCATAAGATCCGGGATACCTTGGAACATTTGAACCGTCATTGCCTGCAGATGCACAAATAACAACACCTGCTGACCATGCATTATTGATAATATTCTGAGTAGCTGAGCTGAATGTAGCTCCGCCAAAACTGCAGTTTATAACCTTTGCCCCGTTTTGATATTGATAAACAATACCGCTGTTTGAATTATATATATTGTTATCCGGAACGTCAGGGGCATGTTTTGTAATTCTGAGCTTAACCTTGAATCCGGGTCCGGCGCCATGAGTATTATTATTAGTAACCTGTGAAGCACAGCCTGAAACATGAACACCGTGGTCGCTGCCGCCCATTACATTGGGGTCATTATCTCCGTTATAAAAATCCCAGCCTCTCAGATCATCTATATAACCATTGCCGTCATTATCTATACCGTCATCGGGATCAGTCCACAGGTATTTTATATTCGCGCCAAGATCAGGATGGTCCAGATCGCCGCCGCTGTCAACAATTCCGATAACTACGTTAGTATCACCCTGGGTAATATCCCAGGCCTGGTAAGAATTAATTCTTCCAATATGATACTGGTTTGCAATTTCAGGATCGTTAGGAACAAATAATGCCTCATAAACAAATTCGGGTTCAGCCCATTCAAGAATATCACGGTTAGCTTTCAGTATCTCATTTGAAAGATCTGTTGGATCGATATTACCGTTGTATTTAATAGTAACAAAACGGTCAAGGTCTTCATCACCGGGCAAACGTTTGCTTAAATCCTTTTTTAACGGGAATGGTTTATAAACACTTTTAACTTCGTATTGCTGAATAATATTATCAATTGAAGGGGTCGCTGTTGAAAGTGAGGAAATATTATTATTTGGAGCTTTAAATTTAATATTTATGATTCCGGGTTGATATTTTGCTCCGTCAGAAGTTCTTAAAATTACCCTGTCACCGATCTTTTTATACTTAAGATCCGGGCTATCCTTAAAGCTGAAAAATGATAATAACATTGGGCAAAGTAAAAACAGCCAGTACTTTTTCATTTCAAATACAATTAAATTTAGTTGAATTAATAGTACAATCTATATATAAAACTAAACATTTTCAATGCTTTTTTACTATTTCAGCGTGTATTTGAATATTATTAACCTGCTATTTTAGTTTTATTTACAAAAACAGCGGCTTCACATATTAATAAAGTATTAGTCTGCTCACTTAATTAAAACCATCTTTTTGGAAATTGAATTCCACCTGCCTGAATTTTCTTCATTGTATTCCATTACATAATAGTAAACACCGCTGGCTAGATTTGCCGCATTGAAATCTGCTTTGTAACTGCCCCTTGCCATTTCACCTTCCGCAAGTATGCTTACAAGCTCTCCAGCTGAATTGTATACCTTCAGCTTTACAAATGAATTTACCGGAACACTGAATTCAATCTGTGTAACCGGATTAAACGGATTTGGATAATTTTGCTTGAGTTCGAATTCTTCCGGAATAATATTATTAATATTTTGAATCCCGATAGGACTGCACGAAAGACCGTTATCATATACCTTTATAAACACAATTTGTGCGTTAGATGTACTTGAGCCGTTAATACTGCTTCCCGGAATTGAGTCGCGCTGAGCTGTTATGTGAATTGCATTATTTTGTTCAGCAATACTTGGATACCTGAAATCCCGCAGTGGTCCTGATGTGTTTGTGATTTGATATGAAGTACCCCATAAAGCACCTGAAGTTACAGTACACTTTAAGTGAATATCAAAAAAATTGTTTCCGGCAGCATCTGTATCATTTCTCGCTTTACAATAAGCTACAAAGTAAACAGAACTAAACACAGAATATCCGATTACTGGCCTGCAAACACCGCTAAAAACATCGTTAGTAGGATTTGAACCGGTTAATCCCATGGAAGAATCTATCTTTTGAGGACTACCGTTATTAACAGTTGGAGACCAAAAAATTATATGACTTATTTTCTTCGGAAAATATTCACCGCTTGTAGGTGATCTTTTACACACTTCAAATACTACACTTGGGGTTTCGCCGTAATAAGAACAATCAATACCTCTAAGCGCTGCAAGACTATCGGTATTATAATTAGCCGCCCATATTGTCACGGGTTCAGACCAGCTTAGTCCGCTGTTACTTGATTCAATAAATTTCACTGAGCCGGGCGCTACATTAGTTTGCATTGATGTTATAAAGGCTATCCCTATTTTATCAGGTGTGACATCTATAGCGCTCATTATGGGTGAAGAGAAACTGTCTATGTTCGTATATCCGGAAAATGTACCGGGTGGATTAAAGTTAGTACAACTATTTTTAAAAGGTGAACAGGTGAAAAAAAGATGGTTATTTGTATTCCTTATTATACCGACAGGATTTAAAGGAACTATTGAATTTGCCAAACCAGGATCCAGGGTTGTCCAAGTACCCGCTCCGGCGAATACATCCACATATACTAATGTTCTTAAGCTGCCGTTATCTGAACTGCTTGTTAATATTACAGCGCGGCTATCATTGGTAAATGTCAATGAAGGGAATCCTGCGCGTGTTTGCGCAACTTCGCCAATGTAGTCCCAGGAAGTCCCTCCATTGGATGTATAAAAATACCTGACATTTCGGTTGGTGTATGCGGGGGGTGGATCTGTTGAAACCAAAAAACAGGCATGCATTTCCAATGGATTTGAGGGATTCACTTCGAGCATATGCGTGGAACCTAAAGACTGCATATCGTAAACGGTTCTGCCGTTTACATTAACTTCAGTTATAGTGGAACCTTGAGAATGCAAAAAATTTGAGTTGGATACCATCAAACATAACAGGGCTAAATACAAGGTTGTTTTCATTTCAGGTTAAATTTAGTTAGTGCCGTATTACAAAAATAATAGTTTTATAGATAAAAAATTATTTAATATTTGAATATTCTAAAACCGGTTATTACAAATTTATTCAGTTTGGAGAGCTTAAAGCAAAGAAATATTTAGATAATTTGATGATTATATTTCTGCATGATTTATATCATTTATGAAGAATATGCCCGTTTTTATGCAGATTTTAAACCTTTATAAAAGACAGTTTTATAAAAATTAGTAACAAAGATTTTAGACGAGAAAATTACATAACTGTATATTTTCCTTATTGTTGTTTAATTTTGAATAATCAGAAATTACTTATAAATATAAAGCTATATGAGATCTAATAAACTTGCTGAATTAATTAAGACGATGGATCAAAAGGATCAGAAAAAATTAAAATCATTCATTACTTCAGGATATTTTAACAGAAGCATTGAAATAACAGCGTTATTTAATTATTTAAAGAAGAAAAATTTTGAAGCAGGATCAATTTTTTTTAATGAAACACTCGCAAAAGAAATATTCGGGAAAAAAATAAATAAATACAGGTTCAATCGTGTATTAAATGAATTTACACAATTAATTTATGTGTTTTTTATCAATGAGTACATCAAAAATAATCAAACAGCTAAGCTTGAGCTGCTATTGAAAATCCTTTTCAGGAAAAAAGCTTTTACAAACACACTGGACGTGCTCAATAATTTAAAAACAATAAATACCGTTAATGCTGAGCTGAAAAGCGGAATATACCGTAGAAATTTTTTAATCGAAAAATTCAGAAATGAGCTTTCTTTTGTGAATTTGCTCTACAGCCGTGAAATGGCATTTCAGAAATTGTCAGACTCGGCAGATAAATATTTTATACTGGAAAAGCTGAAAGCATTTATTATGGCTGCCAAACAAAGCAGGGAAACAACTCTTGGAGCAAATTATATGCTTAATTTTAAACAGGAAATTACCGGCTACATTTCCCGTAACGAAAGTACTTTTAAAAATGAAGAGCCGTTGATCTATTGTTATTACCTTTCATTAAAAATGAATGAAGAGAAAAATGAAGTAACCTGTTTTAACCAGTTTAAAAAATATTTTTTTTCGGTTATAGAAATATTAAATGAAGAAGAGCTCAAAGACCTTCTGATGGATTATAAGGATAATTGCGATGACAGAACTCTACTCAACAGGATAAGATTCGGGAATGAGATCGTAAACGCTTACATGCTGATGGATAAGAAAAATTTATTTACATCAGAAGGTTTTATAAGCAATATAGATTTTATGAATGCAGTAATAACGGGTTTATCTTTTAATAAAAACTGGGCGGTTTATTTTTTTGATAAATACAAAAACCTGCTGCAGGAAATCGGTAAGGATGATATTATTCATCTTGTTAATGCCAGCATTTTACTCCATGAAAAGAAATATTCAGATTCATTGACTGAGCTTAGCTTAATAACATCTAGGGAATTTTATTTTTACTTAAGAATAAGGCTTTTAAGGATCAAGTTATTTTTCGAATTGAATGACACCGAATCTTTAATGTATATAATTGACAGCGTGAAACATTACATAAAAAGGAAAAAACATATTTTGGGTGTTAACTATTTACTTGTAAACAATTTTTTGAATTCTGTATTAAAACTTCTTAAGCTCAAAAACAAGTATGATAAAGCCTTTTACAGGCTTTTCAGTTCATACCTGAAAAAAGAAGAAGCTATTTACGCCAAAGACTGGATAAATACACAATTGATGCAACTCAGCAAATAATATTTTTATAAATTAAAAATATTTATGAATTGATTAACTATACTATAATAGGCATATTTGAGAGATATGCTTAAAATTTTTGATTGGTTTATTGATAGAATTGAGTTCTTTTTCCTTGAAGTCGGCCGGATTTCGCTGTTAATATGGGGTATTATCATCAGTTTACCCAGGGTTTTCAGAGATAGAAAGCTGATTCTTGATCAGATGGAACATATTGGAGTTGGTTCAATTCCTCTTGTAATTATAATCGGCTTCTTTACCGGTGCGGTTTCTGCCTGGCAGGCGGCATACCAATTCCAGGGATTTATTTCTTTATCATATCTTGGTTCTGCTGTAACAAAAGCTATTTTTATCGAGCTTGGACCGGTTCTAACGGCAATTGTTCTTGCCGGCAGGATCGGCGCATCTATTGCTGCTGAGATCGGGACTATGAAGGTCACAGAACAGATCGATGCGCTTGAATCACTTGCAATTAACCCTGTAAGATATCTTGTAATGCCAAGATTCCTAGCAAGTATCCTGATGCTGCCAGTTTTAACAGTTATTGCCAATACCATTGCTATTCTTGGTGCATTCGGGGTATCATATTTTTTTATGGATGTATCATTCCAGGTATTTTTTACCAGCGCAAAACGTGTATTTGAAATTAAAGATATTGCCGGAGGCTTGATAAAAGCATTTTTCTTCGGAGCTTCAATTTCTATATTAGGTTGTCATGTAGGGCTTCATGCAAAAGGCGGCGCCCTTGGAGTTGGTAATGCGACTATCAGGGCATTCGTACTTGCTGCATCAATGACACTGATACTTGATTATGTTTTATGGACTACAATATTCGGGTAATAAAAATTTTACACATTTTAACTGAAATACTATATAGAGAAAAAGCCGTTTAGTTTTACTAAACGGCTTTTTTAATATCTCAATTTTGAAATAAGTAAATTATGATTTAATACATTTCAACAAGGGCTCTTGCCATGATCATTTTCTGTACTTCACTAGTTCCCTCGCCTATTGTTGTAAGCTTTACATCACGGTATAATTTTTCTACGGGGAATTCTTTAATAAATCCGTATCCGCCGTGTATCTGTATAGCTTCATTGGTAGCTTTGCAGGCTATTTCACTTGCATAATATTTTGCAAGTGAAGCTGCGAATTTAAAATCCTTGCCTTCATCTCTCATTACCGCGGCTTTATAAGTCAAAAGCCTTGCAGCTTCAACTTCAGTTGCCATATCAGCAATTTTGAACTGTATGCCCTGGAATTCGGAAAGTGATTTGCCGAACTGTTTGCGCTGCTTGGCGTATTTAACGGAATGGTCTAATGCAGCCTGTGCAATGCCGACAGAAAGCGCAGCTATTGAAATTCTTCCGCCATCAAGTATCTGCATGCACTGTTTAAAGCCTTCACCTTCTTTTCCTATAAGGTTTTCAGCGGGTACTTTACAGTTATCAAAGATAAGCTCACATGTATCGCTTGAGCGCATTCCAAGCTTATTTTCCTTTTTGCCAACGCTGAATCCTTCGAAGCCTTTTTCTACTATAAATGCAGAAATACCGCGTGAACCTTTGGATTTATCTGTAACCGCAGTAACAACTGCTGTTTCACCAACACCGCCCTGGGTTATAAAACATTTGCTGCCATTTAGAATGTAGTAGTTGCCATCTTTAACAGCAGTTGTTGCCATACCGGCAGCATCACTGCCTGATACATTTTCAGTTAAACCCCATGCGCCAAGTTTCCTGCCTGATGCAAGATCGGGAACATATTTCTTTTTTAATTCATCGTTAGAAAAGGTATAAATATGGTTTGTACATAAACCGTTATGCGAAGCGACAGTTAAGCCCATTGAAGGATCTGCTTTGGAAATTTCTTCAACTATTATAGCATAGTCTAATATAGTTAAATTAGAGCCTTCATATTCTTCAGGGAACATTATACCTAAAAAGCCCATTTCGCCAAGCTCTTTAGCAATTTCCCAGGGGAATTCTGAGGTTTCATCATACTTCATAACCACAGGGGCTATCCTGTTCTGAGCGAAATCACGGGCTAGCTTCTGTATCTCTAAATTACTCTCCGATAAATTAAAATTCATGCTGTATATTTTTTAAGTTATTAATTTTTAATTTAAGTAAACAGCTCATCTACAAAATCATAAGGGGTAACTTCCCTTTCGGAAATTTTTGCGATCTCTTTATCAAGCAGAGCTTTTCTTTCATCAGTCCAGAATTTATTTTCAAGCTTATTGTTTACCAGCTCATTTATCTGCTTTATCAGATTTTCTCTGCGTTTTAGCTGAAGCTTACCTTTTTCTTCAAGATACTTTTTATGCAGCATGATAAAATCATACAGCTCATCAATTCCTTTGTTTCTTGAAGCAACTGTTTTAAGCACGGGTATTTCCCTGTCACTTTCCCTGGTCATTTTCAGATGAAGCATAGTTCTGAGCGCAACTCCAAGCGCTTCTGAGCCTTCCCTGTCTGATTTATTGATTACAAATATATCACCTATTTCCATAAGCCCGGCTTTCATTGTTTGCACTGCGTCACCTGATTCAGGAACAAGCACAACAATTGTTGTATCAGCGGTCTGGGCTATATCCAGCTCACTTTGTCCAACGCCAACAGTTTCAATAATAATGAAATCTTTACCGCTTGCATCAAGTATTTCACAGGCTTCTTTTGCTTTTTTAGAAAGTCCGCCTAAGCTGCCGCGTGTTGCCATTGACCTGATGAAAACATCATCATCAGTACCTGACTCCTGCATTCTAATGCGGTCGCCAAGTAAAGCCCCCCCGGTAAACGGACTGGTTGGATCAACAGCAATAATTCCAATTTTATATCCTTTAGCTCTTAATACTTTAGAAAGCGCATTTGTAATTGTGCTTTTGCCTGCACCCGGAGGTCCGGTGATTCCGATAAGATAAGCTTTGCCGGTATTTTTGTAAAGCTTTTTTAAAAGCTCACCTGCCTGCTTTGATTCATTTTCTACAAGGGATATCCCTCTTGCGACTGCAGTCTTTTCTGAGTTCAGTATTTTTTCAGCTAAATGATCTAACACTTTTTATATAAATATATTATTTTTTGTTCTTGAAAAATTCAGTAGTTATTTTTAAACCGGATTCAATATCTGTTTCTGGCTGCCAGCCAAGCTCTTTACTGATCTTTTCAAAGCTTAAAACTGAACGCATCTGTTCGCCAAGCTTTGCCGGACCGTGTTTTTCTTCAAACTTTGTACCGGCGTAATGATTTATCCTGTCAAAAATGTAATTTACATCTGTTTCACGGGTTGTGGATACATTATAGATCACCGGGCCTTTGGCCTCGAGAGCAAGTACGTTAGCTTTTACAACATCCTTCACAAATACGTAATCACGCGTCTGTTTGCCGTCACCGTTTATCAGCGGCTGAGAGCCGCTTAAGATCTTATCTGTAAAAATAGCAATTACGCCGCACTCACCATGCGGATTCTGCCTGGGCCCGTAAACATTTGCGTAACGAAGCACTACATAATCAAGTCCGTAAACAAAATTATAATAATACAGATATTTTTCTACACAGTTCTTGTTTATACCATAGGGAGCTGAAGGCCTGACAGGATGATCCTCATCTGCCGGGAAATATTCATGCTCGCCGTAAATTGCGCCGCCTGTTGATGCAAAGATGAATTTTTTAACACCGTGAATCCTTGCATTTTCCAGCAGGTTCACAGAACCTGCAATGTTTACATTTATATCAAATTTCGGGTCTTCAACTGATTTCCTGAGATCTATTTGCGCAGCATGATGATTGATAATATCGATCTTATTTTCAGTAAATACTTTCGATATCTCGCTGTCACAAATATCCATTTCGTAAAACTTAGCTTTTGGATTAATATATTCCTTTACCCCGGTTGACATATTATCCACAATAATAACTTCATGACCACTTTCTATATAAGCATCAACAATGTTTGACCCTATGAATCCTGCACCACCGGTTACTAAAACTCTCATTTAAAAATTATCCTTCACTATTATTACAGACCCTTTAAACCTATATCAGTTCTGTTATATTTATTTTCAAAATTTATGTTTGCTGCATTATGATATGCTATATTTATCGCTTCCTTTAGCCCTATAGGTGATATACCGGTAACATTTATGACCCTTCCTCCCGCAGTAAACACTTTTCCATCCTCAAAACTTGTACCGGCATGGAACACTATAGCATCAGGTGAAATGCCTTCAAGCCCTTTAATTTCTTTGCCTGTTTCGTACTCATCAGGATAGCCGGCTGAAGCAAGAACTACTGTGCAGCAATACCCGTTATTAAGTGTCAGCTTATAATCTTTAATTTTTCCTTTAGCTGATGCTGTGAACATTTCTGTTATATCACTGCTTATGAGAGGAAGAACAACCTGAGTTTCAGGATCGCCAAACCGGGTATTGAATTCAATTACATACGGCTCCCCGGTTTTATCTATCATTAAACCGCAATATAAACAGCCTTTGAATTCATTTCCTTCACTTTTCATATACTTCAATACAGGCTCAATGATCTTTGCCCTGATACTTTTCATTATTGCAGGCGTTACAGCTTTATCAGCAGGAGCGTATGCTCCCATTCCGCCTGTATTTTTACCAGTTTCGCCGTCGCCAATTTTTTTATGGTCCTGAGATGCTGGCAGCACTATATAATCTGTTCCGTCACAAATTGCAAATACAGATGCCTCTGTTCCTTCAAGGAACTGTTCTATGACAATGTTGTCTCCTGCAGAGCCGAATATCTTATCATCAAATAATTCATTAACGGTCTTAATAGCATCATCAATATTGGTACAGATAATAACCCCTTTGCCTGCAGCCAGCCCGTCTGCTTTGATGACCAGCGGGTATGTCGCAGTACTGATGTGATCAAACACTTCGGCTTTTTGGCTTAAGCTGAAAGTCTTATATTCTGCAGTGGGAATATTATTGCGCTTCATGAAATCTTTTGCAAATATCTTGCTGTGTTCAAGCTTTGCTGCACTTTTTTGCGGACCGAAGATCAAAAGCCCTTCCTTATTGAATAAATCTACAATACCTTTTTCAAGCGGAACTTCAGGTCCGACAACTGTGAGCTCTATATTATTTTCCTTGACAAATTTGAGTAACCCTTCGATATCATCTGCTTTTATATCAACACAATTTGCAAGCTCATTAATACCGGCATTGCCCGGTGCGCAAAAAAGCTCAGTAACATTCTTGCTCTGCTTAAGCTTCCATGTAATTGCATGTTCTCTTCCGCCGGAACCTATAACAAGTACTTTCATATCAGGCACTCACCTCTTCACTTTTATAAAGCAGGTTAAATTCATTTGCAAGTTTGCCGGTCAGGCGTTTGCGGTCATACATACCGGTTACCTGCTCATTCGGCACAGGCAGGCTGCCTGCCTTAAATTTTTCGTAGAAATTTAATATTGCATCAGCTATTGCAGCTGCATCATTGGGTTCAGTAAGTATAACAGCGCCATGCATATCAAGTGATCTTCTTGCTACGCCTTCAGGCACACAAGCAAGGATCGGTTTATTAGCGCCGAAATATTCATACAGTTTACCTGTTGAGTGAAGGTCTGAGCGCTCGCTTTTGTTTATCATCATCCAAAGAACATCTGATTCTGCCAGGTATTTTGTACAAACTGAGTGTTCAACATATCCGACTATATTAACAGCTTCTTCAAGTCCCTGCTGTTTTATATAATCTTTATACTGCTCAGGGAAAGTACCAATGAAGTATGCTTTAATATTGCTTTTCAGCTCAGGTAATTTCTCAACAGCAAGCTTTAAACCATCAATAAAATGTTTAGGTGTGTAATAATTAAGGAAACTGCCTGAATATGAGATCCGCATTTTTTCATTATGCTTTACTGCAGTCCTGTTAAAATCATCAGGGTCAAATCCTTGCGGAATTACGGAGACTTTTTCATCATTTACAAACGGGTATCTTAAGTGGATCAGCTCTTTTATCTTATCATTTATTGTTATAATCTTATCCGCGCATTTCAGCACACCCGTTTCCAGGGTTTTATGTTTGCTTTTATGCAGAGGGGTTGGATAAAAATTATTTGGGCAGTCTATCCATGAATCCCTGTAATCAATTACCAGGGGGATATTGAATTTTTCTTTAAGTTCGCAAGCTATCAGAAAATCAGTATAAGGAGGAGCTGTTGCATAAAGCATTTCAATATTGTTCTCTGTTATAATTTTAGAGGCAAGCTCAACAGCTTTGGTTTTCCATAATATTTTTGAATCGGGTATTAAGAAGGTTTGCGAAATATTGCTTAATAACTTGCGGTTTGAATCATTTTTAAATTTAACAACCTTGTGGCCATTGGTTTCAAGCTCGCCTGAACCAGTGCGGTAAATTTTTACACCGGCTTTTTCGACCTCATGCAATAAACAATAATCACTCGCAAGGTACAGTTTTGGAGTTACCGTTAGGATATAAGGCTGCCACTCATATAGATTCAGGTATTTGGCGAACTTAGCAGTTCTTTGAACGCCGCCCATACCCATTGGCGGAAAGTAATATGATATTATTAATACTTTCTTCAATAATCCGTGAATTTTTCCAAAAATCTGTTTTTTTGAGTAATTTCAAAGTTAATTAAAAATTGAGTTTCATTCAATTTATATAGTAATGCACTATAAATCGAACATATAAGCCTTATATATTGTGAATATTGAATTTATTTTAATAATCTTTCAACAATTAAAAAAGATTGTGAAATTCTAACTGGCAGACAGACAAAAGGCGAACTCAACTGAGTCCGCCTTTTATTGAATGGCTTCCGAAGCTTATAACCACCAGTGTTATAATATTTCGGTCCATTCGGGGAAATTAGAAGGAAAAATATGTGTGTTATTACGGGGATAATAAACTTGGTTGATATGTATTCTAAAAAATTGTTTTTCCACAATTCCATGTTTAAAATACCCGGTGAATCTTTGAAATTTATGATTACCCAGCCACAGGCTGAGTTCATTAATGTATACTTCCGAAATCTGTATTAAACAGGTTACATCCGTATTCATATTTCTTGTTGTAATATATGTACAGGTTCTAACCCACACGTATATTCCAGTTTTAAGTTCACCGGGGAATTATAATATTATTAACCTCAATAATTTCTTTTTGTGAACCTTTATTTAACAGAACGCTGAATCCTGTATTCTTGTAATACAATTTGCGTGCCATGAATTCTGTTGTTATTTTTTAATATTTTTAAATAAGAGCCTGTACATTTTCATAATGTATGACAATTATTTCAGACAGAATTGTCAAACCAATTTCAAAAAAATTGGTTTGTAGAAATTCAAATTACATATAGATGTTATACCAGCGTTTATGAAAAATTAATTTTTGCAGAAGATAGTTATGAGAACCCTATTTGTATACCAAAGGTTTTTAATTATTAATGCAATAATAAAAATATATTACCAGCCTATCAAAAATTATACCGCTTAAAAATTATAAGCCATAAAGTTTCAGAAAAAAAATTCGATGAAACAATTCTCTTTTAAAGGGAGGACAAAATGAAAAAACACATCTTAGCCGCATTTGCGCTGTTAGCGCTTTGCATATTCACTAACATTTCAAGCGCCCAAATCACCACCTACAGCTTTACCAACAGCTCTGGTATGGTGATAACAGGCGTAAGCATTTCACCAAATGACGCCAATACATGGGGTACTAACCTGAACACCACAGGAAACGTGGCTGTTGACAGGTCATTTGAATTCACGCAGCCTCTTGACAGGGCAAACTGTATATATGATGTCAGATACCAGGGTGAGGACGGCACTTATTACTACCTCCAGGATGTAGATCTCTGTACTACAACTACAATTACACTCACTAATCCTGCCCAGGATGACAGAGGAAAGATGAAATAAACATCACCTGAATTAACCATAGCAGGCAGCAGCCCGTGGGGGGCAATTTTATACTGCCTGAAAATAAAAAGGGGTTAGTCTCCCCTTTATATAAAAAAACCCCGCCATTTCGCCAAGGAAATGAGCGGGGATTTTTTGTGAATCAAGAATTGAAAATTTTTTTATAAAAATTCAATGAACTGATTTTAGAAATACTTTGTTGGGGAATATGAAAAGTCTAACAAACATTTTATAATTTTTCTGAAAGAGGTTACCATGAAACAGATGATCTTCGCTGCAGCTTCACTTCTAACGCTTTGTATTTTCAGCTCTTCATCTTACTCACAAAACCTGGTTTACAAAGTCACAAACAATTCAGGTATGATATTGAAAGGTGTGCGGGTTTCACCCAACGATGCTAATAACTGGGGATTCAATCTTAACATCAGCGGGAAAGTTGGAATTAATCAGTCATTTGAGTTTACACAAAAAGTTGACAGCACAAATTGTATTTACGATATTCGCTATCGCGGCGAAGATGATAAATACTATTATATGCAGGATGTTGATCTTTGTAATTCAAAAACCATAATTCTGCTTCCTCCTACTGAGTTGGAATAACCTTAGGAATAATTTAACAGTTTAATTATCAAAAAACCCCGCCATTTCACCAAGGAAATAAGCGGGGATTTTTTATATCCTTAATTATTGTGATTGTAAAACATTATAATTAGGCGGATACCTACAGTGTCGAAATATTATTCCTGCAAACTTACTCACCCACCTGCTTCACAACTCAACTATTTATCTTCTCAAGAATATACATCTTTATCTTATCCTTATGAATCCTCTCCTGCTGCATACTGTCACGTTCGCGGATTGTAACGGTATCATCTTTTAAAGTGTCGTAATCAACAGTTACACAGTAAGGAGTTCCGCATTCATCCTGCCTGCGGTAACGCCTGCCCACTGCGCCTGAATCATCATAAAATACCTTAAATGACTTCTGCAGTTCTTGAGTAATATTTTGTGATATTTCCTGAAGCCCGTCTTTGTTAACCAGCGGGAAAACAGCGCACTTTATCGGCGCAAGCTTTGGGTGAAAGTGCAGAACTGTACGAACTTCTGATTTACCTTCTGATGTCGGAGCTTCATCTTCATCAAATGCATTGCATAAAAATGCCATAAATCCGCGCGTTGCGCCGGCTGATGTTTCTATGACATACGGTATAAAACGCTCTTTGTTCTGCTCATCAAAGTAATCCAGCTTTTTGCCGCTGAACTTGGTGTGCTGGCTTAAGTCAAAATCACTGCGGTTATGTATTCCTTCAATTTCACCGAAGCCAAAGGGAAATTTGAACTCAATATCAACTGCGGCCTTGGCGTAATGCGCAAGCTTATCTGCCGGGTGCGGGGCAAAGTTCAGATTCTCACGCTTAATACCGAGATCAACCCACCACTGTATGCGGCGCTCTTTCCACTCATTATAAAGCTCATCATCACTGCCGGGCTTTACAAAATACTGCATTTCCATCTGTTCAAATTCACGCACTCTGAATAAGAAATTCTTTGTGTTAATTTCATTGCGGAATGCTTTTCCTATCTGGGCAATACCGAAGGGCAGTTTCTGCCGGGTTGATTCCTTTACATTGCCGTAATTCACAAATATTCCCTGCGCTGTTTCAGGCCTTAAATAAGCAATTGAATCTTCGCTTTCAATTGCCCCTATATATGTTTTGAACATCAGGTTGAACTTACGCGCATTTGTGAAAGTACCTGTATTACCGCAATTGGGGCATGTTATATCAGCTGTAAAAAGATCAATATTATCACTGAAATAATTATTTATCGATGCTTCATTGGAAGAAGCCTCTTCATAGCCTAAAGTGGTTTTAATTTTATCTTCAATGTGCTTTTTGCTTTTTTTAGGGAGTGTCTCAAATAACAGGTCAACCCTGTAACGAGCTTTGCACTGCTTGCAGTCAACCATTGGATCAGTGAAATTCTCAACGTGGCCTGATGCTTCCCACACCCTTGGATGCATAAGGATTGAAGCATCCAGCCCTTCAACATCATCGCGGTATGTCATTGCCTGCCACCATGCCTGCTTAATGTTGTTGAGAAGCTCAACGCCCAGCGGTCCAAAATCCCAGCAGCCATTCAGGCCGCCGTAAATTTCAGATGACTGGAATACAAATCCGCGCCTTTTGGCAAGGGATACAATTTTATCCATTGAGGCATTGCTGCCCTGTTTACTCTTTGAATCGTTCTTCATTATATATAAATGTTTGATTTTTATGTGAAAGGCAAAGATAACGGTTTGGGAATTTTGAAAAAACACAGAAACTTGACCATGATTGACATGATTAAAGGATTACTATGATAGTAAGTATTGATTAAAAGAGATAGTCCTGATTCGGTCTAATCGTGGAAATCATGAAAATCATAGAAATCAAGGTAATCATGGTAATCAAGGTCTACTCAACTATTATATCACTCTTATCCTTCGGATTATAATAAACCGTTACATTATCACCTTTTCTCGGAACATTGACGCGTGACACAACCATTTCAACCTGCGCGTCAAATGATGGCTCTCCCGGAGGCATTACTTCGAGATACATTCTGACCATTGGATTTTTATTGACAGTGATATTCATATCTTCAACTTTTAAGATCTCAGCTTCACATTTTACGCCTTCTTTTTTAAGCCGTTTGATCTTTTCTTCATCGTGTCCGGTTAATTTGTTCACTTCTTTTTCTACGATATTGCATGCTGTCACTGCAATTAATAATACGATCAGGCTCAGTATATATTTTTTGTTCATGGGATTGTTTTAATTTTCGCTAAAATAAATCAATTTGAATTAATAATCTATATTATATAATTACAACTGCTGGTAATTTTTACGATCATGGTTGGTATGTCAATTTTCCATTGTAACTATACACTATATTAGATATTTTGCGCAATTATTCAATTAAAATTAATAATTTGCACTACGACCCGATTAAAGATAAAATTGGCGGAATTGTAAAAAGATCGCCGTTTTTAAGGAAAATTTTTTATAAGATTCTTGGATTAATGTTCCTTAGGGAATGGTATGTTAAACGGAAAATCAAAGAGCTTTACGGTAAAAGGGCACCTGATGATATTCTGGATGCTGGCTGCGGTTTCGGGCAGTATTCATATTTTATGGCTAAAAAATTCCCAAACATGAAAATGCTGGCAGTTGATGTTAAGGTAGATTACCTTGAAGACTGCAAATATTTTTTTGAAAAGTGCGGTATCAAAAATACGGAATTTGAATATGCTGACCTGACTCAGATAGAATTTAAGAACAGGTTTGATTTTGTGCTTTCAGTTGATGTAATGGAGCATATCGAAGATGATATAGGAGTATTTAAAAGATTTTACGCAGCCTTAAAACAGGGCGGCAGGGTTATGATAAATACTCCTAGTAATATTGGCGGCAGCGATGCTGAGCATGAAGATGATGACAGCTTTATTGGTGAACATGTCAGGCTTGGATATTCAAAGGAAGATATCTGCAGCAAGCTTGAAGGCGCAGGATTTAAAATTGAAAGCTTTGAATACACTTATGGTAAATGGGGAAATCTTTACTGGAAGCTTGGTATAAAGTACCCTATGTTAATGCTTAATAAATCACAGCTTTTCTTTATAATACTTCCATTATATTATTCATTAACAATTTGGTGGACCCTCCTTTTTATGTGGCTTGATGTAAACGATAAAAATAAACCCGAAGGAACAGGTGTGCTTGTAGTCGGCAAAAAAGTATAGAAACCGGTGAACAACTGAAATCCAGCAGCTTACTTATCCAATGTCAAATGTCAAAATCCAAATGCCAAAAAAAATGAAAATACAAATTATCCCCATTGACATTTGAGCTTTGGAATTTGGCATTTAAACAGCAAACAACAATTGAACCTAATTTTCCTCATTCCGGAAGTAGCGAACTAATCATTTGAAGAAGGTCTTAATCATATCATATTACTTTCCGCCATCCGGGGGACCCGGAGTGCAGCGTGTGCTTAAATTCGTTAAGTACCTGCCTGAATTCGGCTGGAAGCCGGTAGTACTTACCGTAAAGGATGGTGATTTTCCTGCCAGGGATGAATCACTGTTAAATGAAGTACCTGATGATGTTGATGTTCACCGGACTGATATATTCGAGCCGTATGACCTTTACAGAAAGCTTACTGGAAAATCAAAAAATACCGCTGTTGATGTGAATAATATCGATGGCGGAACAAAGTCTAAATTGAGTGACAAAATAGCTGAGTTCATCAGAGCGACTTTTTTTATTCCAGATGCAAGGATAGGATGGAAAAAACATGCCGTAAAAGAAGGTAAAAAAATAATTGATGAACAAAAGCCGGATATAATATTTTCATCATCACCGCCCTATACCTGTGCTTTAATAGCAATGGAGCTTAAAAAATATGCTGAAAAAAAATACGGCACTCCTGTGCCGTGGGTATCTGATTTCAGGGATGCATGGACTGATTACCTGACTACACCAAACAGATGGTTCCTGCCTAAAAAAATTGACAGGAAATATGAACGGACTACGCTTGATAAAGCCGATACTGTTACTATTGTTGCCTCGGGTATGAAGGATGATTTTGAAAGGAAATATCCTGAAGTTTCAGCAAAAACTGATTTTGTTCTGCTTAGAAACGGATTTGATTCTGATGACTACAAACATACTGCCGCAAGCAGCATTAAGAATGAAAAGTTCACAATGGTTTACACAGGCTCAATGTACGGCAAACGTAATCCTTATTACCTGCTCGATACAATTTCAGAGCTGGTTAAAGCCGGCAGTATTGATAAAGATAAGATCAAATTCATCTTTGTTGGCAGGCTTGGAAGCGATATTTCTGACTACATAAACAGCTCAACTTTAAAGGATACGATTGAGATTATATCTTACGTTCCGCATTCCGTTAGTATTGAATATTTAATGAAAGCAGACGCTATGCTGCTGCTTATTGATGAGGATAAATATTCCAAAATGATATTAAGCGGCAAGGTGTTTGAATACCTTGGCGCAAGTGCACTCACAGGTAAACCGGTATTTGCAATTACAGGTGATGGCGAAGCCAAAGATCTGCTAATAGAAACTAAAGCAGGTATTATCAATCCGCATCATCAGCCGGAAGTTCTGAAAGAAAATTACCTGAAATTATACAATGGTTTTTTTGAAAATAATACCGCAATTTTACCAACTTCAGATAAAAAAGCTATAGAAGCATACGAAAGAAAACTGCTGACAAAGAAATTAGCAGAAATATTTGATAAACAACTGAAAATCAGTAAATAAGAATTACTTAAAACATAAATGGCACAACAAAAAAGTACTGCAAAAACTCAATCAAAAAATAACCCATTAAAAAAGGAAACACAAAGAAGCTACACAATTGATTTTATTCCGGCAAAGTGGCAGACTCCTGTTTTTCTGGCGGTAATTTTAATTTTAATACTTGTATTCTTTAATGCGGGATTGTTTGGCGGGAAAGTATTTTCATCCGCTGATAATGTAGCCTCAGGCAGCTTTAAAACATTCCTTGATGATGCAAAGGCTAAAGGTGAATTCCCGTTATGGGTACCTTATATTTTTAACGGTATGCCAAGCTTTGCAGCTTTAGTGCCGCATCTTGAAAGAACTTACGATCTTTCACACGCAGTGTGGGTTTACGCCCGAGATGCAGTTTATATGCTGTTTTCAGGAAATGACGTTTGGGCGATTGTTCTTTTCTACATTATATTCGCATTTTCTTTCTATTTCTTAATTGATTACAAATTCAAAGATAAACTGATCGCATTATACGCTGCTATAGCAGCAGTGTTTATTACACCGATTATTCAAATGATAATAGTGGGGCATAACAGTAAAATGATAGCTGTTATGATGTTTCCCGCAGTTCTGCTGATGCTTGAAAAGCTGTATGATATGATTGCCGAAGGCAAAGTGAAGGAAAATATTTTTAAGATTCTTCTCTACTTTGGCGTACTTGTTTTTTTCATTCACGTACAAATGAGCTCTAACCATGTGCAGATGCTGTTTTATTTCTTCTCAGGCATCGGTATTTATATGGTATACAGGCTAATATTTAACCTGGTTAAAAAGATCGATTTCAAGCCTGCGCTTATATTGCTGGCAATATTTATTGTTGGGGTTGGCTTAAGCGCAATGATGTATGCTGATTCTTATATGTCAAGCCGTGAATACAATAAATATTCCATCCGAGGAGTTCCCCCAATTACCCAGGCACCGGGTGAGCAGAAGGTATCAGGAGCAGCTGATTATGAATATTCTACCAACTGGTCATTTTCACCTGTAGAAGTTATGACATTCTTCGTACCGTACTGGGTTGGATTTGGTGATGTTGAAGTAAAAGGTCAGCGGGCAAATACATATTGGGGACAAATGCCGTTCACTACCTCACCAATGTACTTTGGTATTATAACTATACTGCTAGCGTTTATCGGGATTTACTATAATTTCAAAAAAAGCGCACTAGTTCAGGCTATGGTTGTAATTTCATTTTTATCATTATTATTATCATTCGGAAGAACATGGCCTTTACTGTATGATATTTTATTTTACAACCTCCCCTACTTCTCAAGTTTCCGGGCTCCGGTGATGATACATATCCTTATCAATGTAGCGTTTGTTATACTTGCAGGTTTTGGGATAAAATCAATAATTGAAATAACACGAGATAAGGCTCAAACGGCGGGATTTTTGAATTCAGCAAAGTTCATTTTCCCAATACTTGCGCTTCCGGTATTGCTTTCTTTAATTGGTTTCCAGGATTATTACACTTCACAGGTTTCATCCGGTCCGCTGGTCCAGAAGCTGACTCAGCAGGGAGCTTCACCGCAGCAGATTCAGCAGTACGTAGGGCAGATATCCCAGATAGCTTATGATAATGTAAAATCAGAGCTTCTTATTGTGGGTGTACTTTTACTGGCATCATTTGGTATGATCTATCTTTTTGTTAAGGGTAATATCAAGTACCAGGTGTTTTTACTTTCAATAATACTTATTACTGTTATTGACCTGTGGCATATTGATTTTAAAACCCTCCACTGGGATAATAAAACGGATATTGAATCGTATTTTAAAACGCCTGATTACGTTGACTGGATCTTAAAAAACGAAAAAGACCTGAACTCTTTCCGTGTGCTTCATCTTGAAAAGGGCCAGCCGGTTCGTGAAAATACACTTGCATACTGGCGTTTACAGAACAATTACGGTTACCAGGGTGCGAAACTGCGAATTTACCAGGATATGGATGATGTTGTTGGCATGACAAATCCCGCAGCATGGCGTTTAATGAGCACCAAGTATATTATCACAGACCAGCCGTATAATGACAGCATGTTCACTACGGTTTTTAAAGGCAGTAAATATATTCTTAAGAACAATAATTACTACCCGAAAGCTTTTTTTGTTAAAGGAACTAAAACAGCTTCAGGAATAGATATACTGAACAGTATTAAAACCGGAACTGTTAATCCGCAGGAAACAGCATTTCTTGAAAAGGACCCGGGTATTAAAATTGATCCGGCTGATTCAACAGCTTCTGCTAACATAACAGGTTATGATATTCATAAAGTAACTATAGATGCAGAAACATCAGGCAATAACCTGCTATTTGTAAGTGAAGTCTACTATCCTGACTGGAAAGTTTATATTGACGGGCAGCCTGCGGAAATTCTAAAAACAAATTATCTTTTCCGCGGAGTTGTTGTTCCCAAAGGCAAACATAAAATAGAATTTAAATTTGAGCCTGAAACATATTACACCGGTAAAAATATTTCCATGGGAACAAATATTCTGCTTGCCGCAATTTTCGGTATAGCCATCGGGGGTATGTATTTCCGCCGCAAAAAACAGCAGGAAACAGAAGAAAAAGCAGATAAAAGCTGATATTTATAAGTAGTATCTTTTACATACTAAAGATTAGTCAATTTAACATTGACTAATCTTTTTTTATTATATATATTGTAATTACAAAATTTATCACTGCATCTTTTCGTAAACAATTCTTAATCAATGTTATGAAAAAGTCCATTCTTTTTTTGTTAATGATAGGAATTACATTAACAAGCTTCTCACAGATGTTCCAGAAAATAACCAATCAGCCTCTTGTTACAGAAAATGGTTACGGTTCAGGCTGCGCCTGGGGTGACTATAATAATGACGGCAAGCTGGACCTGATAGTAACATCATACAATGATTTCGGCTCATCAACTTTCCCTCAGTTATATAAAAATACAGGCAACGGAAATTTCCAGCTTGCAAGCGATAACACTATAATGACAAACAGCCTGAACCAAACATTAGCTTGTGCCTGGGGTGACTACAATTACGATGGCAGAATGGATCTTTACATTGCTACAGGTTTAAATCAGCCAGATTTGCTTTATAAAAACATGGGCGGCGGAAATTTTACAAGAATAACAAACTGCGTTCCACTCGTCAATGGTCATAGCGGCGGTGTAAACTGGACTGACTATAATAAAGATGGTTACCTTGATATCTTAAGCGTGCAGCACGGAACAAATTTGCTTTACAAAGGTTTGCCGAACGGCGATTTTCTACAGGTAACTACGGGTCCAATTGTAACAGATAACGGACTACACAGGAGAGCAGTTTGGGGAGATTATAATAACGATAAATACCCTGATCTATTTGTGGCAAACGGAGATTTCCAGAATGATGATCTATACCTTAACAACAAAAACGGTACGTTCACAAAAATCACAACCGGGTCTGTTGTAACTTCAGGTGGATATGGTTCAGGCTGCGCATGGGGAGATTACAACAACGATGGATGGCTTGATCTTTTTGTAGCCAACAGCGGAAAGAATTTCCTGTATAAGAATAACAAGAATGGTACTTTCACCAAGATAACATCAGGCGCAATAGCTAATGATGAGGATAACAGTTTTGGGTGTAACTGGGGCGACTATGATAACGATGGAGACTTAGATATGTTTGTGGCAAATAATTACGGACAAAAAAACGCTTTATATAGAAATGACGGAAATGATAATTTCACAAGGATGAACAGCGAAGCTGTTTCAACCGATAACAGTTCAAGTGTGGGTTCCGCCTGGGGAGATTATAACAACGACGGTAAGCTTGATCTCTTCGTTGTAAATCAAGGCAACGGTTCACAGGGTGAAAATGATTTCTTATTCAAAAATACAGGAGCATCTAATTGGTATTTAATGTTAAAATTCTGGGGTGGCGGTATCGGCACCAGGGTTAAGATAAGGATCGGCAGTTACATTGCTATAAGAGAAGTATCCGGCGGAAACGGATGCAGTTCACAGGATATGCCTTGGGTCCATTTTGGATTGGGATTTTTGGCAGATAACCCTGTTATAGCGGCTGATTCAGTAATTGTTGACTGGCATGACGGCACAACTGAAATAATGACAAACGTGCCTTTAAACCAGGAAATTGATTTTTTTGGTGTAGTTCCGGTTCAGCAAATCAGCAGCGAGGTACCGGCTGTTTACTCACTTGAACAAAACTACCCGAACCCGTTCAATCCTGTTACTAACATAAATTATTCAATTGTAACCGGCGGTGAAGTTAAAGTTACATTGTTCGATATATCCGGTAAAGAAGTTGATGTACTGGTTAATGGTGTTCAGTCACCTGGCAAATATTCAGTAAGCTACAACGCTTCAAGGCTGCCAAGCGGTGTGTATTTCTACAAGATAGAGGCAGATGGTTTTACTGACACTAAAAAAATGATATTAGTTAAGTAAAGACTACAATAAGTCAGTTAAAAGGCAGGATAATAATCCTGCCTTTTTCATTTTATAAAAGCAATTAAGTTGATATTTTTGCAGATTGTTAAAAGATATTAAAAATACAATTAGCCAGTCTGCTGTATACGGTCTCAGCCGTATTTCTACCAAGCTGATCGCATTTATCCTGCTTCCTTTATTAACTTTGAATTTCAGTGTACAGGAATATGGAGTCTATGTTCTCACAGAAAGTCTTTGGCAGATATTATGGGCAGTTTTTCTTTTCGGGTTTGAATCCGGGGTAGTAAGGTGGTATCTTGAAATTACAGATGAGATCAAGAGAAAAAGATTTCTGTTTTCAACTGCCTTGTTCCTCCTTGTTTTCAATGCTGTTTTGTTTGCAGCTATTTATCTTTTTTCTCCTCAGCTTTCCGGTTTGGTTTATGAAAATACCGGTCTCACAAAATTTGTTATATATGCTGCAATGATAGCAGCTGTTGAATCTTTTTCTTTTATAATTTTTCTACTGCTGAGAATTGAAGAAAAAGCTAAGCTTTATTCTGCTCTGGCGGTACTTTCTACTTTAATTTCTCTTGTACTGCAGGTATATTTCCTTCAGTATACCTTGATCAAACTAGAGGGAGTTTTTATTGCAAAAATAGCAGCTCCAGCAATTGTAATTATAATATTGCTCCCCTACTTTATAAGGCATATTAAAATTGGTTTTGAAAGAACCCTTTTGTCTGAACTTTTAAAATATTCCTTCCCAATCATGATTGCCAGTCTAGTTATTACCCTGCTTAACCAGGCAGACAGGTACATATTAGGATATTTAAAAGGACTCAATGATGTAGGCATTTACGGATTGGCTTATAATATTTCGGGTTTGATAAATTTCCTGGTTGTTTCGCCATTTTCACTGGCATTTACAGTACTTTCATGGAAAAAGCTGAAAGATGAAAATGCGAAACGTTTTTATACCAAAACCATCACATATTTATTTCTTGCGGTTATATACATATCACTTATAATTGCGCTTTTCACTCCGCATTTGATCAAGATCTTTACTATGAAAACAGATTACTGGATAGCATCTCAATATGTACCTTGGATAATCCTTGCTATGCCGTTCTACGGGATTCATTTTGTAGGTGTTTTCAGCTTTTATGTTACCAAAAAAACCAAATATGTTTTTATTAGTTATGTTACAGCGTTAGTTGTTAATGTGATATGTAATTTCATTTTTATTCCTATATTTGGTATATATGGAGCATGTTTTGTAAATTTAGGGAGTTTCTTTATATTGTGCCTAATAATTTATTACTTTTCAAAAAGAAATTATTTTTTTGAGTATGAGTGGTATAAGATCGTATTAATGCTTTTATGTTATGCTGCTTTAGCAGCGCCATTTTTTTATTTTTCTTTCGATAACAGGGTCTTAGAAATAGCTCTTAAAGCTATTGCTGTTATTTTATATCCGTTTATACTCTATATATTCAGATTCTATGAACCCATTGAAATTAAATCGTTTAAAGGCTTTATCAATAAATATCTGTTCCGAGTAAAATTCTAACTACAATTTTTTAACATGGGATACAAAGGATTACCGAAAGATGTGACCCGGGTAATAGCTCCTCCGTTGTGGGATTCATACCACTACGTAAGTGTACTCACCCGTAAGGCTTATGAAAACACAATACCCCGGTTGCTTAAACAGGGAGAAAAATACAGGATTCTGGATTATGGCTGCGGTGCAAAGCCATATCAATATTTATTTGAAGGTCATATTTCTGAATATATTGGTGTAGATGTAGGCAATAATCCAAAAGCTGATTTTTCAATTGTACCTGGTGAAAAGCTTAAGTTTGATGATAAAAGCTTTGATTTCGTGCTCTCATCACAGGTTTTAGAACACGTTCAGGATGTTGAGCAATATATGGGTGAATGTTTACGTGTACTTAAACCCGGCGGAATTCTGCTGCTTTCAACGCACGGTACCTGGCAATTCCACGCATCACCATTTGATTATAACCGCTGGACCTGTATGGGGCTGCAGTATTTAATTGAGCGCAGCGGTTTTGAGGTCTTAGAATATAAGCCTATTTTGGGACAGCTTGCAGTAACATCACAATTAAGGCTCAGCTTTTTTGATTCATTTGCAAATATGATTGGAACTGCCGGCAGAATAATTCTTGCGCCTGTAGCTTTCTTTTATCAGATCAAAATGATGATCGAAGATGCAGTAACGCCGGCAAGAGTAAAAAAACGTGATTCTGCAATTTTTCTTTTTATTGCGAAGAAAAAATAAAGCCCTGAATGAAGGATAAAAAGAAAATATTATTCATAAAAAACCTTTACCAGAATCCAAAATTTATTACCAACGACCTGGAAATACTTTCCGAAAACTACAATGTTAAGCTTCTGAATTTTAAAAGCAGGCGTAATGCGCTAATTATATTTTCACTGTTTCACCAGTTTTTTTACCTTCTTTTTAATATTTGGAAATTCGATCTTGTCTATATCTGGTTCGCGGATTATCTATCATTCTACCCTGTATTATTTGCAAAATTGACCGGTAAAAAGTCCATAATCTGTGCCGGAGGTTATGAGGCTACTTATATTCCTGAGATCAATATGGGTGTTTTTACAAATGCTTCCGTCTCAAAATCAGTTAGAGCGTTCTGCGTACGTTTCAGCCTTAAAAACTGCACTTATATCCTGCCTGTTGATGAAACACTTATAGAACATATCAATAATTATATATATTCAGATATTCCGGGGAAATCTCCGGTAAAAGATGGAATCAAAAATTTCATTCCCGGCATAAAAACTGAATTCCTTACAATGTACCTTGGGTATGATTCAGAATTTTTCAAAAAATCAGCGAATCTTAGCAAAGAAAGATCAGTTGTAAGCGCAGGTTTGATTGTGAATGATGATGAATTCAGACGAAAGGGGTTTGATCTGCTAATAAAAGCAGCCAAAGAATTGCCTGATATAAATTTCGTCTTGATAGGTTTCAATAATGAACAATTAGACAAATACACAGGATCAGTTTCTCCAAACGTTAAGCTGCTTGGGATTGTACCTTACGAAAAGCTTGTTGAAGAATACTCAAAAGCTAAAGTGTATGCTCAGTTTTCTATGTTTGAAGGGATGCCCAGCACAATATGCGAAGCTATGCTCTGTGAATGCATTCCTATTGGTTCAAATGTAAATGGTATACCTAAAATTATAGATAATTATGGACTGACAATTAACAAAAGGGATACTGAAGATGTTAAAACGGCAATTGTTAACTCAATGAACATGCCGGACGAATTTGGTATTAATGCAAGAGAACATATCAAAAATTTATTTCCTTTAAAAAAACGTGAAATGGAAATTTTAAATCTTATAAAAAATTTAATTAATTAATAATTTTAGGAAAGGTTACATTCAAATTAGCATTCATCAGATTTATAAACTATCTTTTTATTAATTCATTTACCTTTTCTACCAGCCATTCTTTAGAGTTTGTTACGGTTTTTTCAATTTCCAGCTTAAGGAATTCCGCTTCACTGTAATTTTTATCAGCTTTAATTTTTATCAGCTTTAAAAAAAGTATAGAAAAATTAGTATATGAGGTTCGGTGTATATCCGCATATGTTTTATCATTCTGCACCATTTTCCTGTAGCTTTCTGCAAATGAAATTCCAGCTTCAAAATCATCCAGCTCATAAAACATTTTCATTGTCATAGCCTTAATTTCATGCTTGGTAAGGTAATGATCATTTTTTACCGATTGCAGCTCTTTTAACGCAGCATCAAACCTTCCGGTATTATACATTACCAGTGCTTTTGTCCACGCTTCCAATGATTCACGCTGTTCAGGAAGAATTTTCTGTATGTAACCTGTCATAAATTCAGTTATCCAGTCGTTTTTCTGCAGGTTGCTTGATGTTAATACTATATTACGGTATGTCTGCAAATTCATAAAATCCCCTTTTTTCTGAACATACAAACCTCTTTCAAGCATTTCTTTATGTACTTCGTGCAGTTCTGTTTTAAAGTACCTTTTCCCTTCAACAAATTTCCTTGTACAGATATTCTGCAGGCTGATAAAAATTGTGAACTGATTTTCCCATGTAAGGTATTTCATGTTTTCCAGCGCTATTTTTTTATATTCAAAATAATAGTTATCATCATCAAAATTCTTAAACCCAAGGTATCTTTTATGGAAAAGATCAAATACCGGGTAAAGCTCAGGATCATTTTCCATCAGCATTTTCCCTGCGGATTCCAGGTTAATCCTCTCAAGCAATTGCAGCACTAGATTGCTTTTACCGCTGTACATAGTTGTAATTCCAACAAGGATATTAAAGGCAATATCAAGCAGGTTTACCAACGAATCATAAACCAGATAACGCTGAACGCTTTGCATCGATTCCTGCTGCTTGTTAATTAAGTTACTGTAATCCAGAAAATAATTTATTTTTTCAAGCTCAAGCCTGTACCTGTTTCTGAAATACTCGCTGTCAACTGAGCCTTCTGTAACATTTAATTTTTCTTCCAGCGCTGCAGAGCCTGTTTCAAATAATTTTTCAATACGTTTCTCTCTTATAACTCGAAGGTAATGCAGTTCGCACTCAGTTTCAGATGCTTTAAATGCCCTGAACCTCAGGTATTCTTCGGTAAGCTTTATCAAAGCAGAACCTGCTTTGCGCATCAGCGCATCGCTGTAGGGTTTATCTTTATATATTTTTTTAAAAAGCTTTTCTTTGGCTATAGCTTCATTTTCAAATTGTGGATAGTATTTTTTCAGTTCGTCAAAAACCCTCACAATATACGCACCTTCTTTGTTAAAAAAGCTTGAGTCAATAAATTTCCTGAAATCCTTTATCTCTTCAGGTGAAAAAGCCTGTAATATTCTGATTAATTTGGAATTATGCATATAATTCTAATAATTATTTCCTCACAAAATACATAATATTTTCAAATAAATTCATACTATATTCGATAGTAAATCTTTACAATAATGAAAAATTTTAAAAATTTCCCTCACAAAACTTTGAATTTTTCTTTCAATTACTATTAATTAAAAAATATATTTACAAAACAATCAAAAAAAGATATAAGTCATCATGAAGTGTGATAAAAGTCTTGAATAAAAATAAGAAAAATCATAAATTTAACTATTACCTAAAGGAGGTAAACAATGAAAAAATTATTTAAAATTCTGGGCATTTTGCTCATAGTTATAATTGTATTTGCGGCAGGCGGATACATTTATCTTCAGGCAGCGTTTCCCAAGGTGAGTGCGGCACCTGATTTAAAAATTGAGCCTACACCTGAAAGGCTTGAACGCGGCAAGTATCTTGCCAACAGCTATGCTTTCTGTATCGATTGCCACAGCACACGTGATATCAATAAATTCAGTATGCCGGTAGTGCCCGGGACTGAAGGTAAAGGCGGCGATGATTACGGTGAAGGAGCAGGATTCGTTCCGGCTTCAAACATAACAAGTGATAAAGAAACAGGTTTAGGAAACTGGACAGATGGTGAAATATTCCGTGCTATTACTTCCGGTGTAAATAAAGACGGTAAATTTCTTGCTCCAATGATGCCATATGCGCTGTTCAGCAAAATGGATAAAGAAGACCTTTATTCGATAATAGCTTACATCAAGACACTGCCGGCTATAAAAAATAAAGTTCCTGAAAAAGATTTGAAATTTCCGGTTAACCTGATATTCAGAACTATTCCTGCTGATGTTACGGAATACGGCAAGCGTCCAGACGGGCTGGACAAAATAAAGCAGGGAGAGTATCTTGGCTACGGATGTAAATTTTGCCACTCGCCCAGCGAAAAAGGAGAGATCTTGCCCGGTATGGAATTCGCCGGGGGAATGGAATTCCCTATGCCTGATGGTACAATAATCCGTTCATCCAACTTAACACCGGATAAACAAACCGGGATCGGGAATATGACTAAAGAAATTTTTATGGCTAAATTCAAATCATGCATTGATGTGACCGGGCTTGATCCAAAATCACGCGGATACAATTCTCCCATGGCATGGAATTTCATAGCGAAGACTTCCACTGATAGTGACCTTGAAGCTATATATGAATATCTGATGGCTCAAAAACCGGTGAACAATAAAATTGAAAAAATTACGACTCAGGGACTGAAATAATCAGATTAAATCATTAATAAATCAGGGGCTTTTGCCCCTTTTTTATTATAGGTGTCTAAATTTACTAATTATTTCAACTAATATTCAGTTTTAATAATACATAGTATTTTTAAAATTCTAACATTAAATTACAAAATTAACTACTAATTATAACTATTTAATATGAATTCAATCATAAAAATTCTGATTCTTATCCTCTCCTTTAATTTTTTACATTTATACTCTCAGGAAATTATTATTCAGAATAATCCTTATGAAAAAGTAGATGAGTATACAAGTAAGAAAAAATCTTTTAACCGTGAAAAATGGTTTTACGAACAACGTATGTATCCTTTTAATCAGCTGCCTGATGATGCATATGGCAAAGCATTTGAACAAAAACAAGAATTACGCCGTACACAAGGATTCGCCTTTGATAATTCTGTTACATGGACAAATATCGGCCCAACATCCGGGTTTTACTTTGCATATTCAAATATTTCAGGAAGAGTAACAACTGTGAAATATGACCCTGTAAACCCTTCAATAATTTATATCGGAGCAGCATTCGGAGGTGTATGGAAATCTACAAATGGCGGTAATAATTTTTCTCCGATTAGTGATAATGAAATTTCAATGTCCTCTGGCTCAATTTGCATAGATCCTTCCAACACTAATATTCTTTATTACGGAACCGGTGAAGCAACCTACAGCGGTGCATCTTATTACGGAAGAGGTATCTTAAAATCAACAAATGGCGGTTCAACCTGGACAAATTACACTAATGGTTTGCCAAGCTTAACATATTGTTCAAGAATTGTAGTACGCCCCGGATTTTCCAATCAGCTTTTAGCTGCAATGGGTACATCGGGATTATACCGCTCAACAGATGGAGGCGTAAACTGGACTTTATCTGTATCCGGCAGGTGTGATGATGTTGTATTTTCACCCGACGGAAACAGTGCTTATATCGTAGGCGGAATCACGGGTTACAGAATTTCTACTGATGGTGGTGTAACATTTACTGCCAATACATCAGTCCCCATGGGTACAAGAAATCACATGGCTATTTGCAGAAATACCCCTTCCGTTCTTTATATCGCTACATATGCAGGAAGTACTATAAGTACATATAAATCTACTAACTCAGGTATTAATTATACTCAGGTTTCAGTAGGCCATAATTTTGATGGCGGACAAGCCTGGTATGATTTTTATATGCAGGTAAATCCTTTTGATCCAAATTTCGCATATGTCGGCTCTATCGATATTTGGAGGACTACCAACGGCGGAACAAATTTTGAAAATATTACCAATGGTTATTCAGGCGGGTCTGTACATGTTGATCAGCATAACATGGATTTTAATCCTCTGAATTCCAACGAACTTATAGCTGTTAACGATGGCGGAGTATGGAAATCGACTGACAGAGGTACTACATGGATTAATTTAAACGCAGGGCTGACTTTAACACAATTTTACAGAATAGCTGCTGATCCTAATAATGTTAATCATGTTATGGGAGGTACGCAGGATAACGGAACACAAAGGACTTTAGGAACGGTGAACTGGACTGCAGCATTTGGTGGCGATGGTGGCGAAGTATGTTTCCATTCACAAAGCTCTCAATTCATACTCGGTGAAACACAAAATAACGGTCTTCAGCGGTCACAAAACGGCGGTAACGGATGGCAAAACGCTACAAGCGGATTAACCGGTTCAGGCGCATGGGTTGGTCCTATTATTGCACACCCTACTACATCTGGAATTTTTTACACTGCACGACAGCAGGTATTTCAAAGTACTAACTGGGGTGCCAGCTGGACGGCTATTTCAAGCGGAACAAGCGGTACTATCAGAGAAATGGCTATCAGTAAATCCAATCCCAATATTATGTATGCTACGGTGAACGGTGTAGTATTTAAATCAACTAATGGCGGAATAAACTTTGTTAATTCATCCACAGGCCTTCCAACAAGAACAATTACAAGTATTAATATTCACCCTGATTCTTCACAGGTTGCAATAGTAACATTTTCAGGTTTTGGTGCCGGTAAAATTTACAAAACAACTGATGGCGGAGCAGTTTGGAATAACATCAGCGGAAATTTACCAGATTCTCCGGTAAACGACGCCTTGATATACTATCCAGGAACCTCAACAAGCATTTACTATGCTGCGATGGATATAGGTGTATTTTTTACTGATACCTGGGGTGCAACATGGACAGAACTTGCCGATGGTTTGCCAAATACAGTTGCTATGCATCTTGACTATCACCAGGCAACAAATACACTTCGTATCGGAACTCACGGAAGGGGAGTTTGGGAAACTCATAACCCGGTAGGAATAATAAACTATAATAACCAGGTACCGGCAGGATACTCATTACAGCAAAACTATCCGAATCCATTTAATCCTGTTACAAATATTAAATATGATATTCTCTCTGAAGGCTTTGTTAATCTGGCTGTATATGATATTTTAGGTAGAGAATTGAAGAAAATAATCAGCGAAAATCAAAGACCCGGCACATATACCGTACAGTTCGATGGTTCTGAGCTTTCAAGCGGAGTTTATTTTTATAAATTATCTGCAAATGGTTTCACAGAAACCAAAAAGATGATGATCACAAAATAGTTATTTCAAATCATAAAAAAAGGGGGGCAAGGCCCCCTTTTTTATTGCCTTAAGTCAATATTCTATCGTAATATCTGCAGCGTGAAAATAATCTCCGTGAAGATGTCCCATAAGAGTTAATGTTTTAGCTTTATCAAATCCGGCAGGAAGTTCTTTTTCAATAGTGACTTTTTTAATAATACCTGCTCTATCTTTAACATAAAATGATGCTCCGCCGCCGGGATTGGGAGTTATCCCTTTTTCAACAAGCAGCTCAACTTTAATATTTTTATTGGCTGTACTGTTAATATCAAAATTACCGAATGATTCAGTTCCATCCTTTGCGGTATTATATACACTATATAGAAGATAACCGATAAATAATACCACTACTGCGCCTATTATAATTTTTATATTTTTATTCATTTTTGCTTTCTCCGGTGTATTTATTTATTTTTAACATTATCATCCAGAAACTTTATTATTTTAGGATATAGATCCAGCCTGTTTTTTTGCTTAGCTATCCCATGGCCTTCATCTTCATATATATGCAGTTCAGAGTATCCCCCGTTTTGCAGGATTGCTTCATGCATCTGTTCCGCTTCAGTTACAGGCACCCTGGGATCATTCCTTCCGTGAATTATCATTAACGGTGCTTTTATGTTTTTTACCTTTCCCAAAGGAGATATGCTTTCGAGAAATTCACTGTCTTTTTCAAGGCTGCCGTATTCACTTTCCCTGTTATTTCTGCGGTAATCACTTGTATTTTTAAGGAACGTCACAAAATTCGAAATGCCGACTATATCAATTCCGGCAGCAAAATAATGCGGGTACAAAGTTAAGCAGGCTAAAACCATATAACCTCCATAACTGCCGCCTGTAACTGCAATTTTTCCGGGATCAATATCCCCTCTGTTATTTAAGTATTCCACCAGCGATGCGATATCTCTAACTGAATTCTCCCGGTTCCTTACATTATCCAAAGCGGCAAATTTCTTACCGTAACCAGTGCTGCCTCTAACATTTGGTTCAATTACAACATATCCAGCATTAACATAATACTGGAAAACCGCTGAAAAGCCATAATTAGCCTGTCCCTCGGGTCCGCCATGAATAGAAATTATACATGGTAATTTTTTATTTTCTGAATTTAAAGGTTTATAAATAAATGCAGATATTTCAAGTCCATCAAATGATTTGTAAGTGATAAGTTCCGGTTCCACAAAAGTTTTAGGATCAATTCCCGCAAGCGAAGGATAAGTTATCTGGGCAACTTTGCCGGTATTTAATTCCCATTCATACAGTATGCTGGTATTTGCTGCAGAATTTATCCCGAGAATTAATTTAGTGTTATCACCTGAAAAATTCATAGCTGTAATGCTGGAGCTTTTTAATTCCGATGGTATCGTTACTTCCCTTTTTGTTTCAATATTATACAAGCTTATCCTGTCATATCCCCTGTCATTTATCATTATAAGCATCAATTTTCTGTCAGGCGAAAAATACAACCTGGATACATCACAGCTCTTATACTCCTTTAAGAATTCATATTCCTGATAGCTGATCTTTTCTGTTTTCAGGTCATATGTTCCAATTCTGAAAAAGTCACTTTTATCGTTAGAAATAAAGTAAAGAATGCCGCCCGTATGATCGAACGAAGCAGCGTAAAATTCAGCCGGATCTTTAAAATTATCATGAACTGATATCAGTTTTTCTTTGCCAGATGCAATATCCAGAAGAAACAGGTCATTATCATAAGTTGAATATGACCGGGAAAACACAAGTTTGTTGCCATCTGATGAAAGAACTGATGGGTAGTTTGAATGATCACTTGACCATATCATTTTCGATGAACCTGATTCCAATTGGTAAGTATAAATATCATAAAAATAAGGGGAACGTTTATTTGAAAAATAAGTAAAAAAACTGCCATCATCAGACCATCTTCCGAAACCGTTTAATACTTTCGGAGCTCCATCGGTAATCATCTTAATATCTGTACCTGCACCATTGGATAAAAAGAACTGGTCATATTCTGAACCGCCTTCATCTTTTTCAATCAGGATCAGGTCCTTTACGGGATTTGGCGAGTAACCGGTAATTCTGTCTTTAAAAAAAGTTACCTGGTTTGGCCATGCGCCCGGTGAAGTTACGAACCATAGCTGGTTAGTACCTGTAATATTCATATTAAAATAGATCCGGCTTCCGTCAAATGAATATTTCGGGGATACTGCTCCGCGAATACTGAGATACTGGTCAATGGTATATTGCTGGGAACTTAAAGGAAAAGAAAACAGGAAACAGAATACAGAAATCAGAATGTAACAGGTAATTTTCAAATCATATTAATTTAAATTCATAAATAATTTTATCCCGGCGGCCAGTTTAAGACCCTTCCTCCAAGCAAATGTGCGTGAATATGAAATACAGTTTGACCTGCAATTTCATTGCAGTTAAATACCAGCCGGTAACCTTCCAGATCATTACTTTTTGCAATTGCGGCTGCAGCTTCGATCAGCTTTCCGGATAAAGCGGAATTATTTACATTGATCTCATAAGGTGAGCTGATATGTTCTTTTGGTATGATAAGGATATGAACAGGGGCTTGCGGATTGATATCATTGAATGCAATCACATCCTCATTTTCATATATAATTGATGCAGGAATTTCCTTCCTGATGATTTTGCAAAACAGACAATTTTCCATATTTATTCAGCAGGTATGATATTAATTTAAAACTCAGGGTCCTTGTGGAGGGGTTTCCTGAGTCCCTGGATCAGTCGGAGCAGGATTTTCTTCATTTTTATTAGAAGGATCCTGTTCGTTAGTCTTTTCCTTATTGCCCTCTTCAAGCTCTTTTAATAGCTGCATCGGGTCGATATTATTGTTGTTTTCTGTCCCGTCTGATTTTTTTTCAGGTTCACTGGTATTATTAAGCTCACCCGGCGGCTGGTTTACAGGATCTTTCACTTCCTGCTGCTGCGTATTTGAGCCTGTTGTATCTGTTTTATTTACATTATTGAATGTTTCATACTCTTCAACTTTCTGCATTACCATAGCAGCAGCTTCAGAATTTGGTTTATCTTTAACCAGCATTGAATAAAAATAATATGCACTGTCATTACTGTTCAGAACATTTTCGCAAATCCAGCCTGCTCCTAAGTATGCTCGTTCAATATGAACGGATGCAGGAAATGTATTTATCAATGCTTTAAAATCATCAAGCGCGGCACGGAATTCCTTATTTACAAATTTTGATTCTGCAGCAGAATAAATTGAATCACCGGCATCATTACCTGTTTGATCGACCACAGAAAGATTTAATAGCTTTCTGCTAGAATTAGCAACAGCTGAAAGCGGGTAATTACTGATAATACTGTTCAATATTTCATCACTTTTAGCATATTGCTCCTGTTTTCTGTATAGCGCTGAAAGAGCAAATAAAACTTTAGCGCTGAAATCATAATCTTTTGATTCATCAAAAGCTTCCTTCAGGTAGAATTCGCAGGAATCTGCCCTGTTCAAATCATAAAGAAACAATTCCGCAAGCTCAAATTTTGCTGCAGAAATTTCTTTTTCCCTGACAGCAGAAGTATCTACGATCGTAAAAATTGAATCCCCGGTTGATAAAATACTGTCTGCTATATTGAACCCGGGTACACCGCCTGATTTTCCGTTATCACCTTCTTTGTTAGGCAGCTTATTAGGGTCATTGTTTTTATCAAAATCTTTAGTTGTCTTCTTTTTAAACTCATTATTGTATTCAGTATTTATCTTTTCACCGGCTATAACAGATCTCAGTTCAAAATATCTTTTATAAATATTGGCTTTATTTAAAGCTTCTTTATAAAAAGTACCTGTATTGCTTTGTTCGGTTGAAAAGCGGTAATACATAAATGCGTTGAAGTAATCATTTTTTGTTTCATAATAATTGCCAAGCTTATAGCTGGCATCAGCTGAAGGAATCGTTGCCGGGAAATTTTTAATAACATAATAATACTGTGTAATGGATAACTTCCCGTCTTTCTTTTCATCATAGTAAACACCTTTAAGGAAATTCACCTGCCCGAGGTTAGCGGGGATATCTTTGTATTTTATTTCCAGGTCTTCAATTATATCTGATGCTCCGCTGAAATTTCCGGAAGCGATCATATTTTTAGCTGTATTAAAGCGGGCAAGATATTCAAGATCATAAGAAGCATTATAATCCAATACTTTGTCAAACTCTTTTGCAGCAAGCTTTTGATCTGTTCTTGAAATAACAGATGCAACAAGGAACTGCATCTGCGCTTTGAACTCACTGTCATCTGAAAGCTCTATAGCTTTCTTGAAATTCTTTATAGAATTTTCATAATCCTTCTTATTCAGCTGGTATTCAGCCAACGACTGGTAACTTTCAGAAACTACGTGTTTATCTTTTGAGGTCTTTATCAGCGCATCCAGTCTTTCAAGAGCAGGTTTTTCATTCTCAAGCCTAATTTGTGTTTTTGCCAGGTAAAGCAGCGCTTCATCAAGATAGCGGCTTGATTTAAGCCTCGAGATGAATTCACTGAATTTTCGTTCAGCTTTTAAATAATCACCAAGGAAAAAGTATGATTTACCGATAAGCAGAACAGAACGGTCCATATACTCACTGCTTTTGTGATACTGAATTACCTTTGATGCTTTTTCGATTGCTATATTGAATTTATCAATTGACTCCTGTGATAACCTGGGCTTGGCAAAAATTGAATCCTGCCGTTCATTATAGTTTGCCAGTATTCGGGTTGCATAATCATCGTATGCATCGTTAAAGTTCTCGTTGGCATTAAAAAATGTATTAAAGTAAGTGCTGAAGTTCTCTATCCTGTTGCCGATAAACATAAATCCGGTAAAATCCTGGAATTCAGGGGTAAGAGTTATATCATAATTAGGCTCAGGGTCATCAATATTTTTATTGGGTTCTTCTTTGTATGTTTTATAATTGAAAGTTGAACAGGCTGAAATAGCCAAAAGAAGTAAAAAAACGGGTATTTTAAGAAAATTGGGGTTTTTCATCAGCTAAAATTAAGCTTTTATAATAGAAATTACAATGATTATTTGAATTTAAAACGTTATTTGGCTTAAATAAATTTCATAATATCATAAAATACTTGAAATTATTCTTTAATAAAATCAGTTACCTTAGTATAGATATTTAATGGTTGATTTTGCATATAATTAATAATATAATTCAGGATATTTCCAAAAAAATAACAAAAAATCACAAATGAAAAGCAAATCTATTTTATTGTTTTTAATTGTTTTTTCGTTTTGTATCAATGCCTATGGGCAAATTGATCCGAACGTTCCCTTTTCAGATAAAAAATTCAAAACGAATGTAATAATGCCTAAGGTATATCCTCTTGAGCCGTATGGCATTGATCTTATCACCATACCTGTTGGTGCATTTGATAACTACCAGGTATCTTCAAGTAATGGTTTTGCTGAAACAGACATTGCCGTAAATCCAAGAGATCCGTTAAACTTTGTTGCTACTGATAACAGAGTAACAGGTTTTGCAGGAACCCCGCTTATTTATTATACAACAGATGGTGGCGTAAGCTGGCTCAGTACTTCTATTTCTTCAAATCAGGGTGACCCTGTATTTGCAGCTGATAGTTTAGGCAACTTTTACTGCGCATTGCTTTCCAGCGGTATCAGACTTTTAAAATCTACCAACAAAGGTGTTAGCTGGACAAATTTAGGTAACATTGTAAATAATGCGAATGCAGATAAAGAATGGATTGCTGCAGACCAAACTGGCGGTCCGTACCAAAACCATGTTTACATGGCTTATGTGAATTTTTCAACCGGCGCAAGCGTAGATTTCCACCGTTCAACAAACAACGGCACTACATGGAGCTTTGTAGGCAACATGGGAACTGGTACACCTAACCCCGGACCCGATGTAGCAGTAGGACCGGGCGGAAGAGTTTACCTCGCATGGTATAATGGCGGTACTGTTGTTAAAGTATCAACAGATGGCGGCGCAACATTTGCAGCTAATGTTCAGGCATCAACCCACTCAACCCCGGGTACAATAGGACCAGGCGGAAGATATGTTTTAAAAACAAATATCCGCGTAAATGGAATGCCGCATATTGCTGTAGATATGTCATCAACTTCAAGAAGAGGTTACATATATAATGTTTATGCTACCAATCCTCCCGGACCCGATGCTGCAGATATATTCTGCACTCGCTCAACCGATGGAGGAGCAACTTGGAGCAATGCAAGCCCGGTAAGAGTAAATGATGATACAGGCTTTATGGATCAGTGGATGCCCGATGTGAGTGTTGACCTACAGGGCAGAGTTTGGGTTATGTGGTGGGATTCAAGAAATGATGACCCTACAAATAATCTCACAGAAACATGGGGCGCAGTTTCTACAGATGGCGGCTTAACATTCACCAATTTCAAGATCGGCAGCGCTTTTAATCCTGCGGTTATAAAAGTTAACCAGGGAGATCATTATTACTTAGGTGATTACCAGGGTATTGCAGGTAGGAATATTACTTTCCCGTTCTATACCGGACAGAACAATACATTACAGGATTTCACTGCTTACTTGCCTGATTTTGGTATTTCATTCAATAAATCAATCGATAGCATCAATGCCGGTTCAACTTCTGTTGTAAGAATGAGAAACCCGGTTATGGGTCCTTACTCAGGAACCGTTACATATACTACCAGCATTTCACCATCTCCATCACCCGGAACATTAACACCTACATTTTCACCGGGTAATGTAAGGAATTTTACCGGTGCTGCTGATTCAGTTCTTATCAACACAACATCAACTGCTAATGTACCGCTGGGACTTTATACAGTAACAGTTACCGGTACAGAATCCGGCGGACCCAGAACACACAACAGAACTTACCAGATAAGAGTAGGTAACTTTGTAGGTATACAGCAGAATGGCTCAGAAGTTCCGCAGGTTTATTCATTGCAGCAGAACTATCCGAATCCGTTCAACCCTGTAACAAATATAAAATTCAGCCTGCCAAAAGGCTCATTTGTTACACTTAAAGTGTATGATTTGCTCGGCAAAGAAGTTGCTTCGCTTGTGAACAACCTCAATCTTGCAGCCGGAAATTATACTTATGATTTCAATGCTGTTAATATCCCGAGCGGAATTTACTTCTATAAATTATCAGCAGGTGAATTTTCAGATGTGAAGAAAATGACACTGATAAAGTAATACTTATATTTTTAGCTTTTAAAGGGCGCTCAAATGAGCGCCTTTTTTTGTACAGTCCCGCTGGGACGTCTCAGTTTAACGACTCCTGAAAGGCTTCGGCTACAACGGCAAAAAGAATGCTTTGCAACGAGAACTGCAATCTTCCCTTTTTCACTGAACAATTATAATTATATTTGAAGAACCACACATATAAAATATACTGATATGAAATCAATACTTACTGTTTTCGTTATCTTTTTATCCCTGCTAAATTCAATTGATATAAATTCACAGGATTTTAATCTCTTCAACCCCTCAAACGAATTATATTTATTTTCTGCATATGATGAAGGCTCAAATGCTTTCCGTTACAATCCCGCAGTATTGGGACTGGGACACCGGCTGAATTTTACCATTAATGCTTTAAATCACCAGGCATCATTCAACGGATTGAATGAGCTTGATATTTCCATTAACGCTGGTTTTCTTGGGCTTGCATTCCGCAGATATACAGACAACAAAGATTTCACAACAAATTATGATTCTGATCTTTTTGGTAATCTGATTGAATATTCAGGTTTTGGCAGATTAAGCAGATATACTATCAGTACTTATTCAATGGGATTTGGATTTGGGAATAAATCATTATCAGCAGGTATTTTGCTTGAATTTCTTCACAGAAGCGGATTCGTTTCACCTGCAAATGTAAATTCAGGTTTCCCATCTTTTCGCGGGGGATTGGGAATTCTTTACAGGCCTAATCCACATTTATCATTTTCCTTTGTATATAATAGTGATGACGCGATGACAATAATGCATCACACTACAGATAAATTTACACTTGGCACAGCTATAAGGCCTTTAAAAAACGATCGTTTGACATTAATGACTGATTTTTCTGCATTCAGGTATGGATCAAACTTTACTAAATACAACAAACTTAAAGCCGGGGCAGAACTAAAGATAGCCGATGGTTTATATCTGAATGTAAATTACACACGCAACCGGGAAGAAATTCGAAATGAATTTATTGGAGGCGGAATAAGAGTTGACTTCCCAAACGGCAGCTTCAGGTATAATCATATTTTTAATAATAGCAGAGAAAAATTAATTTATTATGATAACCTTTTTCCTGAATACAGTGTTTATAATAATTCCGTAGGAAATAATTTCTCTTTCATAGGCTCACAATTCTCGTTATCATACAACATTGAACGCAGGAAAAGTTTAATACCTGAGAAGAAAAAAATAGTTGAAATAACACTCTCCGGTTCACTGCAGGATTACAACACAGAAGATGTTTTCTTCGGGCTTCTTGGCAAAGGTAAACGCAGTATCCACGAGGTAATTGGTGATATTGATTATGCTGCCGCCGATCCCAGCGTAAAAGGGATGATACTTAAAATGTACCCCCTGGCATCAGGCAGGTTTGAAATAAACGCGGCAATAGAAGAGCTGACTGCATCTATGTCACGTTTCCGCTCAAAGAATAAGACAATCACTGTATATTTTCCTCAGGATGTTGGCCCCGGTGGCTATTATATTTCAACTTTTGCCGATGATATAGTTATGCCCGCCGAAGCTATCTTCTTTTACGGGCTCAGTATTAATGTCTTCAACTATAACAGCTTCCTTGAAAAATACGGAATAGACCTTCAGACATTTCATGCAGGAAAGTACAAGCTCACCTTCCAGGGCTTGCTGGATTCAACAACAGAAGAAGGCAAAGAAGTAATTAACCGTGTACTGGATATTGTTTACGAAAAAATGCTTTCCAGAATTGTTACAGGCCGAAACCTGACACTTGATGATTACATGATTGAAAAGCTCTCACAGCCATTGACCGGCAGCGAAGCATACAGGCTGGGGCTTGTTGATAAGCTTGGGTGGTATGAAGATGCGAAAGAAATTGCAGCGGATAATTCACGAACCAATAATGTGGTGAGATCTTTTAACAGGAGTGAATGGGATAACAGCTGGGGTGAACCGCCGCAAATAGCCGTTATCGGAGTGTACGCCAGCATTACAACAGGTGAAAGCGAGCCTCCCCCGCCGGTTTCACTGCCAATTCCGTTCGTAGGCGGAGGAAGATCGACCGGCAGTGAAACAGTAGTTAAGCAGCTTGAAGATGCCTTTGCAAATCCGAAAGTTAAGGCTATTGTGTTAAGGGTTGATTCAGGCGGCGGTTCAGCTTTGGGTTCCGCTGAAATTAATGCAGCAATTATAAGACTGAAGAAAAAATATAAGAAACCGTTCATAGTTTCCATGGGCGGCGCAGCGGCTTCCGGTGGATATTACGTATCAGCCAGCGCTGATAAAATTTTCTCTGATGAGCTCACTATTACAGGAAGTATTGGAGTGTTTACTGCACGACCAAATCTCGACAGCCTTTTAAAAGGACAAAATATAAAAGTTGAGAATTTTAAGCGCGGCGAAAATTCAGATATAGGTTCTTTTTATAAAGAGCTTGATGAAAAAGAGATCGAAATAATTCAGGGTATTATTGACTATTATTATGACCGTTTCACCGAAGCAGTTGCTGAAGGCAGAAAAATGACGCGTGAAGAAGCGGAAGAAGTTGCCCAGGGAAGGGTTTGGCTTGGTACTGATGCGTTCAACAAAAAGCTTGTGGATGAAATCGGCGGTCTGTATGAAGCTGTTAAATATGCAAAGAATAAATCAGGTATTTCAGGTAAGTATAAGATCGTTTATTATTCCGTTCCCGGAGGGAATAAAATCAATGAAATCATGACATCTTCTGTTATTGGATATTTCCAGTCACATTTAATAGATATGCTGGGAATTGATGAATCTAACAGCGATGGGCTTGAAATAAAGTATTAATTGAAAGTAATTTTTGCGGGGAGAATTTACGAAGCAAATTCGAAGCGGCGATCTAAATTGTGGAAGTAATGCAATTTACATAAATTGAAAGTTTATGGTCTGGATTCTTCATCGCTTCGCTCCTCAGAATGACAAACCTTTGCGAGGAAAAACTGCGTAGCAGTTTTGACGCGGCAATCTTATTTGTGGTAATGTGGGGATAGACGTATGAGGAAAGTTTATAGTCTGGATTCTTCGTCGCTTCGCTCCTCAGAATGACTAAACTTTTCCCACGGAACTTTCACGCCATTATAGGGGTATAAATCAATAATAATTAATTTGTCATGTAAATATGAAAAACCTGGTATTTTTTGCCTCATTATTATTGATTACCGCAGTAATATATGCACAATCTCCCTACCGTAATATAAAAATTACAGATGAAAATTCACCAAGCGAAGTTACTATATCTTTTAATCCGGTAAATCCAATGAACCTGGTAGCGGCAGCTAATATTGAATCTTACTTCTACAGCTTTGATGGCGGTCTCACATGGCAAATAAGAAAGCTTGAATCTACATTCGGTGTTTATGGTGACCCGTGCATAATTGCTGATGTGCGCGGCAATTTTTATTATTTCCATCTTTCCAATTCATATTCAGAAGGCGGTAAGTGGCTCGATAGAATTATTTGCCAGAAATCAGAAGACGGCGGCATATCATGGTCTAACGGAACATATATGGGAGCAAATCCGCCCCACCTGCAGGATAAAGAATGGGGAGCGGTTGACCAGACCTTTTCACCTTTCAGAAATAACATTTACTGCGCATGGACACAATGCGGGCAGCATAAATACAGCGAAGAAGGCACTGCATTAAATCCGCTTGACAGCGCCTCAAATATTATTTTCAGCTATTCAACTGATGGCGGTGAAACATGGGCAGAAAGAAAAAGGATAAACGAGCTATCAGGGGCAGAATGCTCCGATGCGGGAGCCACTACACTTGGTGTTGTGCCGTGTGTTGGACTCAATGGTGAAGTTTATCTTACCTGGTGCTCGCCTTACGGACTAATGCTTGACCGTTCTACAGACGGAGGTATAACTTTCTGGGAAAAAGATGTTAAGGTAGCTGATCTTCCCGGTACTTTCAGGTTTAAGGTGCCCGGTGTTTACCGTACCTTCGGCTTTCCTTCAATGGTTTGTGATATGAGCAACGGCAGCAACCGCGGAACTTTATATATTAGCTGGAGCGATCAGAAAAACGGGTATGAAAATACAGATGTATGGATAAGCAGCTCAACCAATGAAGGCATAACATGGGCTCCCCCGGTAAAAGTAAATGATGATACAGAGGCAAAACACCAGTTTTTTAACTGGATGACAATTGACCAGGTAACGGGCATTATTTATATTGTGTTTTATGACAGAAGGAATTACGATGATGATATGACTGATGTTTACCTGGCATCATCAAGTGATGGCGGAAAGACTTTTTTGAACGAAAGGATAAGTGATTCACCTTTCTACCCTCTGGCTGAAACATTTATGGGTGATTATACAAATGTAATTGCAGTAAACGGAATGGTAAGACCCATCTGGACACGGCTTGACAGCAACAAGCTAAGTATATATACAGCAATAATTGATAAATAGGTTGCAATTTTTTACAGGCATTCGTTCGTTTTTTCATATTACGTGATATCATTTTGCGGGGAGAAATTGCGGAGCAATTTCGACGTGGCAATCTTATCATTGCTGCAGCTTTACTATCACCTATAAATACAGGTTTTTTTGAGTTTTAAATTTCCATATAAATTCGTTTTCATTATCCCTTTAAAATCATAACTAAATTGAGTATTTTACGATATAATCATTAAATATCACAAATGAAAACTACTATTGCTGTAATTTTATTATTCATTACCTCATCCATATACTCTCAGTCATCCTATACCAATATCCAGATAAGCGGAAACGGAGGCCCTAATGAACCTTCGATATGCGTAAATCCGAAAAATACCAATCAAATTGTAGCAGGCGCAAATACAGATAAAGTTTACCGCTCTTCAGATGGCGGGTTAACATGGACAAGCAGCATACTATCAGGTACATATACTGTGTGGGGAGACCCCTGCATTATTACCGATACACTTGGAAATTTTTATTACTTCCACTTGGTTAACGGCGCAAGCTTTATTGACAGAATGGGTGTAAATAAATCAACTAATGCTGGTGCAACATGGAATGCCGGTACATACTGGCAGTTCAATGGAAAGCAGCAGGATAAAGAATGGGCTATCACAGACTGGACCCACGGCCCGCGCGGAAACTGGATGTATGTTGCGTGGACTGAGTTCGATGATTACGGAGTATCAAATCCTGCGGATAGTTCAAGAATATTGTTTGCCCGTTCAACTGATCAGGGGGCAACTTTCACCGGTATTAAAAGGCTTAGCCGCTACGGCGGCAACTGTGTTGATGAAGATTATACCACGGAAGGTTCAGTTCCGGCAGTGGGACCTAACGGTGAAGTATATGTTGCATGGTCCGGTCCCCTAGGCGTTAACAACTTTAAAATATTTTTTGATAGATCAACCGATGGTGGTTCAACATGGCTTGAAAACGATATAGTTGCAGGCACTCAGCGCGGCGGCTGGGATTATGTTGTAGCCGGAATTTACAGATCAAACGGCCTCCCGATAACTTTATGCGATATCAGCAACTCGCCTTACCGCGGAACAATTTATGTTAATTATACAGATAGCGCAGGTCCCGCTGACCACGATGTTATGCTTATCAAATCAACAGATGGCGGCAATACATGGAGCTCACCGATAAGAATAAACGATGACCCGGCCGGAAAAGAACAGTTCTTCACATGGATGACAATTGACCAGGTTACAGGTCATTTATATTGTGTGTTTTATGACAGGAGAAACTATTCAAACACACAAACAGATGTTTATATGGCACGCTCAACAAACGGCGGTGTTACATGGGTGAACGAAAGATTAAGCTCTTCACCTTTCACACCGGCATCCAATATTTTCTTCGGTGATTATACCAACATATCAGCGCATAACGGAGTTGTAAGGCCTATATGGATCAGGCTGGTATCAGGTACTTTAAGCGTTTGGACAGCAATCATTAACTTCCCGGTTGGAGTTGAACCCATTTCCACTGAAATTCCTTCAGCATTCGCATTGAAGCAGAATTATCCCAATCCTTTCAACCCTGTTACGAGAATTGATTTTGACGTTCCCGCAACCGGCGGAAATGATTCACGTGATATTACAATAAAAATTTATGATGTGAACGGAAAAGAAGCTGCTGTTATTGTGAATGGCAAGCTTTCACCGGGTTCATATAAATATGAATGGGATGCTTCATCTTATCCCAGTGGTGTATATTTTTACCAGCTTTCATCAGGCAGTTACACAGAAACCAAAAAAATGATTCTAACCAAATAAAACCAAATGATAAAAGAATTAATTTTGATCTTTTTGATCGTGCCCTCAGTTGTTTTAGCGCAGTTTAAGAATATTAAAGTTAATTCAATAAGCAACAGTCCCAACGAGGTTTCAATAGCAATAAATCCAAGGCACCCCAATAACATTATTGCGGGTGCCAACCTGAACAATTATTATTATTCATTTGACCGCGGCAGTACATGGGTAAACAAGGAAATTGCCGATGGCAAGAACGGTGTTTGGGGTGACCCGGTACTTATATTTGATGTAAACGGTTCGGCTTATTTTTTTCATCTTTCCAGGCCTTCAAACTCCCAGTGGATAGACAGGATTGTATGCCAGCGCTCTACAGATGGCGGGATGACATATGAAAATCCCGGGACATATATGGGGCTTAATCCCCCGAAAAAGCAGGATAAACCATGGGCATGCGTTGATTTTACTGACAGTAAATGGAAAAATAATATTTACGTAACATGGACACAGTTCGATGCATATGACAGCCATAACCCGGAAGATAAATCAAATATTCATTTTTCCTTCAGCTCTGATGCAGGCTCTACATGGAGCGAAGCATTAAGAATAAATAAAATTTCAGGTGATTGTGTAGATTCATCTAATACCACAGAAGGTGCCGTTCCGTGCATCGGACCAAATGGTGAAATATTTGTAAGCTGGTCTGCGCATGATAAGCTTTATTTTGACCGCTCAACCGATGGCGGTGCAACGTGGCTTGAGGATGATATAATTGCGGGCAGCCAGTACGGCGGATGGGTATATGATATTGAAGGAATTTTCAGATGCAACGGTTTGCCAATTACCCAGTGTGATATCAGCAGTTCGCCTTATAAAGGCACCATTTATATTAACTATTCTGACAGGCGAAACGGCGAAAACGACGTGGATGTTTTTTTGGTTAGATCAACTGACGGCGGAAATACATGGAGTGATGCCCTCAGAATAAATGATGACCCAGTTGGGAACGGCAAACAGCAGTTCATGAGCTGGATGAATGTTGACCCCTTAACCGGGGCCGTAAATATAATATATTATGACAGGCGTGACCATGATGACTGGAATACTGATGTATATCTTGCACGCTCAACAGATGGCGGTGTGACATTTGAGAATAAAAAGATATCTGAAGAACCGTTCGTACCCGTAAAATCAGTTTTCTTTGGAGATTATATAGGGGTAAGCTCTTATAACAATTACACAGCCTGTATCTGGCAAAGGCTGGATAAAGGAAAACTCAGCATAATATATGCTGGGAATCAATTTTAACTATTAGTATTTACATTTAACACTTAATAATGGCAGAAGAATTATTCGGCGAAAACGCAGGCTACACTGTAACGGCAAGGAAATGGCGTCCAAGGGAATTTGACGATGTTACTTCCCAGGAATTTATTACAAAAACTTTAAGGAATGCGATAAAGAATAACCGTATTTCACACGCATATTTGTTTTCGGGTCCGCGCGGTGTAGGTAAAACTACTGTTGCCAGACTTCTTGCCAAATCATTAAATTGCCTGAACCGTAAACCTAACGGTGAGCCATGTAATGAATGTGATAGCTGCAGAGAGATAATCAATGATAACCGGAACCACCCTGATGTGTTTGAAATTGACGGCGCATCTAACAGGAACATAGAAGATGTAAGGGAACTGAAGGAAAAAGTTAAATACGGTCCTGTTCGTTCCAGGTACAAGATCTTCATTATTGATGAAGTTCATATGTTAACCGGAGCTTCGTTCAATGCGCTGCTTAAGACACTTGAAGAACCGCCGCCGTATGTTGTGTTCATATTCGCAACTACATCCCCCGAAAAAGTGCCGCTCACTATTTTAGGCAGATGCCAGAAATTTGATTTCAAGCGTCTGACCATTGAAGAAATATCTTCCCGGCTGAAATACATAGCCGAAAATGAAAAGATAAAGGTTGATAACGAATCATTGTTCTTTATTGCAAAAAAAGGCGATGGTTCAATGCGCGATGCCCAGGGCCTCTTTGATATGTCAGCAGCTTACTGCGATAATGATATTACATTCGAAAAGCTGAAGGCATTTTTCAACCTGGCTCAAAGTGATGTGTATTTCGGTATATCCGATCTTGTAAAGCAGAAAGATGCAAAAGGCCTGCTGAACTATTTTGACAGCCTGATGGATAAAGGTTATGATATGCAGATATTTCTTGATGGGCTTACAGAACATTACCGCAATCTTCTGATTGCATGCTCTACCGGAAGCGCTGAGCTTATCATTGAGTCAGAACCTGTTAAGATAAAATATTCAGAAAATATCAGCAAATTCACTCAGCTTGAAATTATTAACTCACTTAAGCTTATACTTCAGACTGAATATACATTCAAGTATTCTTCCAATCAGCGTACGCTGATTGAAGCGCTGCTTGTTGAACTGATAAAATTTACCGATACCCGTGAAATTTCACAGATACTCGAAGAGCTGAACCGTTTAAAATCCGGCGGGAGTACTTCTAATTTCAGCACCGGCAGTGCAGGTGAAAAGAAAAACGCTTCAGCACCTGAAAACAGAATACAGTATACATCTAAAAATGAAGCCCGTGTTAATGTAACTTACGATACAACACCACGTAAACCCGCAGAACCCAGCACACAGACTGTCAGCAGCACAGTAACAGAATCATCAGTACATACAATAAACCTGGCTGATGCTGCAAGCGACTTGAATACTCACTGGTTAAGCATTAAAGATCAGATTAAAACCGAGCGTAAATGGGTTTACAGCATCATTAAAGATACCACATTTGAGCAGGATGAAAAAATGAACCTGCTTATCAGGGTTGATGATACCAGCTACGAGCTGGTTGATGGCTACAAAGATTACCTCGCAGGAAAAATATCAAAATATTTCGGTGAATCATTAAGTATCGGCCTGGTAAAAAGCTCTGAGTTCATTTCCAGCTCATCAGGTGCAGGTTATATCAGCGAAGAATCCGCTGAAACAGGTAATGAACCAGATAATTTTGATAAGATCAGAAGTATATTACTAAAAGATTTTAACGCTAAAGAAATAAGTAAATGAGCAAAGGCTGCAAAACACTTCCATTAAAGAAAAATTTCCTCGCAATTGAAAAAGAGTATTCAAACTATAAAAATTCAAAGGTTGTAATACTTTCTGCACCATATGAAAAAACCACGTCATACGGTAAAGGGACTGCAAAGGGTCCCGGCGCTATTTTAGAAGCTTCGCATTATGTTGAATTTTTTGATGAAGAGACCGAAAAGCAGGTATGCTTTGATATCGGGATTGCCGCAATAGAACCAATGAAATTCGGAAAGCTAACAGGCAAAAAAGCCCTGGATCTTATCTACCGGAATGTTGATGAGAATATCAGGAACGGAAAGTTTGTTATAACACTTGGCGGAGAGCACTCAATTAGCACTGCGCCAATAAAGGCGCATTATGATAATTACAGTGATCTTTCCATCCTGCATTTAGATGCGCATTCAGACCTGCGCGAAGAGTATGAGGGGTCTAAATATTCTCATGCATCATTTGCAGCCAGAGTTTCTGAGTTTACTACAGATATAACACAGGTAGGGATCCGTGCGCAGTGCAAAGAGGAGTTCGATTTTATTAAAGCAAAAGGTATAAATACCTTTTATGCCTTTCAAATGCGCGACCGGGGTTTTGATGAAAAGCTTATCAATGATATAACCGGCACATTAAAGAAGAATGTTTATATTACTTTTGATGTGGATTATTTTGATCCATCAATCATGCCTTCAACAGGTACACCCGAGCCGAATGGCTTTTATTGGGATGAAACAATGAGGCTGCTGAAGAAGGTTTGCGCTGAAAGAAACCTGGTTGGATTTGATGTTGTTGAGCTTGCGCCGCAGAAAGATTATACTTTCCCTGACTTCTTAACAGCAAAGCTGATTTATAAGATATTGAATTATAAGTTTTAGAAAGTTCTTTCTTGAGCTAAATGCAGAGACGGCGCGGTAGGTCGTCTTTTTTTTTGAAAAATTTTGCGAGGAGAATTTGTACTGCAAATTCGGTGTGGTAATCTTTTTATAGTAAAGATAGGTTAATTTGTATTGGTAAATTGTCGTCTAGATTCTTCGCTCGCTTCGCTCACTCAGAATGACAGAGATATTCCCGATTCAATCGGGATTGGTTTGAGTCGCTATTTTGGCATAAAAAAAGGCAGGCACAAGTGCCTGCCTGAAAACTAGCCATCCCAATTATTCTAAAAATTCTTTGGGCTGCTAAACGAAGCTTTTGCGTAGTTTAGCGGAGAGGGTTGACTGCGCTAAAGCTTCGTCAACCGGGGAGTTAATGAATTTCTTTATTTGAAATTTTATCAGATTAAATCATTAGCATTGGGTTTCAATACAGGTTTCTGTAAAATCCTTTTAAACAATACGGCTTTTCCTGAACCTGTCTTGAAATATCTTTCTAGGTTTCTCGCCTGACTTTCAGTTTTTACTCCAATAAACGCCTCAAACTCGAAAGGTTTATAATGTTTCGTTGATTGAGCTAATCCTTCATTATGTTCCAGCAATCTTCTCTTTAAATTGTTGGTTGAACCAATATATCGAAAATTTGAATTTATACTCTTCAATATGTATACGTACCACATAATTATTGGATTAATATTTTTTATATGTTTTAAAATAAAAAGGCAGGCACAAGTGCCTGCCTAAAAACTAGCCATACCAATTATTCAAAAAATTGTTTGGCCTGCTAAACGAAGCTTTAGCGTAGTTTAGCGGAGAGGGAGGGATTCGAACCCTCGATAGAGGTTAACCCCCTATGACGGTTTAGCAAACCGTTGGTTTGAGCCACTCACCCACCTCTCCGGCGTGAAAATCAGCTCAATAGAAAGCAAATTTACAAATTTTATTGATTTTAATAAAGGGTAAGATTTTTCTACTTTTTGAAATCTACATACATATGTTCAAAATTCAGCACCATTTCGCTGAATTCCCCCATATAATCCTGCCCGAGATTGCCGTAAAAGGATTTATCATGATCCTTTATACGTTCTGAAACAAGTTTTACATCATCCAGTTTGAGCCTTGAAGTACCGATCCGGAAAATAAGGTCATTCAATACAAATCCTTTAACTTTAATTGTACCGCCGGCACCGCCAAATTCAATTTCTTCAGGTTCATACTTTTTATCTATGACACTTTTATTAAGCCTGTAATATGAAGAATATAAAAGAGTGGTTTTTGCACCTGTATCAAACGTAAATGCAAGTGAATCGTTATTATTAATAACTTCTATCACCGGGATAAATCCATCTATCAGTAAATTAGAATTTATTGCCGGGTTTCTTTTAGCAGGGATAAAAATCTCACTTTTTCTTATATGCAGCTCTTTCATTTCCTGGATCACCGGTAACCCGATTATACCGTTAATTACATACAAACCCCCGGCAAAAGAAAGCGACTCATCAGGCATAACAAGGAATAATACATTGCTTATCTTTATATTACCAATTTCAAGCAATTCTGCATAAGCTAACCTTGATGTAATCTTCTTTCCGGTAACAGAACCAACTTCGAACCCCCCGCCGATCATAACCATTTTCAGTTTTTTAGCGTAACTTTCACTAACTACTGAAAAATTAGCACCTGTATCAAAAATAAAATCTTCGGTATGACCGTTACACTTTACGGGAATATTTATTAATCCCGCGAGATCTTTTTTAATGTTAATTTTTGAGTCACCTGAAATTTCAGCAATCTGCGCGCCAAGATCCCCCGCTGCTTTCCAGATAATCAAAGAATTTTTTATATCATCCATTTCGGATGAATCTATCAATGATGAATAATTCTGAATGATATATTCTGAACAAAATGCTGCGTCTTTATAATCATATAGATGCACAGAATTTTTCATTCTTGTTTCATATAGCAGCATTTTTAAGGAATCATGGATTTCAGCAGCATGTAAAGTAAGAAGATCGTTTATCAGTAAATTAGACTCCGCATTTTTGCTCTGCAGGTTAAATACAAGTGAGTTTATAAACTTATTTTGCCATTCACTAAGCTCAGTTTTTTCAGAATATTTTACAAGACGGAAAAAATCTTTATTTTCGTTCAGAATAAGCAGATCATTAAAGCCTGTTTGAGAGCAGATATTTGTTGCAACGAGGGTCATAACGAGGAACAGAGTTTTCATATTATTGAATATTTTTACAAAGTTACCTTAAGCAATAAAAAATGTATTGTAAAAATACGACATAGGGTATCCGGATCTATTTTAATCCAAAAGATTTTGATGTTTAATCCTTTTTTGCCTGCTTTCAAAAGCGCTAGGAAGCATACCGGTAAGTTCTTTGAATTCACGGTAATAATGGGACTGGTCGTAATATCCCATTTCAACCAGGGCATCGTAGTGCCTGAAATTATTCTTCACAAGCTTATTGGCAAGAGTATGAAACCTCACAATTTTACAAAATTCTTTCGGTGATAGTCCTGTGGATGCAGTAAAATTCCGCTGGAACTGCCTGGAACTGATTTTCAGCGAAGCATAAATTGATTCCATCTTTACATTACCATCAGATTTAAGGATTACATCGATTTTGCTTAGCAGCTCATTCTGTTTTTCAGATGCTTCAGTATTAAAACCGCGGATAAAATCATAGAAAGCTGCAATTTTTTTAATGATATTACCTGCTTTGAAATAATTTTCAAATAGTCTTTTGTAAGATCTTTTTTCAATTATTTCAGATAATTGCACAATTTTATCCAATGAAGTTTCCGGGTTTACTCCAAGCAGTCTGTGAAGTATTGCCGGTTTAAACCTGAAGCCGCATGTTAATTGTTTGGTGAAATGCTGGACCTGGATTGGTATAGTATTGGGTCCTGTAAGGAAAACTTGCTTTTGTTTAGAGCTTCCTTCGGTGAAAATAATAGATGCTGTGTAATCAGGAAGTATCCTGAAATTTCTGCCGATTTCAGAGAATGCCGGTGAATTGAACAGCCATATTTTATTGATCAGTCCAGAGAGTTCAAATGGAGGTTTAATCTCTTCGTATTTATAAAAGGATTCTTTTGCCGGCTTATGCATAAGCCAAATTTAGCAATAAGGGTTAAAACTTAAAATGTAAAGGTCTTTACTTTTAATAATCCATATACCTGAATCTTTTTTCAAGCAATGCAGGATCGGTTTCACTAGTCCTATCAAGAGCTTCATCAAAATTATGTATCATATTTTCCATAATAAAATCACGCTTTTGTGTTTTGTCGTGATTGTTAAGCTCTTCTTCCAGCTGATTCAACCGGAGTTCAAGTTCTTCAAGAAATGATAATTTATCCATTTTATTATTAATTAAAAAAATTTCCGGGTAATAATACCAAACTTTTCATCATAAAGGTAATGTTAAATAATCTATACTGCTTTGTTAGTGTTTTGGGGACAATTACTCAGGAGTACTTAAACCTGGTTTGATAATTACTTCCCCGGAAATTAATTTTATATTTAGTGCCGTTTGAAGGTATAAGCTCAATTCTGCCTTCTAGCTGGCTTACAAGCATTTCAATCAAATGCATTCCGAAGCTCACAACATGACCGTTCATAATATTCAGAGGGATACCAACCCCATCATCATAATATTCAAGTTCATATTCATTTTCACCGAATTCTTTTAAGGTGATCTTTATGTTTCCATTTCTTCCCTGCGGGAAACCATGTTTTAAAGAGTTCGTAATAATTTCGTTCACCAGCAAACCGAACGGAACTGCAGTTTCAATTGTGAACATAATATTATCTGCATTAATGAGAAAGCTTACAGCATCTTTATGGTCAGCATAGCTGACCAGGAGCTGGCTTGACAGGCTTTTTAAATATTCTTCCATATCAATTTTTGAAAGCTCAGCTGACCTGTATAAATGCTGATGTATAAGTGCCATAGAGCGAACCCTGTTCTGGCTAATTGTAAGCTGATTCTTGAGCTTTAAATCATCTACCGATGCAGACTGAAGGTTAAGCAGGCTTATTACGATCTGAAGGTTATTTTTCACCCGGTGGTGAATTTCCTTCAGCATAATTTCCTTGTCTTTAAGGCTTTGCTCAAGCTTTTTATCCTTAATAATTTCTTCTGTTATATCATCTTTAATAGCAATAAAATTAGTTATCCTGTCATTTTCATCTATTACCGGTGTTATTTTTATTCTTTCCCAGTATTCTTCACCTGATTTTTTTCTGTTCTTAAGGTCACCTTCCCATACTTTTCCTGTTAAAATTGTAGTCCAGAGATCTTTGTAAATTTCATCAGGTGTTTCAGCTGATCTTAATACATTTGGATTGTGATTGATAGCTTCTTTTTTTGAATAACCTGTAAGATCTTCAAATTTTTTATTCACATATTCAATTTTTCCGTTGATATCAGTAATGACTATAGTATTTGAAGACTGTTCTACCGCTGCTGAAAGCCGGGAAACATTTTTTTCTGATTCTATTCTCGCAGTAACATCCCTCGAAATAATTACGATATTTTCACCGGCAGAACCTTCATACCTGGTACCTGCTGATTCAAGGTATGAATAACTACCATCTGCCTTTAAAAACCTGTATGAACTTATAATTGCTTTTCCGGGAGTTCTTAATCCTTTGTTAAAATCTGAATAAACACGTCTGAGATCATCTTTATGAACAAACCTGAAAGCATTCTGCCCGATAAGCTCATTTTTTGAATAACCGAGCATTTTTTCTATAGAATCACTTTCATACAAAATAACTCCGGATGGTGAAAGTACGGTGATAATATCAGATGATAGATTTATAAGGGCCTTAAGAACATCATCAGTAATTGGGTTATAAATTTCATGCAAACCGGAATCCTGTTCATCATCAAAGAAATCAGGTTCAAGGTCTTTTGCACCTGTAAGAGCTGAAGAATCTTTAAAAAACAGAATTTTGTTAAGAGTTTGCTGCATTTTCTTTTTGTTTTGATCTTTCATTTAACACATCGTAAACTTTTTCAAATTCCATAGCCTTGTCAAAAAAATGCATGGCACCAAGCCTTTCGCATTTATCACGGTAATACTGATAATTCAAATTAGAAAGAACAATCACATATGGTTTGTTTTCCAGTCCTGAAATATCTTCCAGAACTTTTATACCATGCCCCATCTTCAAAGAGATATCCAGGATAACATAATCAGGATGAAGCTCTTTGATCATTTTAACGGCGGTATAACCATCACTGGCACGTCCTTCAATCTTGATATTTTCTATCGGCTCGAGCAGCTTCGTTAGTTTTTGAACCACAAGATCAGAATCTTCGACAATCAGCATATTGTAAGGCATTTAAAATTAATTTTCATTTTCCTTACAACAAATATAAATTAAACTGATTACGTTTTGTAAGAGCAGAAAAAATGATTAAAATGTAGTTAAATATGCTACAAATTCAAACTATAAGTATGTATATATCAATCAATTAAATTATTATGCATTGCATACTGAGTAAGCTCTACGTTAGAACTCATACTTAATTTTTCAAGTATTCTTGCCCTGTATGTATTGACAGTATGTACACTAATTGAAAGTTCTCCCGCAATATCAATAGCTTTTTTGCCGGAAGCAATTTTAATAAATACATCATATTCACGGTCAGAAAGCTGTTCATGAGGCATTTTATCCATATCATCCGATAAAATATCAGCGAGTTTTTCAGCAAGGGCTTTACTTACATATTTTCGGCCAGTCAGAACTGTCCTGATAGCTTTTACAAGTTCATCCGGGGCACTTTCTTTGGTTAAATAACCGGCAGCTCCTGCTTTAAGTGCCCTTATTGCGAACCTGTCTTCAGGATGCATGCTTAATATAAGTATCCTGTATTTTTTCTTCATCGCTTTAAGATCTTTAAGTACATCCAGTCCGCTTTTTCCTGGCATTGAAATATCCATTATAGCAACATCTGGCTCAAGTTCCCTTATTATATTCAGGGCATCATTTGCGTTAGAAGCCTCCCCAACAATTTTCATATCAATTTCATCCTGGATGGTTTTTTTTATTCCTTCTCTCAGGAATGAATGGTCATCGGCAATTATAATTCTGATAATATTTTCACTCATTTTTATTCAGCGGTATTAAAATTTTTAAAATTGTACCTTCACCTTTTTTACCTTCAATAGAAAGCTTTCCGTTTACAGAATATGCCCTTTCCTTTATTCCAACAAGTCCCAAAGATTTAGCATTATCAATTTCTTCTTTTGTTATTCCTTTTCCGTTATCTTCAATGGAAACACTTAATACATCACCGGCAATTGAAATGCTGATCTTTGAACGGGTCGCATGAGAGTGTCTGGCTACATTTGTGAGCGATTCCTGAATAATCCTGAAAATCGTATTTTCCAGAAGCCTGTCAAAATTGAAATCAGCTGAAGGCAATGAAACTATACAATCAATCCCTGTTCGCTTCGTAAATTCTTCTGCCTGCCATTCTATTGCTTCTTTTAGTCCCAGCTTATCCAGTACATCAGGTCTGAGCTCACGCGCAATCCTTCTAATTGAAGCTATTGTCTGATCGGTTATTTCACTCATGGATTTCAGCCCTTTTGAAAGCTCATCCCATTCATCTTTGCCGGTAAGCCTTATCTTGTCAATTTTCCTTGAAAGAAATGCTATATCCATTTTAAGTGCAGTAAGCTCCTGTCCAAGCTGATCATGAATTTCCCGTGATATCATTGTTCGTTCTTCTTCCCTGATAGTCTGCAAATGGGCAGCCAATGCATGCAGCTTTTGATTGGTGACCCTTATTTTTTCTTCTGAACGGATCTTTTCAGTAATATCGGTTGCAATAAAAGTAATACTTTCTATAATGTTATCTCTTAACTGCGGCACAGCCTGTACTGAATAATAATTACCACCATCATTTTCCGAGCTCTTAACAGTGAAGCTCTCGGCTAATCCGGAAGTAAATATCTTTTTAATAATTTCTTTGATGCGGGGAATTTCATCCGTATGGATAAGAGCATAACCATCAGTACCAATAATTTCATCCCTGTCAACTCTGGTACTTAAAGATCGGTTAATACTGGTTACTTTTACATTTTTATCAACTGTAAAGATCAGACTTGGAGAATTTTCGAATAATGAGCGCCACTTTTCTTCGCTTTCTTTAAGTTCATTTTCCATCTTTCGTCTGTAAGTAATATCGATCATACTTCCTACCATCCTGCAGGGAATTCCGTTATTATCCTTAATTATATAGCTTCGGTCAAAAACATATGCATAAGTACCGTCTTTTTTCCGGAAGCTGTATTCATCGAACCAGAATTCATGCCCGGAATTAATAGCATTGTTAACACCTGTTAATATCCTCTCTTTATCATCATCATGGATCCTGGAAGTCCATGATACAGAGGTCTTTTCAATTTCGGAATCCTTATATCCGAAAAGATCTTTAAATCCTTCGTTCCACCATAGTTCATCTGTGCGCAGGTCCCAGTCCCATAATGCATCATTTGTTGCCCTTGTAATAAGCGAAAACCGTTCATTCATTTCAAGGATCTCGCGCTGAGCTCGCTTCTGCTCGGTAAGATCCCTGAAAAATACCTGCGCACCTTTTACTCCGTTATGACTATATGGTATTGCAAGAACCATGACTTCAATTTCCGAACCATCAACCTTCCTGAATTTTTCCTCTAATTCGGGAGCGGTTTTTCCTGCATCAATATCTTCAAGTCTTTTTTTAACTATTTTTTTAAATTCCGGTTGAATTATATCAAAGATATCTTTGCCAACTATTTCTTTATGTGATGAAGCTCCCAGCATCCTGAAGCCTTCAGGATTAATGTATGTAATTTTTCCTTCAAGATGTGTATAAATTCCTACTGGAGCCTTTTCTACTATATTTTTATACCTGTCTTCAATAATTTTCTGCTGGTTTTCAAGCTCTATATATTCCAACGCAAATGATATATCTTCTGCAAGCTCTAGAAGCAGCTCTGTTTCTGTCGAACCGAAAAACTGTTTTTTTTCTGAATAAATATTATAAACTGCAACAACCTTATTTTTTATTTCAATGGGGAAGACTGCAAAAGCTCTGAAGCCCATTTTGATAGTTTCATCTTTCCATTTCCTCAGCAGAGCGTCATTTTCCACATCATTACTTACATAATAAATATTATCCCTGAAAGCTCTAACTATCGGACCCGCTGTGTTTTCATTTTCATTTACCGATATGCTTATCTTCTCCAGGTAATCAAGATGCTCGCCGTATTTATATGCAGGAATAACATCTCCTGTTTTTTCATCTACTATACCTATCCAGGCCATTTTAAAATGACCGTATTCTACTGCAAGGCGGCAGGCATCGGTGAGGATCTGTTCTTTATCGCTGGCTCTTACAATAAGCTGATTCATATTTGTTAATAAAGAATAAACCCTGTTGTGGTACTTAATTCTTTCTCCGGATTCGAACCTTTCAGTAATATCAAGTGATGTGCCGAACATCCCCTGGAACTTACCTTCCGGGGTTTTGTTTACTATACAATTGGTTAACAGATGTTTTTCTTTTCCTTTAGAATCAGTTATCCTGCTTTCATACTGCAATACCTCTCTGCCGCTTAGCGCTGAATCAATCATTGCCTTTTTATCTTCATCAATCTGTTCACTGGTCGCGAAATCTGTAAACTTTTTCCCGATCATTTCTTCAGGATCGAGACCATAAATTGTTTTGGAAGCATTATTCACAAAGGTTATTACATTTTCAGAATCTGTAGCCCAAATAAGTTCATGCGAAGTTTCAACCAGTGTTCTGTATTTGCTTTCACTGCTGATCAGCTTCTTTTCAATTTCTTTCCTGATAGAAAGATCATGTACAATCTGGATAAACTGAATGCTGTCTGCTTTTACTACTGCTTTAATGCTGACTTCTACCGGGAACAGCGAACCATCCTTTTTCCTGTGATTAACTTCATATGAGCTTCCGAATCCTTTAAGGGCATTATCCATCTGCATTTTTATGAAATTCTCATCATTATATTCATGCAAAGAAACCAGCTGCATCTTAATAAACTCTGCCTGAGTAAAACCGTAAAGAGCGGAAGCTTTTGAGTTAGCTTCAATTATCATGTAATTCTTATCAATAAGAAAAATGGGGTCGTTAGCATTATCATAAATATTTTTCCATTTTTCTTCCGATTCCTTGATCTCATCTTCCAGTTTTTCGCGTATTTTTTCACGCCTGTTGATCATAAAATAAAGGATCAATGAAGTACTTACGATAAAGAAAAGCCCTTTATACAGCTCAAACATCGGGCCATGATCAGAGCCTTCAGTAAAATATTCTACAGCTTTTCCTGAAATTGTAATCCATAAAATACCGATTATCAGATATGTAATAGTGATAAAAAGCGCAGAGGAACGTATTTTTGTTTTATGAATCAAAAGGTAATATTAAATTTCAGCTAATAAAATAATTCCAAAATAAATTTCAGAACTAATGCTGTTAATTCTTCATTATGTTACCGGACAATTTGTAATAAATTTTTAATAAATTTGCAGGGTTGCAGATTTGTACAAAAAAATTGAAAATTATAGTCCTGCAAAATCGCATTTGTAATATAAATAATAATTTAATTATATAATATGCTATACAGGAAAACCGTTAGATAACTGATAATCCATTAAGATAAAGAAGAAAATTAAAATATCCGGATAATAATCAATTATTCATAATTTGTTCTATTTCTTCTGCCTCAACAGGAATACCGGCCATCAGGTCAACATTTCCATTTTCTGTTATAAGAATATCGTTTTCAATTCTTATGCCAAGCTTTTCATCCCTGATATAAATACCGGGTTCGCAGGTCAACACCATTCCCGGTTTTAAAGGTTCTGTAAAAATACCTACATCATGAACGCCAAGCCCAAGAAAATGAGATACATCATGGGGATAATACTTTTTAAATTCAGAAGATTTAGCCTTAATATTCTTTACATCAACAGGTTTTACCAGTTTAAGATCAACAAGCTCTTTTGCTATTAATTCCCTTGTTATCATAATTATCTCTTTAACAGTTAAACCTGGTTTCATTTCTGCTATGGTGCCTTTCATAGCTCTTAAAACTGCATTATAAACATCTTTTTGACGTTTTGCAAATTTACCGTTAACAGGAACTGATCTTGTCATATCAGCATTATAGTTTGCCCAGCCGGCAGCAACATCAAGAAGTATTATATCACCGTCATTGCATGGATCATCATTTTTAATATAATGTAAAAAGCAGGCATTTTCACCTGAAGCAATAATAGGTTCGTAGTCAGCAAAAGATGCACCCTGTTTTATGAATTCATGTGCAAGCTCTGCCTGCACTTCATACTCCATTACCCCGGGTTTAATGAATTTCAAAAGTCGTCTGAAGCCATCACCGGTTATATCACATGCCTTGCGGATTAGTTCAATTTCAGTATTTGATTTAACTGCACGTAACCCGTAAATCAGCGGTGATATGCGGTGATAATTATGCAGAGGATAGTATTTTTTACAGAAGCCAATAAATCTGGCATCTCTTGATTCAACAATATTTTTTGACCTGTCATGGTCATTAGTATTAAGATAAATATCTGAAACAGAGCACATTGTATCATGCAATGCATCTTCGAATCGGGAAAGCTCATAAACAGTTTTAATTCCCGATATCTCCGAAGCATCAGCAGGAGAAAGCTTTTTCCCTTCCCAAACTTCAAGATCCGGGTTATGATCACGAATAAATAATACTTCCCTAAGCTCCGGGTTTTTATTCCCCGGATTCAGTAACAATATAGTTTCTTCCTGCTGAATTCCTGTCAGGTAAAAAAGATCGCTGTTTTGAATAAATTTCATTGTCCCGTCTGCATTTGAGGGCATATTATCGTTCGAATTAAAAATTGCAGCAGAATCCGGTAACATTAACGATGCAAGACGTTTTCTGTTTTCAGTAAAGAAAGAGCTGTTTATGTTTATTTTTTTCATTTATCTCAGGCAATAATGCCGGTTAATTTTGTTAAAAATTTTTCTAATGAAAATGATCATATATTTCGGTCTTTATAATCTGCGCTTTTAAAATGTATCCTGAACTCAGTGCAGCCTGCTGTAACAATTTCTATTATTCCGTCAAGCTGTTTTACCAGGGTATTTACAAGCTTTAAACCGAATGAAGCTGAATTTTCAATATCAGGTTTTTGCTTCATACCTATTCCGTCATCTCTTATCAACAACCAGTATTCTTTGTTATACTCATCGTATGCAGCATTTATATAAACATTTCCTTTGCGGCCGTCAGGGAAAGCGTGTTTAAGCGAATTTGAAACTATCTCATTTATTATTAAGCCGGCAGGAATAGCATTATCAATTGACATGATCATTCGGCTTACATCAGTTTTTATCTTCACCCTGTCTTCAAGAATACCGTATGAGTGCTGTAAATGAGTAGTAACAGTTTCAATATATTCTTTAAAATCAATGTGAGCAAGGTCCTTAGTCTGGTACAACTTCTGGTGAATTAAGGACATAGATTGAACCCTGTTCTGGCTTTCTCTGAAAAGCTGTTTTATTTTATCATCTTTCACATACCCCGCCTGCAGCTTAAGCAAGCTGGTAACTATTTGCAGGTTATTTTTTACCCTGTGATGAATTTCCTTTAAAAGGATATCCTTTTCTACAAGTGAGCGTTTCAAAGCTTCTTCAGATTTTTTCTTTTCAGAAACATCCCGCTGAACACCCCATATACTTGTCAAAAGCCCGTTTTCAATTACTCCGGATATATTTATAACAAAATATTTTTCCCTGCCCTCGGGATCGAATTCTGTTACTTCATCTTCTATAACGCTGTAATCATTCATAACGAATTTCATTATTCTGGATGATTCATCAGGATTCTGGAATTTTAAGCTTGAAGTACTTTTCCCGATAATTTTTTCCGGATCGTCTTCATCATACATTTTGGAAAAAACACTGTTGCATTCTGCTATATATACATGTTTCCGAATAAGCTCTACCTGTTCATCAACTGCCAGATCTACCGAAACCGGCTTTTTGAATTCAAGCCTGAAAATCCCTTCAGAGCTGTGTTCAACAAAATTGCGGTATTTAATTTCTGAAAGCCTGATCTTTTCCTGGTTCTTTTTGCTTTCAGTAATATCTGTAGCAATACCAAGCACTGCTTTTTTTCCGTTAAACTCAATAATTCTGGCACTGTAATTAAGCCATTTTTCCTCTTTGTTTTTTGCAATGATCTTCATTTCATAATTATCCGGAACATATTCTCCTTTAAGCCTCTTTTCACCCCGTTCTCTTGCTGTTGATTTAAATTCTTCATGAACCAGGTCCCAGAAGTTTTTCTTCAGTATTTCTTCTGTCTTATATCCGGTTATTACTTCAGAATACGGGTTTGCATAAACAAATTTTTCATCCTGGAATATCACAACCTGGGCAGGCATTGATTCTGCAACAGCGCGGAATTTTTCTTCACTAAGCTTTATTAACTCATCAGATATCCTTCTGTCTGTCATATCCCTTTGAATACCAAGATATCCTGTAAAATAATTACTGCTGTTGTAAAGACAGTAATAGTCGCCTTCTATAAACACTTTAGAACCATCGGGTTTTTTGAAGTATTCTTTAACATGAGAGTGTCCCTCATCAAGAAATAACTTCCATCTTTTTCGCGCAGCCTCTGTATCGGTTCCATAATAAGTGGATGTATTCAGCTTAAGCACCTCTTCAAGCCGTATCCCGAACTGTTCTGCAAGCGGTTGATTTGCGCGGATTATCCTTACATTTTTAATAATGTGTTCAAGCTCTGCTTCAGTGCTTTTTTTTCTGTTCCATTTAACTGGGGGGTCAATTTTTGCAATAAATATGCCGTCAAGTGACTGCTGGAAAAAAGCATCCAGATATTGTTTTGATTCAGTTAGAACTTCCTCTGATTCTTTTTGTTTATTTATATTAAGATAAACCTGGTTTACGGCTTCTATTGAACCATCTGCTGATCTGTCGGCATAGTGATAACTATCAAGCCAGATGATCTGACCGTTTTTATTCATGATCCTGTAAACAAGGTTCTTTAGTCCCCTGCTTCCATCTTTTATCCAACCGGTATATTCTTTCATTACACGCTCACGGTCATCTGCGTGGATCATTTTTTTATATTCCTGGTCAGTTAAGGCATTAAACTCTTCCAGTGTATAACCTGATTGTTTTATGAATTCGTCATTAACAAATTCATATTTATTTGACTTTATGAGAAGTCTCGTAAATGAAAGGGGTGAATTCTGTATCAGGTTTCGGTATTTAAGCTCACTTTCATACAGCGCTTTTTCAATATCAGTACCTTCAGAAACATCATTGAATACAGCAAGCACCTCATTTTCAGAATACTTTATAAACCGAGTTTCATATTTAATTTTTAAGTCACCGGATCTAACAATGTGCTCTATTGAATGATCTTTTCCTGTCAATAAAGTATCTTCAATTAAGTGTGAAAATTTGTTACCGGTTTTGCCATGAAACACTTTTTTAATATCACTATTCAAAAAATGGCTGACCGGAAATTTTTCTTCAAAAGATTTTTGATTAATAGCTGTAATAATACCTTCGGAATCAATTATAAGTGCAGTTGAACCAATGGAATTAAACAGTACTTCGTTATACTGTTTAGTAACTGCCAGCTGGTTTTCTGTTTCCCTGAGTTTTTTTTCAGCATCAAATCTGAATAATGCCATCCTAAGACAGGAATTTAGGTCACGGTCATTTAGTGGTTTAAGAAGAAATCCGTATGGGTTAGTGGATTTTGATCTTTCTATTGTTTCATCATCAAAATGAGCAGTAAGATATACTACGGGAAGTTTTTTTCTGATATTTAACAGCCGGGCGGTCTCAATACCGTCAAGCTCACCTTTTAGTGTAATATCCATTAATATAATATCAGGGTCTGCTGAATCGATTACTTTTAAAACTTCTTCACCACGGTCTTTAATGCCCACAATTTCATAGTTCAGCTTTTCCAGTGTACGCTTAATATCAAGCGCTGTAATAGCTTCATCTTCAACAATAAATACTTTTGCGATCGGCATAACCTTAATTGAATTGTGGTATGATAAACAGTGATGACCAGTACACTGTTGAAACAAAATTAACTACAATTTTGAATAAAAAAACCCATTAATTTTGTATTTTTAATATATTTACGGTATAAACTGTAAAAAACAATAAAAAAACCCGCCAAAATTGACGGGTTTTTATGGAGCTGGCGAAGGGACTTGAACCCCCGACCTGCGCATTACAAGTGCGCTGCTCTACCAGCTGAGCTACGCCAGCAATTAAAACAGAATACAAACATAAAAATTTAATCAAAAATCTTCAATACTTAAAAAATTACATACTTTTCTCTAGTTCCAGGTATTTTTTTAGGCTCAAAAGTGCTTTAGCACGGTGTGAAATCCGGCTTTTTACTTCATTTGATAACTCTCCAAAAGTATTTGAATACCCGGAAGGGATAAACAATGGATCATATCCAAATCCATTATTTCCTTTTATTGAAAAATCAATTCTTCCCTCACATACTCCGTCAAAAAATCGTGAATTTTCTCCATCATATAAACACAGCACACACCTGAAACGGGCTGTCCTTCTGTCTTCCGGAGAATTACCAAGCTCAGCAAGCAGTTTTTCATTGTTACTGTTATCATTGGCGTTGATTCCGCTGTAACGGGCAGAATATATGCCGGGTTTACCGTCAAGAAGATCAACTTCAAGACCGGAGTCATCTGCAAGAACCGGGATCTTTACAATTTCATAAACAGCTTTAGCTTTAAGGAGTGCATTATCTTCAAAGGAATCACCTGTTTCTTCAATATCATGGATCTCATGGGAATCAAGCATTGAAAATACTTCTATGCCGAATCCTGTAAGGTATGACCTGATCTCCGAGATCTTTCCTTTATTTTTTGAAGCAATAAATATCTTCTTCATAAATTGTTTCATACAAATGATTCCTTATACTGAAGCTGGTACAGTTTTGAATATATGCCGCCCAGTTCCAGTAATTGCTGGTGCGTACCGGTTTCTCTTATTTCACCTTTATGCATTACAATAATTTTATCACATTTCTGAATAGTTGAAAGCCTGTGCGCAATAATAATAGAAGTCCTTCCTTCCATAAGCTTATCTATGGCTCGCTGGATAAGAATTTCAGAATGGGTATCAACGCTTGATGTAGCTTCATCAAGAATAAGTATCCTGGGATCATAAGCCAGTGCTCGTGCGAAGGTAATAAGCTGCCTTTCACCCTGCGAAAGAGTAACTCCCCGTTCTTTCACATTCTGCCCGTAACCCAGGGGTAGTTTGTTAATGAAGTTATCTATCCCAATAGCTGCTGCAGCAGTTTTTATCTTTTCTTCAGGAATTTTGTTATTATTTAAGCTTATATTATTCGATATTGAATCTGAAAAGAGAAAAATATCCTGTACAACCAGCCCGATATTTTTACGAAGTTCCTCCTGCCTTAAATCTTTTATATTGATACCATCAACAGTAATTTCACCTTTTTGTGAATCGTAAAAACGGCATATCAGATTCATTATTGATGATTTTCCTGCACCTGTAGCTCCAACAAAGGCAACTTTTTCTCCCCTGTTAATTGTAAATGATATATCTTTCAGAACATAATCTTCCTTAACATAAGCAAACCATACTTTTTTAAATTCAATAATACCTTTGTACTCTGCAAGCTCAAGCGGGTGCTTAGGGTCACTGATAACCGCTTTGCGGTCAAGAAGCCTGAAAATCCTTTCACTGCTTGCCATTGCGGTCTGCATTATATTATATTTTTCCGAAAGATCCCTTATTGGCCTGAAGAACATTTCTGAATACTGAATAAAAGATATCAATATACCAATGGTCAAAGCTCCCTGAATAGCTTCACCTCCGCCATACCATATAATTAATGCACCTGATAGAGCGCCAATAAGCTCAACCACCGGGAAAAAAACCGAATAATAGAAAACAGACTTTTTATTAGCCCTTGTATGATCATAGTTTATTTTCTTAAAATCATCCAGTGTCTTTTTTTCTTTGTTAAATATCTTAACTACAAGAATGCCGCTGATGTGTTCCTGTAAAAAAGAGTTCATTTTGGCAAGATAAAATCTGACATCACGGAAAGCAGTCCGCACTTTACGGCGGAAAATAACCGTGGCATAAATTAAAGGAATAACAACCGAAAGAGCAATAAGTGTCAATTGCCAGCTTAAGCTGAACATAAAGAAAAGAATACCGCCTATAATAAAAATATCAGCAAAAACCATTACGATACCGCTTGAGAACATTTCGTTCAGAACCTCAATATCATTGGTAAGTCGAGTAACCAGCCTGCCAACCGGATTCTTATCAAAAAAGGACATAGAAAATTTCTGAATATGTTCAAACAGCTCCATTCTCAGATCATAAATGGTTTTTTGCCCTATCCATTGCGTTAAATAGGTCATGGTATATTGAAGTATCCCCTGGAAGATCAATGTACCCAGCAGTATTAACACTATATTTCTTAAGCCGGCTGAGTTTTTGTTTACAATATATTCATCCACGGCAATTTTTGTCAGGTAAGGCCTGATAGTACTTAACAATGCTACTCCTACAGTTAATACAATTGCCAGGATAACCCATTTTGTATAAGGCTTAAGATACCTGATAAGCCTTTTCATAAGCCGGGCATCATATGCCTTGCCTAAAACTTCTTCCTGTTCGTTTTCGTCAGGTTCAGCAGTATTTTTATTTTGTTCTTCAGCCAATTAATTTATTCTAGATCCTTTAATTCATCTTCAAGAAGCTGTTTCATATAAATATCAGCATAAATTCCGTCTTTTTTCACAAGGACATCATGTGTTCCTTCTTCGGCAATTGTACCTTCTTTTAGTACTATTATCCGGTCTGAATTTTTCAATGTTGATATCCTGTGGCTTATCAGTATAGTTGTCCTGTTCTTCATAACATTCTTCAAGCCATTTAGTATTTCTTCTTCAGTATAAGTATCAACTGCTGAAAAAGCATCATCAAGAATAAGTATTTCAGGATCCGCAGCAATTGCCCTGGCAATTGATGTTCTTTGTTTCTGACCGCCTGAAAGATTGATCCCTCTTTCACCAAGAATTGTATCAAATCTTTTAGGAAAGTTATCGACATCTTTATATATCTGTGAAATTTTGGCAGCATTTATAACTGAATCTTTATCAAAATTATTTTCAGCGTAAGCAATATTGTTTTCAATGGTATCACTGAAAAGGAAGGTTTCCTGTGGTACATAACCAATTGCTCCGCGCAGGTCTCCAAGCATATAGCTCTTTACATTTTTTCCGTCAACCAAAATTTCACCTTCTTCTACATCAAAGAGCCTGGATATCAAATTAACAAATGTTGTTTTACCTGAACCTGTATGTCCAATTATTCCGATGGTTTCACCGGCATTAAGCTTTACATTAATATTTTTAAGCACATACGGATAATTTTCATGATACCTGAAACTAACATTTTTAAATTCTATTGCTCCGTTGATTTTATTCTCGCTCCCATTAAATGCATCTGCTGATGGATCATCAATAAAAGGCTTACTATTGAATACTTCCACCAGCCTCTTCATTGATGCTTCCGCCCTTTGTGTGAGATTAATTATCCAGCCTAATGATATAATAGGCCATGTTAATAGTCCGAGATATATAATAAAAGCAGTCAATTGACCGATAGTTAAAGTACCTTCAATGATCTTATTTCCGCCAATATAAAGCACTATAATGACAGAAAATCCGGTAAGCAAAAACATAATAGGATAAGAAAATGACTGAACTTTTGCCAGCTCAAGATTTTTTTTCATGTAACTTAACGACATATTCCTGAAACCTTCGGTTTCACTTTCTTCCCTTACATATGCTTTAACTACTTTAATACCTGATAGATTTTCCTGCGCTTTGGTTGTAAGATCAGAGAATTGTTCCTGAACGCGCTCAAATTTGTAATTTATACTTTTTCCTATCCTGTAAACTACATATGAAATTAATGGAATTGGTAATACTGCAATAAGAGTAAGCTCGGTATTGAAAGATAGCATAAGAGTTATTGCCATTGTAAAGTTAATCAGTGTTTCTGCAGTATACATTATTCCCGGACCCAGAAAATTTCTGACTGCAGAAATATCATTGGTTGCAAGTGCCATTATATCTCCCGTTGGGTGAAAGTGGAAATATTGCTGGTCCTGAATAAGTATATGTCCGAAGAAATCATTTCTGAGGTCGTTCTCTATTTCACGGGATACAACAATTATCATCTGGCGGGTTAAATACAGGAAAATTCCGCTTATAACCGCAAAGCCCACTGTCATTAAAGCATAATTAAGAAGTGAAGTACCTTCAGTATGATTTTTTATCTGGTCAATAGCTTTGGAAATTACAAAAGGAATAAGATTGGTAAAAATTGCGCTTAAGGTAATTACAATAAAGCCTATTGCAAGCTTTGCTCTGTATCTTTTTAGATATGGAAAAAGGCGTCTGAGATGTATCATTTATGCAAATTTAGCTTAATTGAAGAATTGTTGCTATACCAAAAATTAAATAAGATGAACACATAAAAAAAGTCCTGCAGAAAAATCCTGCAGGACGATCAATTAACCGGAATATATTTTTCCTATAATATCCCTTTTGAAACAATTTTACAAATATATATTACTTAATTAATACCATTTTTTTAATAATTGAATTATTTTCTGTCAGCATTCTGTAAAAATAAATTCCGCTTGATAAGCCTGAAGCATTAAATTCAGCTTTATAACTGCCTGCTTTTAACCTGTCATTAATTATAGTAGAAACAATTTGTCCCAGAGAGTTACATACATCAATTTTTACCCCTGTTAATTCCGGTACATCAAATTCTATTGTTGTAGACGGGTTAAATGGATTTGGATAATTCTGCCTTAAAGAAAATTGAGAAGGAATCTTATTGGATTCCGGCTCATACCCGGTAATATTATTATCGTAATTATATTTAAATACCCTGTATGAAAAGACACCTGCCGGAAGGTTCATAACAAGAGCTCTGGTTCCATCCGGTTTAACTTCAGTAACAGTAGGATTAACTGATCCCCAGCTTATTAAAGTATTACCGTTTTCAAGTCTTTGGGCAAAGCCCATTGCATTTCCGTAAATCGCAGGAGAATTTTTATACTCCCATACTTTTGTTGCAATGCGGTTAGTTTCATCCAGGATATACTCAACAGCCCTGGATTCAGATGGAGTATGATAATTACCGTTATCAAACATTATTATATTCCCGTTCAGAAGCCTCCTTATACCATGCTGATGAGAAAATCTCCCCGGATCATTGGGGAAGCTGAACTGATTCTGCTTTCCTCCAAGTCTCCAGATAATATTGCCGGTTAACCTGTTTATTTTTGTGATTTCATCTAGATGTCGCGATGAAAGCAAAATATTTCCGTCATTGTCTGCTTCTAATGCATTGCCATGTATATAATCAATTTCAACTGCCAGAAAATCTTCATGAGTTGCATCTGTTATGGGAATATGGTCCCAGCTTCTCCACTGAAATACAACATTTTTATTAACATCAATTTCCTGAATTATTAAACCTGTAACCTGTGCTGCAGGATTCCCGCCCTGGACGATCTGGCTCATATCCACGATCTGTTTATCATAACTCATTAATAATGCATTCCGGTTCGGAAGTACCCGCAATTCATGTATATCTGTCAGGTAACCATTACCGGTATAAAAGCTATCAACACGCACATAGTTAGTATCAAGCTCATAATACTTTCCCCCGTTCCTGCTGAAATATGTAAAATTACCATTAGGCTGACGGTTGAAATCAAATACCTGTGCGCTCATTTGCCTGGAGAAAACAGCGGAAGCATCGTTATTAAGTATTAACAGATGAGGAGTATTTGGTATTTGAACATTGAATACTATATTCGACATCAAAATTTTACCGGGTGAAGGATTATCGGAAAAAATTACATTAATTTGAGGTATATCTTGAGAACCTGTAAATGAAGGTATATTGTTTTCTAGTTTTGAAATTAATTCCGCACTTAATTCATTTTCCAAACCTGTGAAATGAGATTGAATGAGAGGTCTTTCAGTTACGTAAAACGAATATTCAAATGGTTCAATACTTTTCCCGCTTTTATCTTTAATAACAGATGAAAATTTTACTGCTATCTTTTCCCCATCAGCAAACCCGGTTAAGGTTTTAAAGATATATGTACTTTTATCTGCTGATACCACACATGTATAACTATAGTTGTAATTTATACTGCCTGTAATTGTTACTGCGCCGGGTTTTAAAATTGAGCCTGCGTTTAACAGTGCATTCGGACGAATTGCTATTGCAGTATTTTTATTCACATATTTTGCATTTGGAACCGGGTCAAAATAGCTTAAATAGCTTTTACCGGCAGTACCTGAAGCAAAAGTAAAAAAATTAAAGAGAATAATTGCAGTAAAAACTAAAAACGGTTTGGGCATAGTTAACTTTTAAATGTATATTTACAAATGTAAAAGATTGAATAGCTTAATACAATAATTAAATTCCCGGGAAAGTTAATAAATAGGGTTAGTTAAAAATAACAACTATGCCGGGGATACAGTTAATTTGAGTTAACCGTACCCCTAAAATAGTCAATACTTTTTACCTTTTTAAAAATCTTAATTCACAATTGTAGGATAATTCTTACAAAAAAAATTTGAAACCAGTAAATTATTTTACCAAAGCCATTTTTTTGGTTTCTGAATACTTTTCAGTTTCAAGTTTATAAAAATATACACCGCTTGGATAATCTGAAGCATTCCATTCGGCTTCATATGTGCCGTAGTTTAAATTCTGATTTACCAATATATTTACTACCCTGCCTAAAGCATCAAATACAGATAATTTTACGTTACCTTTAACCGGAATACTGAACTTTATTTTTGTAACGGGATTGAATGGATTTGGATAATTTTGAGAAAGCGAATAATTTTCCGGTATACTATTGCCCGTTTGTGTAATACCTGAGAAGTAATAATTGCAGCGGGTAATGCCCCCGTTTGATCTTACGCCAAAACAAATTCCGCTGTTCCTTACATTTGTAAAATGCCTGTAGTTACCAGCAGGTGCTGTATATTCAATTGCCCAAGAAGAACCATACATCCCTCTGTATATACTTGTTGTGTTTCTGGTATACCAGCAATAACCATAAAAATCAACCGGTGCCGGGAACATTACGAAGCCGGAAAAATTTCCTGTACCTAACGATGCTTGCGAAGACCAGTTAGCGCCATAATTTGAACTTCTTATAAGGTTAGTGCCGCCGGCCAAACCTTCGCCACCGCCAAAAAAAATCATTGCTAACGCATATGTATTAACTTCCGGAGCTGTTGATTGGGATATCCAGGTTGAGCCAAAATTAGTTGAATAATATATTCTTGTATTATTTGTTCCAAACCAAATTGAACTATCAAGACCTGTATTAAAGGAATAAGGTGCCTGTGTGCCTATGAAAATTGAATTATTCCATCCTGCTTCAGTACCTGCCTGCGGCAGGTAGCAGCCGGCAGAATCCCAGTTTATACCGCCATTTGAAGTTTTAAAAAGTGACCACCTTCCCCCAGCTGGATCTCCCTGTGCAAATCCGTGCAGCGGCTGATTTCTTTTAAAAACTATACCGTTTATAAAACCACCGGGCTGGGAAAGTACCTGTACCCAGTTTGCACCGGCATTTGATGTGCGCCAGATCCATGTATCACTGCCAACATAACCCGCCGTTATAGCTGTTGACGCATCTATTCCCCAGATGCTTACTAATGAAACAGTATTTGGGATTCCCCCGCCGCTTACATTCAGCCAGTTCGATCCCCCATTAGTAGTTCTAAGGACGGTTCCGCTGTAACCGCAGACCCATATGTTCATTTCTGTTATCGGTGATACCGATGTCAGCTGAACTGTAACACCTGAAGTCTGCTCAACCCAATACTGGGAATAAGCTGAACACGTTAAAACCGAAAAGAAAAAAAATATGTAAATTAATTTTTTCACATTCATTATTTTATTTTATTAGAACCATTTTCTTTGTTTCAGAATAATCTTCAGTTTCCAGCTTATAATAATAAACCCCGCTCGGGTATGCTGAAGCATCCCAGTCAACTTTATATGATCCTGGCTGCAAATCACGATTGAGCAAAATTTCAACTTCCTTGCCAATCACATCGAAAACCGTTAATTTCACAAAACCGAAATCAGCAATACGAAAATCGATATAAGTTAACGGATTGAACGGGTTTGGATAGTTTTGGGAAAGTGAATAATTTTCGGGTACTTCTGAAGATATTTGATTTAAGCCCACTAATGATGTATCGCCATAAACTACGCCATCAATAATACATCCCCGCAGGTGTTCAACATAAAATATATTTCCGCTTTGCGTGTAAAGCTCCATGATACCGAAATTTCTGGCAAAAATTATACCGTTATTTCCCAATCTGAAATTCTTTGTTCTTCTAAATGTTCCAAAAAGTTCCCTTAAATTAGTATCGCTGCAGACTTTATAATTTGCACCGCAGTCATATTTTATTGTATCATTCAGCGCTGCCGAAAGTGAATCTCCCATTCTATCGAAAGGTGACCATTGGCATCCGTTGCTGCTAGAATAGTAATATCGGTTAGCTGTTAAAGAATCAATACGCTGATAATATCCGCCATATGAATAATAAATATGTCCATTGTAAATATTCGTACTTGTTACCTGTCTGCTGAATCTTCCTGACTGCCCGAACTGAGTACTGTAAAAAGAATAAACCCACTTATTTCCGGGCTTAAGGGGGAAATATGATACAGCATCATTAATTTGTGAAATAATATAAACGCTATTTATATTAGCAAAAAATATTAATATTAATATTTTGTTAATTTTCATTTATGATACTCCAATCTAATATATCAGTGAAATATTATTTTAAAGTGATACCTCATTTCACTAAAACCATTTTTCTTGTTTCTGTAAAGAAGCTTTGTTGAGAAGTCACTTCCTGAAGTTTATAATAATACACACCGCTTGGATAGGCTGATGCGTCCCAGTTAGCGATATACGTGCCGGGCTGAAGCTGTTTATTAATTATAACATCTATTTCTCTGCCAATTGCGTCATAAATTGATAATTTTACCAAACCGTAATCTGTTATACTAAATTCGAAATTCGTAACCGGATTGAACGGATTTGGATAATTTTGGGATAAAGAAAATTTTTCAGGTACTTCGCCGCTGGTTTGGTTTACACCTTCCACGAATACATTGAACTTTGTAATACCTCCGTTCGACCTTACCCCATACCCCACAATCGGCCAGCCGGAATTCCTTTCAACCCCGATATGATTATATGAGCCCGCAGGCGCTGTATAATAAACAAACCATTGTCCCGTGCCGAATCCATAATAAATTGAGCTGCTTGCATTCCTTACATACATTACATTTCCTGACCACATAGGAAAACCCGTCATTCCAACGATCAAACCCGATCCAAGAGAACCTATTCCTGTCCAGTTTACCCCGTAATTCGTGCTTTTAAAAATATTATTACCTCCAAAATATCCTGTTGTGTTTCCGTTCGGATCAAACCACAATGCTGTGACATCCGTTTCAGGAGAAGAATTTTGTACCGTCCAGTTTGCTCCGTTATTTGAAGAATAATATATCCTTGTGTTGTTAGTTCCAAACCAAATTCTGGTTTGCGCGTAAGTCATACAATTTGAGTAACCCGCTTCCGTGCCTGCTTGGGGTAACCCTAAACCTGCTGAATCCCAAACAGCACCGTTATTACTTGTTTTCCATATTGACCACCTTCCCCCAACAGGATCACCCATCATAAAACCCGTACTGTCATTTTTTATGCTTACAGCATTTATAAACCCATTAGCCTGGCTGAATACCTGCTGCCAGTTCGCACCTGAATTTGTTGTACGCCATACCCAGGTGTTGGTAGCATTGTATCCTGCTGCTAATACAAGCGAAGGCGTTACGGCAAAAATGTGATTCAAGGTAATATTCACGGGAATACCGCTTCCTGTAACATTAAGCCAATTGACGCCGCCATTTGATGTCCTAAGTACTGTACCGTTATCACCGCATATCCAGGCATTGTTAAGATCAAAAACTGATACACAATTCAGACTTACCGTTACACCTGAATTCTGTTCAAACATTTGCGCAAAAGTAAGTTGTGAAGATATGATCAAGATGATCAAAAGTAAAATTTTCTTCATTATTTATTCTTTTATTTAATTAATACCATTTTTTTAGTTTCTGTAAAGACGTCCCGCTGGGACGTCTCGACCTTTAGCTTATAATAATACACGCCGCTCGGATATGCTGAAGCATCCCAATCGGCTTCATATGTGCCTGGCTGTAACTGCTGATTTACAAGGATTGCTGCTTCTTTACCGAGGGCATCGTAAATTGATAAAAGTGTTAACACACCCCGCCCTTCGGGCACCCCTCTCAAGAGGGGAACACTGAATTTTATTTTCGTAACCGGATTAAACGGGTTTGGATAATTTTGAGATAATGAAAATTTTTCAGGAGTTTCTGTACTAAGCACACTTATACCAACAGGAAACGATGTATCACCATACAAAACACCATCAATTATAGATCCCTGCAAAGTATAAGTGCAGCTAGAGCCTGCATAACAACCCATTACAGAACTTACTAAACCAATATATTTAGCGTACCTTCTGAATTTAAAATATGTTGGTACATTCTGACCTACATATTTGGTTCTGTAATTATTTCCGAACATATTTATAATATTAGTATCCTGGCAGGATGTAAAATAACATGAATTACTAGTGAATATATTTGGCAGCATTTTTAAAGAATCAAGTAACATCTCATTTGGATTCCATGTACAGGAACCAGCAGCGGTATTGAAATAAATATTTCCATTAGAACTATCGATCCGGATTCCATTATTTAGTTGAACTAAAAATGGTGAATAAGAATAGAACGAGCAACTACAAGGTGTGCCGTTTAAATCCAGGTTAAAATATTTATGTCCGTTATTTATAATAAATCCTGATACGCTCATTTTAATTTTACCGGAGCCGCTGGAGCCGGAATAATTATATATCCACACATTACCTGTCTTAAGAGGCAGATATTTAACAATACTGGTATCTTGTGCAATAATTACAGAAAAATTAAAAAATAGTATTAAGAGTATTGTTTTCATATTTACTCCTATTTTATTAAAACCATTTTTTTAGAGTCTGTAAAGACGTCCCGCTGGGTTTTCTCGACCTTTAACTTATAATAATAAACACCACTGGGATATGATGATGCGTCCCATTCTGCTTCGTAAATGCCGGGCTGTAACTGCTGATTTACAAGGATTGCTAACTCTTTACCGAGGGCATCATATACAATCAGTCTTGTAGAGATGGCCCCGTGGGTCGTTTCATTTTGCGGTATACTGAATTTAATTTTTGTAACCGGGTTGAATGGGTTTGGATAGTTTTGGGATAAGGAAAATTTTTCAGGAATTTCTGTGCTAACGGGAATTACACCAACAGGAAAAGTTGTATCGCCGTATAATTGGCCGTTAATTATACACCCCTTAAGAACTTCTTCAGTATATGTCATCATTCCCTGGCTTCGTGAATAGACCTTACCTATTCCTCTTGCATAAACATGATATCCATAAGCTTCAAAATAATTTGTCCAGCCGAAGCTTTCAGATATGTAGGTTTGATTTAAAAAATTGTACGTACCGCGTGTGTGTGTGTACCATGAGCCCCCGGTAGAGCCGATGCAATACGTAAAAGCAGAATCATTAACAGGTGTATTCAGACTGTCATTCAAACACTCAGAAGTATCATTACCCGATATATAAAGTGAATAGAAATTTCCTGTTAATGAATCTATTCTTAAAAAACTGTATCCTGATGTGTATTGATTGGTATAAATAATATAAGAATCGATTTTCATTTTATAATACAGGTGATTTCTGATTACCTGGGTACCCGTTATTAATGCTGATATATATCCTGATCCTGGAGTGTAGTTACGATACAGGTTCCATGACCAGCGGTTTCCAACATTTAATGGATAATAGTTAAAGATACTGCTGTCAATTACAGCCTTAATGCTGCTTTCCTGATGCGCATAAATTTCCGGAGATTTGCCATGTAGGGTAAATCCGAGTAAAATGATGACAAGGTATTTCATCACACCTCCTTATTTAGAGTGGTTAAGTAAATATAATCATTAATTTAAAAAATTATCACTCTATATTAGGTCACTGCGGGAACTATTGACTTACAAAACTTATTATATTATTTTAGCACTCACAGTTAGCGAGTGCTAACTAATACCTGACAAACATATTTACATAATAATCAATAATTTAGGAGGATTCTAAAAATGAATTTAAAGCCACTTGGAGACAGGGTTATTGTAAAACCTAAAGCTCCCGAAGAAGTTACAAAAGGCGGTATTATTTTACCTGATACAGCCCAGGAAAAACCTATGGAAGGTGAAGTTGTTGCAATTGGAAACGGCAAATCAGATGATAACGGAAAAAGAATTGCTATGGATCTGAAAGTCGGTGATAAAGTATTATACGGCAAATACAGCGGCACAGAAGTTAAAATAAACGATGAAGAATATTTAATAATGCGCGAAAGCGATGTTTACGCTGTTATAGGTTAATTAACAAAAAAGCAATGTCACCCTGAGCGGAGTCGAAGGGTCATTGCAGAAGACCCTGAAAACTTCTGAAAGTCAGGCAAGTTCAGGGAAACAAAAACTTGAAAATAAGGAGACTAAAATAATATGTCAGCAAAATTAATTCATTTCGATACCGAGGCGAGAAGCGCCTTAAAAAAAGGTGTCGATAAATTGGCAAATGCCGTAAAGGTCACACTTGGACCCAAAGGCAGAAACGTAGTAATAGATAAAAAATTCGGTACACCTACAGTTACAAAAGATGGTGTATCAGTTGCAAAAGAAGTTGAGCTTGAAGATCCCATTGAAAACATGGGCGCACAGATGGTAAAAGAAGTTGCTTCCAAAACCAGCGATGTTGCAGGTGACGGAACCACAACTGCTACCGTTCTTGCTCAGGCTATTTACGCTGAAGGCGTAAAGAATGTAACTGCCGGCGCAAATCCGATGGACCTGAAGCGCGGTATTGATATTGCTGTTGCGAAAATAGTTGATGGCCTGCAGAAATTAAGCAAAAACATCGATAAGACCAGCAAAACTGAAATAGCTCAGGTTGGTTCAATTTCAGCTAATAACGATAAGCTCATAGGTGAACTCATCGCTGACGCTATGATGAAGGTCGGTACAGACGGCGTTATCACTGTTGAAGAAGCTAAAGGTACCGATACCACAGTTGATATCGTTGAAGGTATGCAGTTCGATAGAGGCTACCTTTCACCATACTTCGTTACTGATGCAGATACAATGGAATCAGTTTTAGACGATCCCTATATTTTAATTTATGACAAGAAAATTTCCACAATGAAGGATTTACTGCCAATACTTGAAAAAGTTGCACAGGCAGGAAGAACAATGCTTATCATTGCTGAAGATCTTGAAGGTGAAGCTTTAGCTACACTTGTTGTTAACAAATTACGCGGTACTTTAAAAATTGCCGCTGTTAAAGCTCCCGGATTCGGCGACAGAAGAAAAGCTATGCTTGAAGATATTGCTGTATTAACTGCCGGTACCGTTATCAGCGAAGAAAAAGGCTACAAGCTTGAAAATGCAACCGTTGCATATCTTGGAACAGCTAAGAAGATCGTTATTGATAAAGATAACACTATCATAGTTGAAGGCGCTGGAAAGAAAGAAGATATAAAGAAACGTGTAAATGAAATTAAAGCACAGATCGAAAAAACAACAAGCGATTACGATAAAGAAAAATTACAGGAAAGGCTTGCTAAGCTCTCAGGCGGCGTTGCAGTATTAAAAATAGGCGCAGCTACAGAAGTTGAAATGAAGGAAAAGAAAGCTAGAGTTGAAGACGCTCTGCATGCTACACGCGCAGCTGTTGAAGAAGGAATCGTTCCCGGCGGTGGTGTTGCTCTTATCAGGGTTTCAAGCGGACTCGATAAGCTGAAAGGCGATAATGAAGACCAGAAGATCGGTGTTGATATCATAAGGAAGGCTATTGAAGCTCCTTTAAGACAGATAGTTGAAAACGCAGGCGTTGAAGCTTCTGTTGTTATCAATGAGATAAAGAAGAACAAAGATGACTACGGATTCAATGCACTCACCGAAGAATACCAGAACCTGATTAAAGCAGGAGTTATCGATCCTACCAAGGTTACAAGGGTAGCTTTAGAGAACGCTGCATCAGTAGCTTCTATGTTACTCACCACCGAGGCCGTTATCTGCGAAAAACCTGAAAAGGAAAAAGCAGCTCCTATGATGCCTCCGGGCGGCGGTTATGGTGATATGGGCGGCATGTATTAATTCAATTTAGAAATGATTTACGAATTAAACCCCGGCACTTGCCGGGGTTTTTTATTATAAGACTTCAAAAGTCTTATGATAAATCTTATTCATGTAGGTCGAATCGCTGATTCGACTAAAATACGCGAAACAGCGTTTCGCGTTACAAATACAATCCTATAATCATGTTAATCATGGTTCCGTTTTCTTGGCACATACTCACCGTTTGATTCAATTGCTCTTGCATACTCGCTGTTCCAGCTTTTATAAAAGATGTCACGCGCTCTCTGCGTAAACTTTTCGCTTTCCACAACCAATCCAACATTTCGTGATTCATAAAAATAATCATGGCTCATGTTGCTTGTGCCTATCCATGTGTAACTATCTGCTGTAATGAATTTACAATGCTCTACCCTTGCATACGGAATAAATCCGCCTGAATAGTCAGGTATAGAAGTATATCTCACTTCAAAATTTGGATATTTGATAAGCTCTTTAAAATGCTCAACAGCGGTTTTGCTTAAATTCCAGTCTGATACCAGCAGCTTTACCTTCACACCCCTTTTAGTTGCATTAATCAGAGCGGTATCAACTTCTTCCCAGTAGCCATCTTTTGTTACGGGATTATATGAGAGGAATTGTAAAGTAATTTCATTGGCAGCATAATTTATCATAAATATGATCTCTTCAAGATCTTTATCTCCGTTAATATGGTAAAACTCTTTTGGACTTATTGTTGGTTTTACGTGTATTGAATCTCCATAAATACTTTTTAATATCCTGCAATATGGTTTATTTATAGTATAAATTGGCAGATCCCAGCTTTTGCCGTCATTTATTTCTGAATACTTCCAATCCTCGTTAAATATATCTGAATATATTTTGATAAGATCCCTGTCTCCTGAAATTCTTATACCAAGCTCATGAATATGTTTTAATGCCCGCCAGTCAAAATTTTGCGAGCCAATGAAAACTTCACTGTCATCAACGATAAAGAATTTCGCATGCTGTATTCCCCCGGCAAGCGATTTAAAATCTATTACATGTTTAGTTATGTTTTGTGATTGTTGTTCCAGCCATGTTACATCATCAGGATATGTCCTGAACATTTCACCATCAACTATTATACGGACTATTACTCCCCTATTAGCAGCAGCAACAATTGCATTCAGCACTGTATCAAGCGGCTCGCCTTTTTCATTTGAGATATAGAATTGCTCTATATCAAGGGTTTTTTGGGCGGAGTTTATCATTTCCAGCCATACTTCCTGGGTGTTGCGGATATCGGGATTATCAAGTGTAGTCTCAACGGGAATGCTTTCAACAAGCTCAATATTATTTTCCTGAGAATATAATACTGAGCAAATTAATACTATTGAAAGTACAACTTTTGCGAGTGAAGTATTGAGCCTGCGAAATACGAAGCGAAGCAATCCTATTAATAAAGCGTTATATGGATAAGATTGCTTCCCCAACGGGGTAAACGTCGCTTTGCTCCTCGCAAATAAGTTTATTTTTGCGAGGAATAAATCGAGCTTGCGAGATTTATTCCGAAGCAATCTCATTTGAATAAAATTGTTATTTAATATCATGGGTTCTATCATGCTAAAGATTCCCGCCTTCGCGCCTGCCTGCAGCAGGCAGGGGAATAAAGTCATTACTTCCTTGGATTTGTAGGTCTTACCTCGATCTCGTGCAGAGTCGCATTTTCAGGCAGCGATGCTGCCAAAAGAATGGTTTCGGCTATATCTTCAGCCTGGAGTACTGATTCTTTCCTTGAAGAAAGCGAAGTTTGTGAGTCAGCCCTGAAAAATTCCGTGGCAACGCTTCCCGGGCAAACTGCGCATACGCGGATATTATACTGCCTTACTTCAAGCATCAATGCGCGGCTTAAGCCCATTACTGCATGTTTGGATGCGCAGTAAATTGAGCCTGTTGCAAATCCCTGCTTGCCTGCGACTGATGCAATATTTATAATTGTGCCGGATTGTTCTTTTATCATGTGAGGCAAAAAGCCTTTGGTGATAAGATATAATGAACGTACATTTGTATTGAATACAGAGTCAAAATCTTCAAGTTTGGAATCAACCAGATTATCAAAGATACCGAATCCTGCATTATTAACAAGTATGTCTATTCTGCCATGATTGCCAATAGTTTCCTCAATTACTTTATTTATTGTTTCCTCTTTGGAAATATCACCCGCAATAACGGAAATATTATCTTTGTAACTTTTATTTTCAGCGATTAACAGCTCGAGGTCAGACTTATTCCTGGAAGTTAGCACAACCTTTGCGCCTTCTTTTAAAAACAGCTCCGCTGTTGCTTTGCCAATTCCTTTACCTGCGCCGGTAATTACTGCTATTTTGTTCTGTAGTTTCATGACGTAATTTAATTTACAAATACTTTCGACTAAAGGAAGTGAACAGAAAACTAAAATTTCTTTCAAAATGAAAAAATACAGCTCTTTGTTTTATTATGGTTAGCTCCGCTCTTCAGAGCGGAGGAACAAAATAATCCGAAAAAAATGCGGCTTTAGCCGCCATTCCACAATCAACAATCCAAAATAATCATCAATTAATTGCGGTTAAAGCCGCTTTGGTAAAAGATCTCTTAAATCCACGAGCTAAAGCTCGTGGCAAATCAATTACAATTAAATATTTTACAGATCCCCTTTGATCGGTTTGATAATAACATCCTCTATCACAACCTTTTTTGGCTGGCTTGCAACAGCGTAAGTTATATCAGCAACTTCACGCGGAGTCATCATCCTGTTGGCGGATTTCTGTCTGACAGCGGGACTCCACATAGGTGTATCAGTAGCTCCAGGCATAATGTTGGATATCTTTATATTGAATTTCCTGACCTCAGCTCTTAAGCCGTTGAACATTGCAAGCATTCCGGCTTTTGAAGCCGCATAAGCAGAGCTGTTGGTAAATACGGTATGCGCAGCAACACTGAGAATATTGATAATATGCCCGCGTTTTTTCTTCATCATTATCGGCAGCACTGTACGTGCCATCAAATATCCGCCGCGAAGGTTGGTTTCAATGATATCGTCAAATTCCGGTGGTTTTGTATCTATAAAGGATTTAAATGCAGTAATTGATGCATTATTGATAAGAATATCAATAGTGCCGCACTTTTCAAGTATCTTTTTCTTTGTGCTTATAATGCTGCGCTCTGAGCGGACATCGCATACAAAAGCGTAAGCTTCGTGTCCCGCAAAACGTATCTCGTTCACAAGGCTGACAAGCCTTGATTTCCTTCTTGCAGTTGCAACAATAATATAACCTGATTTTGCAAATACCTTGGCAAGCTCAAAACCTATACCGGTTGAAGCGCCGGTGATCCATACTACCCGGTTCATAAATTATAATTTAGTTCAACATATTGCTTGTACTCTAATACTCACCCCAGACACCGCGGAGAGTATTGGAAATCTCGCCAATAGAACAATAACTTTCAACACATTTCAGGATATACGGCAGCATGTTATCATTGCCTTCGGCTGCTTTTTTCAACCCATCCAGGTCGCGTTTTACTTCATCGTTGTTTCTTTCTGCTTTTACTTTTTTCAGCTTTTCTACTTGTAGCTTTCCGATAGCTTCATCAATATGCATCAGGTTAAGCTTTTCAGGGTGATCTTCATCAACAAATTTATTCACGCCAACAATTACGCGCTCACCTGATTCAATTTCCTTCTCAAATTCATATGCGCTGTTCGCAATTTCATCCTGCTGGAAATTAAGTTCAATGCATTTAACTGCCCCGCCTATTTCATCAATTTTATTCAGGTAGTCCCATGCCCCTTTTTCTATCAGGTCGGTAAGATACTCAATGTAATATGAACCTGCAAACGGGTCAACTGTATCGGCTATTCCGCTTTCATATGCTATTACCTGCTGAGTGCGTAATGCGGTTGTAACGGAATCCTCAGTTGGCAATGCAAGAGCTTCATCTTTTGAATTTGTGTGAAGTGACTGGCAGCCACCGAAGACTGCCGCCATTGCCTCAATGGTAGTGCGGATAACGTTATTTTCAACCTGCTGCGCCGTCAGGGATGATCCTGCAGTCTGGCAATGGAAACGCAGCATCATGCTCTTTTCGCTTTTTGCATTAAAGCGCTCTTTCATTATTTTTGAATAAATCCTTCTGGCAGCGCGGTATTTTGCTACTTCTTCAAGAAGGTTTATCTGCCCGTTAAAGAAAAATGAAAGCCTTGAAGCGAATTTATCTACATCAAGTCCTGCTTTAACTGCTGCTTCGATATATGCAATTGCATCCGCAAGCGTAAATGCAACTTCCTGCACGGCATTGCTGCCGGCTTCGCGGATGTGATAACCGCTGATTGATATTGTATTCCAGCTTGGTAAGTTCTCATTGCACCATGCAAAAATATCTGTGATTAGCCTCATGGAGTGTTTAGGAGGATAAATATATGTACCCCTTGCAATGTATTCTTTCAGAACATCATTCTGGATAGTTCCGCTTATCTTTTTAAGGTCAGCTCCCTGTTTTTTGGCAATTGCAACATACATACAAAGCAGCACCGCTGCGGTTGCGTTGATCGTCATTGAAGTGCTGATCTTTTCAAGTGTGATACCGTCAAATAGGATCTCCATATCCTTAAGTGTATCTATAGCAACGCCAACTTTTCCTATTTCTCCTTCGGCAATAGGTTCATCACTATCATAGCCTATTTGTGTAGGAAGGTCAAATGCTATGCTTAAGCCTGTTGTTCCCTGTTCCAAAAGGAATTTATACCGTTTGTTCGATTCTTCAGCAGAGCCGAAGCCGGCGTATTGCCTCATAGTCCAGAACTTGCTGCGGTACATTTGTTCATGCACACCGCGTGTAAACGGATATTTTCCCGGGTCGCCAAGCTTAGTTTTGTATTCTTCGGTATTTTGTGAAATAAATGCAGGGATATCTATAGCTGAATCTGTTAAGAATTTTTCTTTTCTGTTTTTGAATTCTTTCATGTTACTTACCTTCTTTTGTCTTATGGGTATAGTTCATAAATTTTCATAACAAAAATAGCTAAAATAGCTCATAAATAATATGATTAAGATTAGGTTTTAACTTAACTTATGAAATTTGTTAATTAAACCTATTGGATTAAAAGCAAAAAATCTATATCTTTGCCTTAATAAATCCATATCAAAAACCTAAATTTTTAAAGCTATGAATAAAAAATTTCTCGGAGCAGCGGCACTTGTTGTAATTTTCGCTTTCGGTTTTCTATATCTTAACCAGTCTTATTTAATAGCTAATGATAAAGACGGTAAAGATTGCAGCAAAGAATGCACATCAAGCGCAGGCGATAAATCAGGCTGTGATAAAACAGCGGCTATTGAATCATCAGGCGATAAAACAGGCTGCGATAAATCAAAATGCGGCGATAACAGCAATATTAAAGCAGGCGGCGAGTTTTCAAGCTACCAGTTCGTTACAGATAAAGTAACCTGCGAAGATTCAAAAGCAGATCTGCAGAAGAATTTATTAAGTATTGCAGGCGTTAAGGAAGTATCATTCGGCTCAACTTGCAATGTTTCAAAAATGACAAACGTAACAATAATGTATGCAGCAGGTGAAACCAATGAAGAAACTCTGGCTGCTTCATTAAAAGAAAAGAATATGGATTGCTCAGGTAAAACCGGCTGCAATAAAGAAGGAAAAAATTCCGGCGATAACAGCAAAGAATGCCCAAGCAAAAACAAAAAATCAAGCGATTCAAAACAGCTTTAATTTATTATTAAAGAAAGTTTTTAAAAAGGAGATTGGCAACAATCTCCTTTTTTTATGCGCTTTTGTAAGTCGAATCCCCGATTCGACTACAATTTAATTACTTAGACTCGAATCGGCGTTTCGAGTTACATTAGAGGCTCACACTTTTCTCTTTTAACCCTATCATTATTTAGCTAAATTTGAATACTAAACAACTACATTATGCCTGAAAAAATATTAATTGGCAGTGAATTCATTACAACCGCCAAAATAAAACCGGTAATAAATCCATATACAAATAAAACAATTGGCGAAGTTTACATTGCAGGTGATACAGAATTTAACACTTCTGCGGAATATCTGACAACAGTATCAAAAGAATTTGCAGCACTGCCGGCATATAAAAGGCAGGAATTGCTCTATAACATATCAGCAGGAATTAAAGCCAGGAAAAACGAGCTTGCAAAGCTTATTACAGATGAAACCGGCAAGCCCATAAAATTTTCACTGATCGAAGTTGACCGTGCAATTTTAACTTTCAGGCTTGGAGCCGAAGAATGTTTACGTATTTACGGCGAAGTACTGCCTTTAGATTTACTTCCGGGTTCTGAAAATAAAACAGGCATTGTACGCAGATTCCCGGTTGGATTGATACTCGGTATAACTCCATGGAACTTCCCTTTGAATCTGGCTGCGCATAAAATATCACCGGCGCTTGCTTCAGGTAATGTGATCATCATAAAGCCTTCATCAAGCTCAATTCTCACAGCAATTGCGCTTGGCAGAATTATTTTTGATGTTTGCAAAAAGCTTGGTATAAGTTCAATTCCTTTGAACATTTTGCCTGTTTCAGGCAGCGATATGGATAACCATATTAGTGACGGCAGAATTAAGCTTATAAGCTTTACAGGCTCAGGTGATGTGGGCTGGGGAATCAAAAAGAAAACAGACCGGCAGAAAGTTTCGCTGGAGCTCGGCGGAAATGCCGGAGTAATTGTAAATAATGATGCTGATATCGATTCCGCTGCTGCGAAAATTACAATTGGCGGATTTTCACAGGCCGGTCAAAGCTGTATTTCTGTTCAGCGGGTTTATGTACACAAAGATATTTATGATACTTTCAAAGGTAAAATTGTTGAATCAGCAAAAAATATTAAATATGGTGACCCGTACGATGAAAACACTATAACTGGACCGATGATAACTGAAGATGAAGCTATCCGGGCAGAAAATTGGGTTAATGAAGCAAAGAATGCAGGGGCAACTATCCTTTGCGGCGGCAAACGCAGCAGAGCTGTGCTTGAACCTACAGTGATTGAAAACGCGCCCGATACAGCCAATGTTAAATGCGCAGAAGTATTTGCCCCCGTAATAACTATTGAAGCTGTAAACAGCATCGAAGAGGCTGTTGAAAAAGTGAACGATTCGCGTTTCGGGCTTCAGGCAGGACTCTTTACAAATGACATGAATGCAATTATGTATGCTTACAATAACATTCACACAGGCGGAGTGATAATTAACGAAGCTTCGGCATACAGAATGGATGCAATGCCATACGGCGGCGTTAAGGATTCAGGCAACACACGCGAAGGCGTGCGCTATGCGATACATGAAATGACTGAAGAGAAAATACTTGTGCTGTAATTATAAAAATTTGCGAGGAACGAAGTGACGAAGCAATCTTATCAATGATTTAATAAAATGAGATTGCTTCGCTACGCTCGCAAATTAATAACTAACCAAATGAAATCCATATCAAGGGCTGAAGACTTCACAGATTTAAAAAATCAACCGAACAATCTTTGTATCAGCCTGTTCTCTACTCCGCAGAATTCGCAGTCAATGGGCTTTGCGGGGAACTCAGGTACCTTATTTTCAGCGCCGCATGACATACATTTAAATTGCTGCTGAACCTTTGTATTCTTGTGGCAGCTTTCGCAATGTACTTTATATGAGCCTTCCGGGATATAAATTTCAGCTTTGCAGTGTTCGCACTCTCCTGTTCTGCCCGATGGCCTTTCGATATCCACGTACTGCATACTGAAGCCGGACATTTTCAGAAATTTTTCCTGGTCAGCTTCCGTAAGGTACGGCAGCCATACCTGCACGAACATTGACATCTTCATTTTCATGTGCACTTGTTGTGGGATAAGATCGTGCATTATAGCATACTTCGGGTTTTCATAAAATACTCTCATCCCGTCTTTTGTCATTCCTATAAAAAATTCTGCCAGCCTGAAAAATCCTGTGCTTTCAACTTTATTCCCGGTGCCGTCATTATAATATGTCAATGCCTGCTGAAGCTGCTGCTGCTTAATTCCGTACTCCTGCCATTTTGGGTCAAAACCGTATTCAGTGCTTGATTCCGCGCACACTTCAAGGTAATCTCTGTATTTATATCCGTCATCAATCGATGGCGGAAGGTAAGCAGGGAAAGTACGGTAATAATAATCCCAAAAATCTTTTTGCAGGCTGAAATATTGTTCCTTATCTCCGCGCTGCAGGGCAGCCTGAATTTTATTCATAAGCGCAATTTTTGTTGCCTGATAGTTAAGGGTTTTAACTGTTGATTCGTTCCACTTATCAAGTCCAAGAGTATAGTCAATATCTGTGAATGAGCCGCAGTAATCACACATAATGTAAGGTGACCTGTATTCATTCACTTTAGGCGCGCCGCAGTTTACACATGTAAATTTCTTTATTTTCATAAAATTCCTTAATTATTTAGCATTTTAAAAGTTATGTTTAAACAATTTAAACACAATTTCCAAGATAAACAAAGAAAACATATGTTAAATGTTTGTAAATTATGACTAATATCATTGTTTAAAGTTGTAAAAAAACGGTATTTTTGTATATGAAAACAGGGAATTTTTTCAAATAACCCGATCCTATCAAATTAATAACACGCTAAGAAGGAGCATATCAATGGCAAAATCGTCATCAGTAATAAAAGATGTAATCGAAAAAGTCAAAATTAAAGATGCAGCTCAGCCCGAATTCCATCAGGCAGTAGAAGAAGTACTTTCTACCCTTGAACCAACAGTAGCAAAACATCCAGAATTTGTAAAAGCAAAAATATATGAAAGAATAGTAGTGCCGGATAGAGCAATTTTATTCCGCGTACCATGGGTAGATGATGCAGGCGAAGTTCAGGTTAACAGAGGCTTCAGAGTAGAATTCAATAATGCAATTGGTCCGTATAAAGGCGGTTTAAGATTCCATCCTTCAGTTAATCTTGGTATCTTAAAATTCCTCGGTTTCGAACAGATCTTCAAAAATGCTTTAACCACTCTCCCAATGGGCGGCGGTAAAGGCGGAAGTGACTTCGATCCTAAAGGCAAATCAGATGATGAAGTAATGAGATTCTGCTATGCATTCATGAGAGAGCTCTTCAGGCATATCGGACCCGACAGGGACGTACCTGCAGGCGATATTGGCGTTGGCGGAAGAGAGATCGGTTACTTATATGGCTATTATAAAAAGATAGTTAATGAACATACAGGCGTATTAACAGGCAAAGGACTTGAATACGGCGGAAGCTTAATAAGACCCGAAGCAACAGGTTACGGTACAGTATACTTTGCAGCAGAAATGCTTGCAGCCAACGGAAAAGACTTTAAAGGAAAACGCGTTGCAGTTAGCGGCTCAGGAAACGTATCACAGTATGCAATAGAAAAAGTTAACGATTTAGGCGGTATCCCGATAACAGCATCAGATTCAAACGGAACGATAGTTGATGAGTCAGGTATTGATAGTGCAAAACTCGCATTCTTACTCGATCTTAAGAACAACCGCCGCGGAAGAATTAAAGAATACGCTGATAAACACAAAGTAAAATATTATGAAGGATTGAGCGTTTGGCAGGTAATTAAAGAACACGGCTTAAAGGTAGATATAGCTTTACCGTGCGCAACACAAAATGAGCTTGATGAAAGCCTTGCAAAAGGTTTGGTCGATGCAGGCTGTTACTGCGTATCAGAAGGCGCAAATATGCCGAGTGATCTTGCAGCAATTAAGGTTTACCAGGATAACGGCTTCTTATACGGACCCGCAAAAGCTGCTAACGCAGGCGGCGTAGCTGTATCAGGACTTGAAATGAGCCAGAACAGTATGCGCTTAATGTGGAGCCGCGAAGAAGTTGATGCTAAGCTTCTTGGTATTATGAAGAGCATTCACAAAACATGTCTTGATACCGCAGAAGCTTACGGTAAAAAAGGCGATTACTTAACAGGCGCAAACATCGGCGGCTTTATTAAAGTAGCCAATGCAATGCTTGCTTATGGTATTGTGTAAGCCAATCAGCAATTAACAATTTACAATCAGGGCGCTTAGGCGCCCTTTTTAATTGCTTTTATGTGTTCTCAAACCCAAATCTTACTGCCGCTTCAAGTATATCAATGTTTATATCCTTGAGTGTTTTGAACTTAATGCAATAACCGGTTACGCTTGCCTTGCCAAGTTTTTTCCCGAATGTTTTGGCTAAGTATGACTTATCTTTTATTCCCATAACGTAAACAGATATCCCCGCAGTATTTGCACTCAATCCAATTTGATAGAACTCCCTGGTAGTTCCATCAGCATATTTTATGTTTTGCGAGCCATATCCAATATTTGGATTAGAAACTACTTTTCCATTACTGTCTTTGCCATCCAGGAACCATAATTTACATTTTGGTTTCAACTTCAGAATTTTTTTGTGCAATTCCTGCATATCGCTTTGTTTTGATTCAGGTTGGCTTGAAATATACTCTTTTATCTGTTCTTTTATATTCATATTATTATTTTTTAAGTTCCTCAGCAAGACCTATCAGCAGCCCGTCCGCTGCGCGGATATAACAAAGCCTGTATGAATTTTCATACTGAACGACCTCCCCCTCAAGTTTAGCGCCATGTTTGGTTAATTTTGTTACCATTTCATCAATATCTTCCACTGCGAACATGACCCGAAGATAACCAAGGGAGTTAACGGGAGCATTCCGGTGATCTGATACTACTGGAGGTGTGATAAAATTCGAAAGCTCGATCCTGCTGTGACCATCGGGGGTGACCAACATCGCAATTTCCACAGTTTGATCACCCAGCCCTGTAACCCTGCCTGCCCACTCACCTTCAATTACAGCCCTGCCTTCAAGCTTCATGCCTATTTCTTCAAATAAAGCTACAGCATCATCAAGTGATTCCACAACAATGCTGATATTATGCATACTGAGCAATTTGTTTTTTGCCATATATATTTTATTTCTTATTATAAAACATGTTTATTAAAGCCATCAGATATTAACCTAATTAACCTTCTTTTCGAAGGATCTTTTCCATCTTTCTGCCTTTAGCAAGCTCATCAACAAGCTTATCCATGTATCTTGCCTTTTGGGTCAGTGGATTTTCTATCTCCTCAACGCGGTATCCGCAGATAGTGCCTGTGATTAAATGTGCATTTGGATTAAGCTTTGCCCTTTTAAAAAATTCTTCGAAAGTAACTTTCTCTTTTATCAGTGCCTGGAGCTTTTTATTATCAAAGCCCGTAAGCCACTCAATAACCTCATAAAGCTCTTTTTTAGTCCTGCCCTTGTTTTCAACTTTAGTAACATAGTGGGGATACACTGATGCAAAGCTCATTTTTGCGATTTTCTCATCATGCGCTGCGGTGGTCTTCATATTATTTATTCATTTAATTTCTGATTTACAAAATTTACACATTGTGTACGTTTATTTCAATGTCACAATAAGACCCGGCTTATATTTCTTTCCCGGCAATTTGACTAATTTTAAAACCATATTAACATTATACTTGTATAAATCTAATGAAAGGAAAACTTAAATGGATCTTAAAAATGCAAAAGTATTGGTAACAGGCGGCAGTATGGGTATTGGCTACTCAACTGCTAAAGTATTTACAGAAGCAGGCGCGAAAGCCGTAATTTGCGGCAGAGATACAACCAGACTCAAAGCCGCAGCCAGAGAGATTGGCGCAATTCCAATTACAGCGGATGTACGTAAAGAAAGCGATGTAGTTAACCTTATAGCAAAAACCATTGAAGCTTTGGATGGTTATAATGTTCTTATTAATAATGCGGCTTACGGATATTTCAGTCCGTTAACCGGAATTGATACAGCAAAGTTCAATGAAGTATTGATGACAAATATTACCGGCGCAATGATGTGCGGCAGGGAGTCAGCAAAGTATTTCACAGAAAAAAATTATGGCAATATTGTAAATATTGCATCAAGCGCGGGAACGGGCGGATTCGCAAACGGCTCGCCGTATTGCGCAACTAAGTTCGCATTGCGCGGCATGAATGAATGCTGGCGCGCAGAGTTGAGAAAATATAATATCAGGGTTATGCTTGTAAATCCAAGTGAAGTACAGACAAATTTCGGCATTAATGCCGGCGGCAAGCCGCGTGATTTTAATCCGACAAAGCTTGAAGGCACTCAGATAGCTCATTTGATCAAATCAATGCTGGAAATGGATGATAAGGGCTTTATCCCTGAAGCCGGAGTTTGGGCAACTAACCCGAAATAGCAAGGTAAATTATTGGTATATAAATATTTGATATACAGCGGGTAACAAATAAGTAACAAATTATTACTATTGTTTTGTTAAATGAAAAATTTGATGATTATTATTATTTAAGCAAAACCATGCGTCTTGTTTCTGAATATGAATCAGACTCTAACTTATAATAATACACACCGCTTGCCCGATGAGAAGCATCCCACTCGGCTTCGTAAATTCCAGGTTTTAAATCTTCATTAACCAGAATAGCCATCACACGTCCTGTTATATCGTAAATTGTCAGCTTTGTAAATACTGATTTTGAGATGCTAAATTGAATCTTAGTATTTGGATTAAACGGATTTGGATAGTTCTGCGCTAATGAAAAACCCGTTGGCACTTCATTTGAAATAGGTTGAATGCCAACAGGACCGCCGCCATTAGTCGTATAGATAAGATTATAGTTATACGCTGAAGCCCATACCTTTTGTGAATTAATGCAGAAAACATCTTTGATAATAACTGAAGTATCAAGAGGTACACTTTGTAAGGACCAATTCAATCCACTGTTTATTGTTTTATAAATCCTACCGTATTGACCTACAGTATACCCAGTGTCATATGTTGAAAAAAATATCGCATAAAAATTTACCTGATTAAATGATCGTGAAATCCAATTTTGACCTCCATTGGAAGTAGTCAGAAGGGCACCGTTTTTACCTGCTATCCATCCAATATTAACTGGACCATAGTTCTTAAATTGGATACTTCTCAAAGTAGCATTTGTATTAGATATTTGATTCTCCCAATTAGCTCCACCATTGGTCGTATAAATTATTCTCCCCGAATCTCCAACAGCATAAACGACGTTAGCACTTAACATTTTAACCGAGAATAATCTTCCGTTTCCCGGAGTTACTAGTTTTTGCCATGTAGTTCCACTATTAGTAGTTTTCAATATAACTCTAGTTGAGTCATAAGAACCAACAATAAATCCATTCTGAGTATCCCAAAAATTTACATCATTAAGGAATGAATATACACCGCTAGTTTGCAACATCCAATTCAAACCTCCGTTTGATGTCTTCACAATTTTACCTCTATTGCCAACCGCCCATCCAGTCATTTGATTAACAAAATATAAAACAGAAACTCGATTTGTATCAACAGTTGTATAACCCAACCAGCTTACACCACCATTCGTGGTTTTATAAAGAGTATCAGAATGAACCGGGCAAGAAAACCATCCAGTGTTGTTGTCAAAGAACTGAATTCTATCAGGCCAACTAGCAGGGATATCATCGGTCTGCTGCAAATTATCAACATACCATTGTGAATATATTGTTTGAAAACAAATAAAGATCGCTATAATTAGTAATAATGTTTTCATAGACTTAAATTTGAAATTATTAATTATAAAATTTTTGTCACGGTTCTAATTTATAAATAATCCAAATATCTTCTACCTTTTTGTTACCGATTTTAATAATCCCATTTTCAATTTGTATAATAGAATCTACTGCAATTTGCACTATTTTTATTTCCCCATTATCATCTTTATAAGAATAATATAATTTTTCAACACTACCTGTATTTTTTCCCGCTAATCTCATTTGATATGAAATATGCTCCGTTGTTAAAACCGGGCATTTATTCTCTAATTTATCGTAATCAGAACCAATCCCTTTTTCAATATCAAAATTGTGTAACAAATGCCATTCTTGCGGAAAATCATGCCTCCAGGACATCAATTGTTTAGCATTAATTGGGATTGTTGATGATGAAATAGTATTACCTCCTTTTGCCACATACCGTACATGTAATATTAAATCACTTATTGTACTATAATCAAAATCATGTTGATTTGGTAAGCTGATATCCCATTGGGAAACTACCCCTTTGTTTTCAAATGGCATATATCGTTCATCTCTTAAATTTGCTTCAAAAACAGCAGGATCATTATTCGAAGATGATGTTATAATTTCATCAAATGTTGCAGAATAATTTACAGTTGTATCTGATACATTCCAACCAATCCAATGATTCTTCAATGATAGTTTGATATTGGTTGATGTATGGGGACCTGTTATGCAAGGTAATGATACTGCTACGCTCTTAATTCTCATTGCATATAACTTTTTGTCCGGGAATTCTAAATTAAATAGCCATTCCGGAAGGTTTATAGTACATTTTCCCTCCTTAACTAGTTCAACCAATTGCTGCGGATCCAGAAGTTTCAATGAAATACTCTTTGTAAGCTCGTATTCCCTATTATTGTTCTTTATATACATAGAATCCAATTCTTTGAGCTGAACACTCAACCTCTCACCAGCCAGAAGCCCCTTCCTGCCGCTATCCCAGTTTCCGAAAACAACCGGCGCTTCAGTCCTTCCTAGTTCATTTTGATATGCCTTTTGTGCGTGTTTAGCCATATCGTAAGCAAGTTCATAGGCTTTCCTGTGCAGTTTCATTAATTCGCCTGACATCCAGGTATAAAGCTGCTGATTTGTAAACTTTGATTTCATCCAATCGTATATCTCCTTCGATTGCTCTTGCTGCAGTTCATGATTTTCCAGTTCTTTTTCAGCAAGTGCAATTCTGATCTCAGCTCCTAAAATCTGTTTTTCAATTTGTTTTAATTCCTCATTGGCAGTTTTGATCTGTAAAGCCCAATCTTCATATCTTCTTTCATAATTTGCGTATGTAGCAGACATTGATGCTTTATTTCGGTAAACCGAGGCTAGCAATCCCAAGATTGAAGCACTTGCCTGAATAGATTTATGTAGCTTTTTTCCACCAAAAACTTGTGCTCCCGATGCAGTTGGTGCACCGACAAATAAATCCGGAATAGCCACCATTACCCCGGAAACAGCATTAAGTGCCTGCTCCCCATATACAAGACCTTCAGCAACTTTGGTTTGCTGAATTGTATTTAGCTCTTTACTACTTATATAAGCTCTTCCCTGGTAGTCATTAAGTCTGATTTCAATCAATTTTTTATTATGCATCAAAGAATTTAGGTTATTCTTCGCCTCTTCAAGCTGGAGTTTTTTTAAATTCTTGGATGCCTTTAATATATTTTGTTCATGCAATTGCCTTATCAATGATAGTTCTTCTGCATCCCGTTTTTCAAAAGCAGATAGTAATTGACCTCCAAGAGCTTTAACCTCTCCGCAAAATTCATTTGCTTTCTGAATCAAAAATGAATAACGATAATTTAGCGGAGGGGTTGCTAGATCTTCCAATACTTCTGATATATCAAGACCCATTGCAGTTGCACGTACCAGAAGCGCAGGATCTATCGGAGGCTGAAACAGGGGTACTTCTCTAATATTACCATTAATATCCCTGCAATTCCTGATCTTGAACAATCTGTCATTAACTTTTTCCCAATATTCCAGCAATTTTGGATTTTCCGGAATACAAAATAGTAAATTGGGTAAAGAATAGTTTTTGGAAATATTATATGAATTAGAATTGCACATACAGTTGTTGTAAAATTCTGCTCCAGTTAACTGGCTTTCAATATTTACAGATACATTTGAGAACGGATCTAACCCGTTCAGTAAATCATTATAACAAAAGCTTGTTGTATTGTTTTTATTGATCTTTTTTGGCTTTTCTCCTAATAGATTAAATGCCATGATATACAGATTTGAAGCTTCGTTAATAGATTCAGTAGTAAACTGTGTGAACAGATGATCCGCCCAATCCAGCAGAGTTTGAATGTACTCCATATAAACCCATAACATATAAGCCCTGTTTCTCATTGAGGCTATTCTGTGCGGTTCAAAAGGATTATCTCTCCAGTCTTCTATCTGGGCACATAATTCTTTTTTCTTCGTCTCTTCTTCATTACTTAATGCGTTTCCGCTTAATAGACGCATTAAATTCTGTATAGAGCCATCTGATACATCCTGCATAAACGGCTTTATCATCCAGTATCTTAAATTACCAAATGCGTTTTCATGATTTGTCGGGTCAAAAACAAATTGCAGCCATTTAATTGCTTCAGAAAATTTATTGTTATTTTTCAATTCCCTCGCAATTAAAGATACCAAATGAAAGAATACTTCCCAGTTATATTGTGAATATGCTCCGTTATAAGAAAAATCATACTCATCCTTAGGATACGGATTTGCAATATATGAGTATACAGGAAGATATTCCTGATTAAATTTATTAACGATTTTAGTCTGCCTCCTGATATCCGGATTTTTTGAATTCAATAGCCCGGTAATACCATATTTGTTTAACTCTGAAAGCATTAAGCAAACGAAAGGATGCTCAAAAGATTGTACAATAAATTTGTTTCCTTGTGCTGAAACATTTTCACAAACGTATTCAAATTTATTTCCTGTTCTTTTGAAATAACATTGACATTTTACTGATATGTTTCTTTCAATAAAGAAAGAATGTTTTTTATCACTAAAGAAGAATGGGCTGTTCCACATCGCATCCTTATACTGATGAGGATATGTCAACATGAATTTGCTGTTTGTGTTCCTGAATATCTTTAATGAACCGCCAACATGCGCCCGAATGTTTTTAACGAATAACCCGTTTTCAAGAGATTCAGTATCAATTCTGTCAACTCCCTGAAGCATTTGCATTGCTTTGGGTATTGTTTGATTTGGTCGGGCTATTAATATTGCAGGCCACGTAGTATCTATTACTGCAGGTATAATTTCTACTTTATTGCTGCACGAAGTTATCAGGAACCTGTCTTCAAATGCTAATTCCGTATATCCTGTGTGATAAGTCTCCCATTCCTTTGCAAATTCACGCCTGCAATTAATAATCAGATCATTTCCGGGATTGGTTTTTTCACCCCAAAAGTAAAACGAATTTTTATCAAGGCTTACGTGGGCATAGGTTTCAAAATTTTCAGCAAGTCTTGCCCCTTTTCTCAATTCATCAGTTCCAAGTTTTCTGTAAATATTATTAAATGCATCCGGCCCGCAATAGTGTCCTGCCAGTACTGTACCATCAAGAATTTTTTTTCCGGTCCATTTTCCAAATTCTAATCTGGAATAGCAAATCTTGATTTCGTAATAAGGAGCATTTTGTTCTTCTCCATCAATAATTCTTTTGATCTTACGATGCTCTTTTTCTATAAATACAGGCCAGAATAAATGTAATCTCCTGTTAAATACAACAGGAATAATATGATCTCCTTCAATATCCTGTTCAATTTTTTCCCATGCTGACCATTTGTTTTTAGTTCTATACCTGTAATAGTAGGCATATGGAGCATTCCATGTTCTGGCGATTACATGGATTTTTTCTTCGGGATCTGTTTCAATATATGTTCCTCTGATATCTAATCTTGCAGCTTCGTTTAAATTGCTTAAATAATTGAAATATGCTTTTTCACAGTTATTATCATTTATTTCATCCTGCTGAAGCAGATCTTCGGCTTCTTTAAAAAATGGTGATTTATCCAGCCTTAAAGAAGGTTCTATCCAGTTTTCAGGATACAAGAAAATTTTTCTGTTCGCTTCCCAAACCCTGTAATTTTTTCTCCACTCCCACTCATTTTTATCGTCCTCATCCATGCAAACATCCGTTTCCAATCCCATTAATGACCTGTGTATCAATAACTGAACGGATGATATTGCCATCAAAATTCTGGTAGTTTTACGGCATGGTTCCATTTCGGCATCAAATAGAAAATGGTCGAAAATTGAACTTTCGTTTTTAAATCCCCTCTGACCTATGTAAAATGAAACCAAGGCATCCCTTAAATCTGATCTGAATTTATTATGTATAGGTATAATATATTTGCTCCATGAATTAAATTCTGAATATTTGTTTCTTAAATGACCTCTAATGTTTTCTCTGAAATCGCTGATATTGCTCTCAGTATATCCACCTGTTGAAGTTGTTGACCATATCCACTTCCAGCTTTCAGAATATTTGATATCAATCTTCTTGGATAAATTATATATAGAAATTAAAGAATTCATTATCTTAATTAGATCAGCTGTAGATGAAGTAACCACTTGTGTCTTTTCAAACATATCAATAAAATCGTCATTACTCATTTCTTTGATACAACTGTTTTGCCCCGAAACTATATAAAGATCTTCAGGTAAATTACCTATATTATTGAGTAAATCACTCACTTTCTGGAAATATTCATTCTGTTGAATATCAAGAAATTCAGATTGTAAAGCAGCATTCTTTAGCCATATTAAATGTTCAAGATTTGATACTAAATAGTCTTTATCAAGCCAGTAAAATGAATCATTAGGAATCTGTAAGTGGTTATGAATTTTAATTTCTATACCTGATTCTAATCCTAAAGCACTTAAACTGCATAAATTCTTAATAATAGAAATTCTTAATAAATATCTGTATAGAGAAGTAAACTGATTTGATACCACTATTTCTTCCGGTAAGAGTACTTCGTCCGGCAAGAGCTCCCAGATTCTATCTTTATCATCTATGAAAATATTAAACCATACAGGATTATAAAAATTTACCAGTTCTTTAACGATGTAATCCTTAATTCCTAAAAGCTCTCCCAAATACCTTGAAATTACATCTTCCAAATATGGAGCTAATTGTTCCCCATTTTCAATTATCGGCTGATTGTTAACATCATATCCTGAAGGATACTGATTCCTGGTTTCGGTTAAAGCTAATTCCATTTTTTCCCAGGCGTCTCTTGCAACTTTTTCGAAATCAGGATCTACAGCTTTACCCTGGTTATCCAGTTCAAAATATCCCTTACCTCTGTCAATATCATAAAATGCTGTTGGCAGAATACACAGTTTCTTAAATTCTAAGTATTTATCAATAAATTTAATTATTTGAGCCGGGTTCACGGGGTTAGCAGAAAACGGATTACCGCTCATACTTATAAAGGATATCAATTCTTTAATACTTAAAGTAAGTACATCAGCCAGGATACAATATGCTTCTAAATCAGAAATTACCCCGGTAGTTAAAACAGGATTTGAAGAAGGAAAATTGCAGTTTACAATCGCATCTAATTCCTGTTCATCAATTTTCAGAGCAAAACATATAATTGCTTTTTCATCCGGTATAAGACTTTTAATTTTTTTAGTGTTGGATGAAGAATCCAGTGTAACGGGATCAAAAAAAGTTTTTACTATATCGCTGAAAGAATTGTTACAGTACTTATCAGCATAATATTCTGTCCAGGAATTCTTAATGTTATCAAAGAAAGGTTTATCGCTGCAAAATATTAACACCTCAATAAATGTTTTATTTATTTTATCCTTCAGATAAATTGCTGATGCCAGCTTAATAATGAATTCTTCATTAATTACATTACCAAATGATTCAATAGCTTTATCCAGTTCAAAGATACTTAACTTACTTATTCTTCTCAATCGCTCAAATTTCATTAGCCTTTCAGCAACTGCCGAAGTTATAGCCGGTGCAAAAGTAAATGCATCGGTGTTACAATCATCAGGTCCATTTTGCGGGCGTAAAATTGTAATGGCGGCATTTCCTTTAACATATGTTGACCTTATAATATCCTCAAGTTCATCCAAAGTTAAGCCGGATTTTCTTAATATTTCACCAACATTATTTGAAGAAGAGCTTAAACCCCAATGTTTTGGCCAGAATGATGCACCTGCTGCATTATTACCAATAAGTATCTTATATTCATTTTCATTAATCCCAAGGAATGCTTTTGCCCAATAAATCGTATTAAAATGGGAATCCGGGTGACTGTATGTTCTTATCAGTTCAGCGTGAGTAGTACCAAGCTCTGACAAATATTTCTGTGATTCAGCAAGTTTAACATCAAATGGCAGTTTCCAGGTGTATGAGTAATCCATCAACTTAGCTTCTATCGCATCATAGCGATGTTCAGGCTGAACAAATAACTCTTCTGATGAATTATTTGTTTGAAGCAAACTGTAATCAGCATTTGGTTCAATGTTTAGAGTTAAGATCTCATTAACAAGATCTATATAAGGCAGCTCTGTTTCCGCATTTTTACAATTTAATTTAATATAAGATATATCACCTCTTCTGGTTTTAGAAGAATTTCCGGTCAATGCCGAATATCCGTTCTTGCCCGTATTCTCACAAACAACATCACTTTTTATCCAGTGCAATAAATCCGTTAAATATGCTGAAGGACTGAATACTGACTGGCATTGATTACATGTACAAGTATCAAGACTGCCGAAAATTGACTTCATATCAGGTAAGCCTGCGGCTGCTGGCGGCTGGTTACTGTTTCCATTTCTCATTATTCCGGGCAGCATTGCATCCTTACTTTCAAATCTTTGATACAAAACAGCTAGATGCGTAACAGTATCATTAATAGACTTCGCACGGCAAAATATAAAATCCGCTTCTTTCCTGCTTAAACCACGCTTTTGCATTTTATCGGCAAAATCAAACCGTCCCATTGTTACTATTCTATGGGCTGAATCAAGGCCGCTTGATACCAGAGCCTCAAGCTGGTTTATTCCGGAAAAACCTTCTGTTAGCTTATAACATCTTTGCAATGATTGCAGCCGGGTTAAATCTTCCTGTTTGATCTCTCTTGGTTTATTAGGTTCTTTTGAAACTGTGAAAAAAGTATTAGCGGATTGTTTAGAAATATTAAAATCTTTATTTTTGTTTAAAATCACCAATATTTGTTCTATACCCGGCATTTTTGTTTTGCCCAGGTTTACAGCAAGTGACTGGGATGGATATTTCTCCGAAAATGCCTGTACAATATCAATAGCATAACTTTCTTCCGGGTTATCACTTTCTTTATATTTTTCAGGATATTTGGCAGCTCCTTTTATACTTTTAATCGATTTAAGCCAGCTATCCAAATCTTTTTTAATTAACATTTCTTCATCAAGATGACCGGGCAGCTTTGCGGATTCCTGTACAGATAGTTCCAGCAACGGAGGAAATTGATTTAGAATAAGATCGATCTCTATTATTTTTTTCAGTTCATCGTTATTTGGTATATCAGCGTTAATTTTTGCACCGCCTTTTGCAATATCACCGGCAGGCTTTTGAGTTAATGGTTCATCGCCGGATTCTTCTTCATCAGATAATAACGATTGCAAACTCCCGGCATCTATGGTTAAATCAAGTAAATCGCTTTTTTTAAATAACTGAAGCGATGATAAATGAATAATTTTAGCATCATAAAACCTGTTATCATAAAATGAATTCATAAGCAAACAATTTCTGATCACAACTAATCCTTCAGCAATATCCTCAAATAAGCTGCTTTTATATATTACATTTTCGTTTGCAGCTTTTTCAAGCGCAGCAATGATATTATTTTTACTTAACGTAAGAACAGAATGTAATTCAGACCCGGAAATAGTTCCCGCTAATGCAAACAGAACACCTTCAGTCTCAATATTTGAGGATATTTTCTGCAGGTCTGATGCTGCTTTATTAAGATATTCCTGCTCCGCTTCTTTTTGCTTTAAAGCCACATCAATTTTTCTTTTACAATATCCAATTTCAGACTGCAATTCAGTGTACAGCCTGTTAGCATTCAATAGTCTGTTAAGATCAAGCTCTCTGATACAGGCTAAACATAAAAGCTTCATACGCTGCTGTTCGTTTAAGTCCTTCAATAACAGGTTCCCTAATTGTTTGGATACAGAATTTTTAATTCGGTTAAATAAAGGTATCCCTTGTTTATCAGGATGATATGTAAAGTTGATTGATAATATACTGCCATAACAATGCGGTCCGCTTTCATCAATAAGAATTTCCTGTACCTGTTGTTCGGATAATTGCAGATATAATCTTGCGATCAGGGAAAAACCTTTTTCATATTGAATTTCCCCGGTAAACTTCCCGGTTTCATCAACCGGTAGAGTTAATAGAGGTTTTTCTGTATTTAGCGTTACCTGATAAACTTTAACTGATAAATTCAAAAAACCAGTACATGCATTTTCATCATTATCAGGAATTTTAACGATACCGGCAATAGTTGTTTTCATAATAATTTTATTTTTTTAAAAATCTGCAAAAATCGAATTTTTAGTTTATTAAGCCAAAGATATTATTTCCTAAAAAGTTGATTTAATGTTAAATGCTATCACAATCTCACGCTTCAGTATATAACCTGGAAGTGCTTTGCCATTTGAATCAATAAGATTAATATTGAGCAAGTATGAATTATTTCTTTTTTTTATATTCTTATAATTTTAATTAAAATATTTTTTTGTATATTAATTATTAATAATTCTCAAATTCTATTTCTTCTACTTTTTAACATTAAATACGTTGTCATTCCGCATTGATGCGTATGTTTCTTATAATCCTATTCTATTATTAATCCATTTTCAATTTTTAAAAATTCCAAGCGCATATCTCGGTCAAAAGCTATTACTAAAAAACCAGAAAGTTTATTTTTGTTTCTATCGGTTAACGTTCCATGAATGATAAAATTTGACTTATTTGCTTTTGGCATATTTTATTTATTTTAAATTCAAACCTATATACAATTAAAGTAATTATTAATAGATCTGCCGAATTCCTGGTCTAAAACATTTACCTTATCCCACGCTTCAACTGTGGACTGGGTAGAGCGAACTCATTGCAGTAGTGGGGAATGGTCAATTCTGAATTACCTCAATTCTTCTATTGAGCGCCCTCCCGGCTTCTGTCTCATTATTAGCTATTGGCAATGACTCGCCCTTCCAATCGATACTTATTCTATCAGCAGAAATGCCCATCTCTACTAAGTAGTTTTTGCTTGCAGTAGCTCTTTGTTTAGATAATTCTAAATTAGCTTCGTCAGAACCAATACTGTCAGTATGACCTATCAAAGTCACTTTCAAGTCTGGTATTATCATCAAGTTAATGTAAAGTGCTTCTAATTGTTTTTTTCCGTTTTCATCTAAAATAGCACTGTTTGTTGCAAATGTTACATTAAGATTTTTCGGTAAATCAATTTCGATTGTAGGTAATAAGTAGGGGTCTTTGCTCATCACCGAAGACATATTATTATTAGATTTCCCTATTTTTGTTGCATAGGCGTCCCATGAGGACAATCCTTCACTCAGTATGAGTTTGTCTTGTGGGGTAAGTCCCGGAGACAGAGTCTGATTTCTTACATAAGAAGCTACATCAGCTTTAATTTTTTCATACTCTGCATTTGTTGTATTAAAGTTCGGAATGTAACCGTCGGATGATTTGTCAATATATAAAACTCCGGAAGGACTATTTTCAATGCTTTGTTTTTTACTTTGTAAATCTTTTTCAATCATAATAAGGTTTTCTTTATTTTGTTTAACTCGCTCTTTCCAACCCTTTAAGCGCGTTGATTCATCCATATCAATAACGCTTTGAATATTTTCTTTATCCTTATTGGCTTTTTTTTCTGCAGGTTCAATATAGTTTTTTTTGCCTACCTTTACAAAAAGAGCTCCACGAAGTTGTCTTTTATCGTAACTTGTATTGTCCCACCATTTTACTACAATAAACTCCGGAGCATTTGATTGTCTACCTGAAGTATCCACAAGCCCAATCGGATTCCCCCGCCCATACACATACACATTAACCCCATCCCCAATCCCAATCGGGTCAGCGCTGCACCATCTCCCTAACCACGGCAAATAATACCTTGCACTATGGTATTCCAATCCTGTTTCTTCATCCCGCTCCATTCCCGTATAACGGTAGCGTTTTGCGGCGGCTCTTATCGCACTGTTCTTTGCCTGGTATGCTGTTGTGCCATAAGGATGGTATTCTTCATAGCTAATTACCTCCGCATTTTCATTAAGCTCAAGGTTAGCAGAGCCAAGGTGATTATGATGCTGGTAGCGTACTAAAAATTCTTCTGTACCGTCATCAATTTCATTGCGTGTTTCAATCATTACAAACCGGTGTTCCTTTTCCAATAAACTCAAGCTCGTTCGCCTTAAACCAGTACTTGTTTTTTTATATAATTCATAACCTGAAATATATATTCGTTCATCTTTTACAGCGGGTGTAATACCTTCATCAGCCTGGTTTTCGGTAATTTTTCTAATACGCTGCCCCTGTCCGTCATATTGATAATATGTGGTCTCGGGTGTACCACCATTATTTACTCTCTGTCGCACGGTTCTGATGACTTCTTCCTTAAAGTTCCATCCAATATCCTCCAAATGAGGCATAGCTGTAATAAATCCGTGCTGAGGGTGGTGTGGGTATAAATATGATTCAGTACCAACCTTAGTACTTAGCAATCTGTTGGTAACTGTATCATAAGTATAATCACGGTTCCAGCTGTTTTGCGAGCCGGCAGAATGATTCATTTGTAATATATTTCCAACTTCATCATACACATAACTTTGTGTGTAATTCCGCATTGCCATTGGGTCACCGGAATTATACCGGTGCATATATGCAGCGTCATTCCAGTTATCTTTACTGTCAAAACTTAATGCGGCATCATTTTCCCGCCCTGTTGCTTCAATTAACCTGTATAATGAGTCATAGGTATATTCATTCGCCGGCTCAATTCGCATATTGTTAAAAAACACCGTTGGTATTGCCTTATCTTCAATGTGGGTAATATTTCCCACAGCATCGTATATATAATGCAAATCCTGTAATAAGCTGTTATCCTGTCTTTTTGTGACAAGATTTTTCAAACGGAATGTTTCACTGTCATAATTGTATTCAGTAGTAACTCCGTTGCCGTAAATTATCTTGTTTCTTTGCCCTTTTTCGTTATAGTCTATATCTATAATATATGTCGAATTAACATCTGGATTTAAATGATGGACAGATTCGCTTGATAACAATCCCGCTTCATTATATCCCGGTGTAATTACACTTCCATCTGGCGCTGTTTGTTTTGTAATTCGCCCCAACGCATCTGTTTCTGTGATAAATACAAACTCATCGGTTTCTAGAGCATCTGTTAAGTTAGAATCTGTCCAGTTTGCAACGGTTTTATAATCCTTAAAAAGTATTCGTTTGTTCGATTTTGGCTGTCCTTTAAAATCATATTCAGGAGTTTCAATTAAACCACCGGTATCAAAATGCTTATAGACTTGCCCCCGCAGATTTTTCTGTTCAGGGTCAATTTCTGACTCGCCATAAAATATACGTTCAAAAGTATTATTCAGCGGTTCATCGCCATCTCCGCCAATAACTATACTTTCAGTTGGTCTGTGAAGATTATCATAAAAATACTGGAACTCATGACTTCTTTCGTCCCATGTTCTTAATGGATTATTAACAGCATTATGCAGCAGCCACCTTTTTCCTGCATCCATACTATCCTGGTAAACCATATTGCCAAGCATATCATATTTGTAGCTCATAACTGCGTTATTTCTGGCATCAATTACGTTTCTGATATTCCCTTCAACATCAAGTACAGCTTTTGTATAATAGAGTCTATCATTTCCTAATTCATCCTTTCCGTTATTTTCAATCTGGAGAACCGGTCTTCTGAGCGTATCAAAATGGTGTTGTGTTGGAGTGTTGTAATGAGCATAAGCTTTAACCGCTGCTGAGTGTTCTTTGGAATCATTGATATAATCAGGTCTTGAGCTATCAGTTCTTTTTTTATACCATTCACTGTTTTCCACTGTATCATTTTGGTCATAAATGACCTGTTTCCATGAATCAAACTCAACTTTAGTAAATGTAGCATCTGGCATATCGGTTTTTATAAGTCTTCCCAAAGCGTCATAATACAAAACTGGTGTTACCCCAGACTCAACTAACTCCTTAAAATCTTCATACTGACATGTAACTGAAAAATATGGTTCATACTGCTTTACAGGGTTTCCTTTATTGTTCAATATGGTTTTTCCTGTTCCGAGCCACCTTAATAACTTTGGAGCAGAATTTGATGTATTGATTTCAGTTACTGAGTATGTATTATCAGAATTTACAATTACCTTTTTAGCGATTCCGGGTTCAGCCTGAACCTTCTTCATTGCGACTTTTCCAAGTCCATTGGAATACTCAAAACTAATTTGCAAAGGTGAGTTTTGATTAACGGAATAGTGTTCTTCTCTTAAAATTGATGCAACAACGGCTGGTTTTTTACCGCCTGAAGATTTATATATATCAAAATCATAAACAAATCTTGCGGTAGCTTTTTGTAATAACTGCCCGGCAACATCATCTACTGGAAAATATGTAAATGTAGATTTGTTAAAAAATGATGTAATTAAATTAATATCATCATCAGTATGGTATTCAAATAAACCGCTTAGGTAATCCGCTTCAGTCCCTTTACCCATAACAGCCATAGCCTTAGGAAGCCCAAGTTCATCAACAATAGTTTCACTTATGTTCATATTGGCATCCTGCATTTTCTGCGGTGTAAGAGTCCTGAAGTTGAATTCCAGAACCGTTTGTTTATTTTGCAATGCATCTACGGTTTCTTCAATAAAGAAATTGTAATTGCCAAAAAACTTAACTCTCGTTACAGCTCCGTATGGGTCAGTATATGAAACCGGCATGAAGAAACGGTTTTTCGCATCAATAACGCTTTCTGTGCCTTTAATATATTGAACAGTTCCGGAACGTATCCACCAGTTTGCATCATTTTCTGAATGTGTGAATTTGCCTTCTTCCATAAGCGAGTCATTAATCTTAGACACTGGAAGATTAATTGGTCCGAAAATATCTGTGAGAAGTTCAGGAGAATATGCAAGCTGATAGTTTTCATAGGATAAAGCCTTTGACTCGATTGAGTGTAATGAAAGCGAACCAGTCAGGTCATCTTTGTAATAAACCGATCTAACATGTTCAATTAATCTTCTCTGCGTTACTCCTACAGCAGGTTCTGCCAAATCATAATATTCAACTTCGGTAGATTTATCATCAGAAAGGATATCATTAAAATCACTTAATTTGTAATAATTTCCAGAAGTAGCATTCACACCTTTTAGTTCAAATGTTTTAACTTCCGAAGGCAATCTCTGGCGATAAACATCATTTCCAATAACATCATTTGTAAATGAATTTTGAGTGTAAATTATTGAAGTTTTGAGCTGCTCATCTTTTGTAATTTGAGGTAACGAATTATCAATCTGTACTGAAGTTCTTGGGTATACAACTGAAGCTGATTCTAACACGTTTCCATATTCATCCAGCTTAATATTCAGAGTATGTGCAATCCTTGGATCATCGATTTTTCTTTCGTAGCTATATGTTATTGCTTCGCTTTCTTTGACTATAAAAACTGCGTGATTGTTGTTTCCCTTTGGCTGCAGCAATTCAATTACACAATTATGAGTTGAAACATTATAAGGTGTAAGTTGTTTAATAAGCTGCGCCTGGGTTGGATTATCTCCTGGGGCATCGTAAGCAAAAATTTCAGAACGTAATGGCATTCCTTTGCATGAACGAAGCGCTTCGCGCCATTCAGTTGGATTAAGTTCGTAAGTATCGTTAGAGAATAAACCCGGAGCTGGAATCACTTGTGCCTCAGGTAAATTCATTTCACCATGTGAAACAGGATAGCCCTTTCTTTGCATTTCCTCATACCAGTATTCACGGGCAAACTGGTTAAGAATTCTCTCTTTGCCAAGGAAAGCACCTGTATGGAACCAGCTTTTTGAAACTACAGGCTCCCGGTGTAATTCATTATCAACTATATTCGAGGAATTTCCCTTAACCCAATCTTCAAAATGTTCCGAATCAGTTTGTTCAACCATTCCAAAACCGCGGAACTCACCCTCAGGATGGTCATAATATCCATGATGATATTTATATGCTGTAACAAATCTATGACCTGAAATCTTATCATGAATTTCTGATTTGGAAACACAGTGAACAGGAAAATGAAGTTTGGTTATCCAGGGATTGCCTGCCAGTTTATCTTCAATATAAAACCTGGTTGAAGGTGTATATTCCATATAAACTTCTTTACCAAGGTTATTTTTATAAGAAGTCATAATATGCGGCTTTTTGCTGCTCATCAAATCAATATATTTTAGTGGTTTTACTGCGTCTTTTTCAAGACTGCTTGACCACACAATACAGGCAACGCCGTTACCTAGAAGATCAGTTACAGTGATTTTTGACTGATTATTGACCTCCGGAAAAGATTCTATTACATAAGGAATTGTATGAAAGCTATTTCCACTTAGATTTAACCAGCAATTGAAATTGTTTTTGCCCAGATAAATTATATCCGATGTTCCGGAACCATCAATATCTGCTAATTTTATGTACATGGGATTAAATGAATCTGGGTGGTCAAATAGTGGCGCATTATCCATGCTAACTTTTGCTCCAAATTTTCCATATCCTAAGTTAGGCCAATAACATACCTCACCATTTCTGATCCTGACAATGTCCATCAGCCCATCTCCACTCATATCTGAAAGGTAAATGCTTTGTTCTAAATCAGCGAAAATTATGCGTGGACCTTTCTCTTCATCATCTCCTATATAATTTTTGTGAATGTTTTGAATTCCTTTTCTTCCTTCTGATTCATACCATGTAAATACGTTATCTTCTGAAATCAATACATCTGCAATTCCATCACCATTCAAATCAATCATGCGAGTATTAGGATCCCTGAGATTAATGTTTGGTAGGGCATCAAAATACCTGAATGGCTGCCATTTATTTTCATCGTCTAATTCAAAGAAACCTTTTGGTTCTGAATCATAAGAAACAAGCTGTTTACCTCCATCTGCATCCAAATCCGCTAACTGTAATTGTCTTCCCAATCCCGAAAATGAAGGCTTAGGTGAAACTAATTTTGCATGTTCAAATTTTCCGTTCCCAAGGTTATGTTTGTAATACCAGCCGTTAGCCTGTTCTGTCAGAATTCCGTTTAAACCTTCATTATACAGATCAGTAAACTGATACAACTGCTCATCAAGTCCAACCGGCGAGTGAATCAGGTTATCTGCATTTATAAATTTTACATCATTATTCCATTCATGTTTTTGATATTCAAACTCAAGGTCAGGGAGCTTTTTACTTGTATATGTTCCATCCGGTTTCCTTATATATCCAAAAGAAGATAATGAAGTTAAAAAAGTAAAACCATTTTCAATAGATGTATCATAATTTAAATTTAAAGATTTTACCAAAACAGAGCCTTCAGGGAGCTCTTCAAAGTAATGAAATAATAACACCCGTTTACATAACCGGGTAGTTCTTATTTCAAAGCCGGATTTGTATTCCGAAAAATCATCATTTCTGAAATCCCATTGATTTATTGTATCAACCGCATCACCCGGCAGAAGTGTGCCATAATCAAAAATTGTTTGAAACATAAAGCTGGAATCAGCAGGATATGCATCTCCAAATTTATCATAAGGTATTTTATTACCATACAGAATTTTTTCAAGATAAATATTTGTATATTTTAAATTGCCATTTTCTATTCTGTTTCTGTTATGAAGTAAACCAGGGTTAAATCCTAAGGAATCTTCATGCTTATATCTGTAAATAGCACAATTACCTTTATCGTCAAAAACAAACTCAGGCATCCATTCAAAGATCTTTAAGTTATTTTGTGGATCGCTTAATCTAGAGCTGCCGCTCCATCCGTATAAAGTAGTTATATTATCTTTAGTAATTATCCTCCATTTTATTTCACCGGAAGCAATATTAGTCCATCTTTCTATTCGTGCAAATAAACCTTCAATTCTGGGTCTATAATATCTGATTCTATAAAAACCATCAGGTGAATTCTTTTCATTTATTATATAATTATCATTGGGGTCTTTTTCAAAATATCCATTTTCATCCTTTTTAAATTCAGGCACAAGGTCTTCAGCTTCTGAGAAGAGATACGTATCAGAATCTATACTATCAAAATATTCAGGTAGTTTTTTATTTGTCTTTCTTTTTATTGATGATATACCAAGTGACCAGCCCAATCCGAAAACGCCATTACCACCGCCTGAATTGTATGATAGACTAAGATTTGGGGTAACACCACGAGCCTGTGAAACCGGGATTGGAATTGAAAATGAAGCTGTACCATTTACAGCATTTACAGAAAACTTTTCGTCTATTCCCTTAATAGCTCCGCCGCCTTTAGGAAGTGAAACTGAAGGGATTTCAATGGCATTGGACTTTGTTTTCCCACTATCCTTTTTAAGGAATTGGTTTGCTGATGAATTATTATTTTCGGATGAATTATTCAATTCTATGTCTGTTGAGAATTATTTTAATAATACCATCTTCTTCGTCTCACTAAACCCTTCCGCTTCCAGCTTATAGTAATACACTCCGCTTGCCCTATGCGAAGCATCCCAATCTACTTCATACTTGCCGGGTTGCAATTCTTCATTAACAAGAATAGCCATTACTCTTCCCGCAACATCATAGATTGTAAATTTTGTAAATGCTGGTTTTGGGATGCTGAATTGAATCTTAGTATTCGGATTAAATGGATTTGGATAATTTTGAAACAGGGAATACTCTGAAGGTACTTCAGTTGAAATGCTAGATATACCTGTTATTCCCCCGTTTGTTGTATATATGAGTCCATCACCTTTGGCACTTGCCCATACAATTTGATTGCTTATGCAAAAAATACTTTTAATGTTCTTAGAAGTATCTACTGGAGTTGACTGCTGAAACCAGTTAACTCCGCCGTTTGTTGTCTTGTAAATTTTACCGTTTTGCCCACCGGTATATCCGGTATCGTTTGAGCCGAAATCTATTGAATAAAAATTTATATTGTTGAAAGTACGATTCACCCAATTTATTCCGCTGTTCGAAGTTGTTAAAATTATACCATTCAACCCCACTGCGCATCCAATAGTTGGTGACTTCATTACAATCTCTCTTAAAGTAGTGTTGACGTTGGTTGTTTGCGTATTCCAACTGCTTCCTCCGTTGGATGTAAATATTATGCGTCCGGAATCTCCTGCGGCATAAACGGTATTTGCGCTCAGCATTTTAACCGAAAACAGTCTTCCGGTTCCGTTTGAACTTAAGTTTAACCAGGTTGCTCCACCAGTGGTTGTTTTTAGTATGATACGCAATGAGTCGTATGATCCAACTATAAAACCAGTCTGTGCATCAATAAACTTAACATCATTTAGCCATGATTGTACACCTGAAGTCTGCAGAAACCAAGATGTTCCTCCGGTTGTGGTTTTGACTATTTTTCCTCTCCTGCCCACGGCCCAACCGGTATTCTGGTCTACGAAAAAGAGTGTCGATAAACGATTCGTATCCACAGTTAAATATCCTGTCCAATTCAAGCCACTGTTGTTGGTTCTAAAAACTGTATCCCTGTATACAGAAGAGCAAAACCAACCGGTACTTTGATTATAAAACTGTATATCATCATCCGAACTGTCATCTATGTCTATTTTACCTTTATAATCTCTCAGCCAACCTACAGAGAGAATCATAGTTAAAATGCTAATAAAAATGAAAGAATATTTCTTCATTTAATAATATAGTTTAAATTTTTGGATGGAATTTGACCCACAATAATAATTATTTGAAATTTCAATGCATTTGACTTAAGTCAAGAAATTTAAGTTTAACTGTTTATTATTTCTCCGTTCTTAATTTTTACTTTTCCTGTGAGCTTAAGCTCATTTTAATGTAAACTTTAGTTTATCCAGTTTTTCCTTTGGAATACTTTATTCATTTTCTAAATCTGCGATTGCTTCTACTATTGTGTCATATGTTTTAACTTCTTCATCATTTACACTCACAACCGGTGCAATTGCTACATCAGCATTAAATACAAAATTTTCAGCATTAAATTAATTATTTGATTAGAATTTTCTTTTTTCTTTCGCTTCTTCTTGTGCCGCCAAGCTCAGCGACTTCAAGGCTATCAACCCCAAAAATGCTTTTTCCGCCTGCAAGTACTCGTGTAAACAAATCACCAAGTAATGTTTCGGCATCTTTAAGTTCAATTGATTTCCTGTCAGCAATTTCCAGTGCGGTATTATATTCATTAATCAGTTTTCGACATTCTTCAATTTGCGCATTCATTTCAGTTACTGTCAGCGGGTTAGGCTCCCATCCATAATTTATAGTTTTATAATATCTCTTATCAATATTTATCATTGCTTCAAGTCTTTTGGCTGCCTTAGCAATTTTAATTGATGAAATTCTCTTTCTCAGAGCCATTTTTTTGTTTTGAAGAAACTAATTGAATTTGAATTCCTTAATATCTTAAAACATTTATACTAAATCCAAAGAAAAATTATGTTAATTGTGAAGTCCTAATGAGTGTAAGTATATTATTTTATTGCGCTTTCAGCAATTTATCACTAATTTAAGGCATAAATTGTGAATTTTGGTATTGTAAAAAAATGTTTATTGATATTACAGAGTTATTTAAGAACTTTTCGGGAGATGAAATGCAGTATTTAACTGATTATTTTCACTCTCCATTTTTCAAAATTCCAAGAAGATTAACAAAACTGCATGACTTTATTATTAAAAATTCAAGAGCTGGGAATAACAATACCCTTACTCTTGAAAATATTAACGATGAGTTTTACCCTGGGGAAGATTCTGACAATAATTATGCAAACATCAGGAAACTATTATCAGAATATAAAAATAGGTTAAACGAATTTTATTCTTATTACGAATTCTCTTCAGATTTAATCACTAAAGGAAAACAATCACTTAATTGGCATCAAAGAAAAAATTATAAAACAGAATTCCAGAAACAATTCAACAAGCTGAAAGAAAGCATAGAGACATATTCAGAAAGAGATGATACTTATTACCTGGAAATGCAGCAGCTATATTCTAAAAGATTTAATTTTATTGATTCAAGAATTAATGAATTTCAAAATGATGATGGTTATAAAGTTAATGAATATTTGGATAAATACTATATTGCAAACAAACTGTTTCTCTTCCAGCGTTTTACTTCCTATGAATATACCAATAGAATAGATCTTGAACATATGTTCACTTTATCGCATTGCATAAACGAACATATTGAAAGAAACAAAGTTAATATTTTCAAAAATGATCCTGAAATTGCTTTCAGGTATTTAGCCCTTGAACTTCAAAATAAGGGATTCAACTTAGATATTTACAGGGAGTATATAAATTATATAAATAATATTGATCCAAACATAAAAATTAATGAAAATGGATATTATTTAACACTATTGCATACGTTATCAAAAATCGTTAATGAAGGCCACAGTGAATACGAAATTGAAGTTATAAAGCTGGCTGAATTAATGGAAAAGAAGGAGATATTAAAAAAATACGGAGTAACATTTATCGATCTCAAAATCATTATAGAATGCGCCATCGGTTTTAAAAGTTATGACTGGGGCTTGGATTTCCTTAACAGGACCAAAAACTTAATTAAAGAAAATAATTCAGATAATATTACAAATCTGCTGGCTGCCAAATTATTTTTCTTTAAAGAAGAATTTAATACTGCAAGATTTTTATTAACTAAAGTTAAAACCGAAAATTATTTAATGTATTTCGATGTGAAATTCCTTGAACTGCGAATTACGCTTATTCAAAATGAACTATTAGCGGCAATTGACATTTTAGAACTGATAAAAAAATACATAAAAACTCACAAAGATATTGGCGAGCATTTTATTCGCGCTTACACAACATTTGCAGATTATGTTCAAAAAATTATCAGAATTAATCACGAAGCAAATAATATGGATAGCAAAATGTACGAATTCAGAAAACTACTAGATAACATTACAGCTAATTCTTTTAATTTTTATGCAAAAGACTGGCTTATTAAATTTTTGAAAAAAAGAATTGAGTAAGAATGTAATAAATGAATATTATTTGCAGGTATTATAATTCAATTAGTCGAAATAAAAAAAATGTTAATCCTATTGGATTTAAATTAATTCAACATAATTTAAAACATAAAACTTTTATAATAAAATTAATCTGGTTAAATTATACGTGATTAATTTTTATATACTTTATCGAATTGAGACATTACAGTAAAGTTATAACTTATAATAGTAATTGTTGTTGTAAAAAAACTACGAAATTATTAATAACTAATATTAATTATAAAAAATAATTCGCAGCTTTTTTGTAGAAAATGGAATTATGCCGTTTATAAGTGCTATTTACAAATTGTAGTTAATTTACCTCCATTGCTAACATCAGGTGTAACAGAAGTCAGGATAGAGGTTTGGGAAACAGATTTCAGGTCAACTGAAGATGCAATTCCTCCCCTTCCTAAAATACTAACAGGTGAGTAAGAATTCTCACAAGTATATCCACTATCGCTTAGCTTTACAATGTAAATATCAAAGTTTCCAAAGCCAAAAGAATCAGTATAACCGGCAATAACAAAACCGCCGTCAGTTGTTTGATTAATGCTTTCCGCAGCTTCATAATTAATTCCTCCTACAGTTTTGCTCCACTTCAGTTTCCCGCTTTTATCAAGGTTTAAAACATAAAAATCATTGCCGCCCGCTCCAAAAGAATTAGTGTAACCGGCAATACCATATCCGTTGTCAAATGCCTCTATGACTGATAATGCTTCTTCAAATCCAGTACCACCTACGGTTCTACTCCATTGTAATCTTCCGGAAGCATCAAGTTTCACAATATAGCAATCCTTGAATCCAGCACCAAAGGAATCTGTATATCCAGCTATAACAAAACTTCCGTCTTTAGTTTGTATAATTGAATTTGCATCTTCCCACCCTGTCCCGCCTATAGTTCTGCTCCATTCAACATTACCATAGCCATCAAGTTTTACGATAAAATAATCAGAACCTCCTTCCCCATAAGAAAAAGTATATCCTGCTAAAGCAAAACCTCCATCCTCAGTTAGAATAATGTCTCTTGCTACATCATGATCAGTTCCGCCAATTGTTTTGGACCATAAAAGTTTCCCATTGACATCAAGTTTGAAAATGTAAAGATCACTTTTACCAGATCCAAACGAGAAGGAATATCCGGCTATAGCATAACCTCCATCTTTTGTTTGTACAATAGAAGAACACCATTCTCCCTTTCCTCCCCCAACAGTTCTGCTCCATGTTAGAGCACCATTGCTATCTAACTTTACAATAAGACAAGCATCAGATTTTTCACTATACGAGTTAGTTAAACCAACTACCGCAAATCCACCATCTTTAGTTTGAATTATTGAGTGAGCAATATCGGTCCCACTTCCACCCAGTGACATACTCCATTTTATTGAATCATCTATATTAATTTTCACAATATAAAAATCATTATTTTGTGTATAATCAGGATTTGTATACCCGGCTAAAACATAACTGCCATCCGCTACTTGTATCAATGAATGTTCATCGTCAATATTTGGTCCGCCTATTGTAAGCTGGTACTGTGTTTGACCTAAACAATAATCATTTGAAAGTATAAATTGAATAAATATGATTAGAAATATAGATATTCTCATCTCTATTTGTTATTAAATTTATTCTTAGCAAAATTTAACTGTTAATTTAACGAATATTTTTTTGAAAATGAAATAGATAAAATTCTGTCAGTTAAAGTATCACACCTCAAAAAACAGTATTAAAACGAACAATTAAAACATAACAAAATCTTCCTGAGAAAACTTTGAGCGATTAAACTAGTTTTCCGATATACTATTTTCTATAATTTCCAGCAAATTGAGTTCATTTTCACTTTCCGGTTTGCCAACCACATTCATAAACTCAAATTCAAAATAACCTACATCATCAAGTTTAGTTTTAATTATATCCGGATTTTTAACTGTTATAAAAAAGTGTATTAACTCGCATCCATACTCTTCATCTTTGTGGTAAACCCAATCCATTACAAAATCATACTCATTTAGTAAATCCTGACATTCATCAACGCAAAGATCTAATCCAAAATTCTCCCAGCGCCATCTGACCATTTTTAGAAACAATTCCATGCTCAGGTCTTCATTCAGATCGTGTTTTCCAATCTTCAATTGCATATTTACTCCTTTATTTTTTTAGTTTGTGCTATCATTGCGTTCTTCATCTCCTAAATAACCATTTTTACCATAATAACACATAACATCTTTTATTATAGGCTTTTCATCACATTTGGGGCAGACGAAAAGTACAAAAATACTTTTTTCGTGATCAAAAAAATATCTGTCAACAATTTTCATTTCGCCGCAATTTGGGCACAAATTTAATATATGTGTTTTTATATTATACATAAATTATGCACAACTTTTTTACAAGTGTTACTGATTCTAATCCGTTGATTACTTTTAAAGTATTGTTACTGCATTGTTTATAAAACTGCAAGTAACAACCGCGCAACAAATTCTAATCCTTTTTCTTTCTTTTATCAATTTTCTTCAAAACCTGGGATAATTTGAACGAATTAAAATTTACGTATGAGCCTATAGTTGTTGCCACATGCTCATGACCAAAATGCTGGCTCACAGCAGCCATTTCCTCGCCGTTCACACATTTTTCCAATGCTAAGTGAGCCGTCAATTTTCTGAAAGAATGAGGATTGTAATACTCCATCTTTGCATCTTTAGCCCGGTTTTTAAAAATATGTCTTATACGACCCGAACCTGTCCAGAATACCGGTTCCACTTCGTCTGATTTTTCAAAGCATAGATCATTTCCTTTTGATGTTGATTTCGATCTGGGAAAAACCGGGTCGTCTTTTTTAAAGCCCTTTGCTTTAAGGTATTCCACCCAATCAGTTACATATTTAAGTAATTTAGGCTCAAAGTTGAAAATCTTGCTTTTAATTTGTTTGGAAAACTTTGTTTTGACTCCTTCTTTCGGGTCTTGGTAAACCTCCATTTCTTCAATATCAATACATCCTAAGGGTAAACTCGCAATTGCTGAATCCCTCATACCGGTAAGTACCGTAAAGGCAATTAAAGAACGGTCACGCATTTCTACTTCACTCTTTCCCTTCACAGAAGCACTTAGCTTTAAAACATAATCAAGTGAAGGGTTTTTCTTTAATCTCCCCTGCTGAGATATTTTGCTTTCCGAATCAGCTGTATTCAGGTAGGCTATATCGTTGCCGGATAACCTGCTTTTATATCCCGGTTGCATAAGCAGCCATTCATAAAAATTTTTCAGCATTTTCAAATAATGGCAGTAGGTAGATATCTGGATAGGCTTATCTCTGTAACTGGACTTTTTAAGCCAGGTTTTGTATGATAATGCTTTTTCCTTTCCAAACTTAGCAAATTCTTCATAATTTGAAAATTCTTCATATTTTGTTAAAGCACTTTCAATCTTATCAATAGTTGCTGGATTCTTACCTTTAACTTCCTGCAGCCATTTGTAATATTCCTGTTTGGTCTTAATATTCTGAATGTTAATTGTCATATTTAAAGCTCCTCTCATTAATATATTTTCTGTTAAAAATTCAAAGTTAATTGTTCGCTTATATGTTTTTTAGTAACCCTGTCTATGTCAGTGTTTAAAGGGAGAGATGAGTTACTCATTAATCCTTTTCCTTTCGCTTTAAGTATCTTCAATGAGATCATTTTATTTATGATCTTATCAGAAGCGAACCTGTATATTGCAGTCCCGCAAAAGTTACAATTGCCAGTTATTTTTGCATGTTTATTTCCATTCCCCAAGCCTTTTTCGGTTATGATATATCGCAATTTTTCAGGCTTACTTATAGTTTCTTTCCTGCATTTTAGGCAGTAGAATTGATGTAATTCTAATTTTTTCTTATTACTTTTAAATTTTTTTTGAAGAAACTCTTTAACTACAAATCCCAAGTAAAGATGCGGTCTTGCATGTTCTTCAAGCGGCTTCATACCTTCTCTTTTCCACACCTGAATAGTGCGAATATGAACATGAAATAACTCAGCCAATTTTTGATTGGTGTAAACCTTCCTGCCCTTAATTAGTGATATATTTATCTTTTTTGACATTATTCACCTATTTAGATAAATATTTTACGGCTTCAGCTTCAATATCAGCAGTTCCTTTTACCGGATTCTGATATACCCAATCATCCAGCATGACCTTATCAAAATAAATCTTTTTGCCGAAAGGCTTATAATACGGTATTTTTCCGCCTGAGGTTAATTTGTAAAGGTATGATTTGGATATCCCGAGATATTCAGCAGCTTCATTGAAGGTATAAGGCTTTATCCGCTGAACCTTTAGTAGTTCTTTAATTTCAATTAAGGTCATTTCGATTTGTTTTTGAGTCATCTTGAATAGTTGTTTAATTATTAACTATTCAAAAATAACACATCTGGTATAGCTAAGTATATAGACTGTCTATAGACAGTCTATGACTTTATTTTCCTTTTTTTACATTTTCTACACTTACTTTAATTTTATCATAGTTTTTCGATTTACCCTTAATGTTTGTTTTTCGTACAGTTTCATCTTTAAAATCCGTACCTTCTGGTTTAACAAAGCAATCACGAATTACTGCATTCGGTTGTGTAATTTCTTCAATCAAACCGCCTAATTTCAATTCTTGGAACAATTCCTTTAGATCAGCAATACTACCTTTCCAAACAATCCTATTTTTTGCTTTTGTATTCATATCTTTTTCTGGTGTTGGTAAAATGTAATTTTCGGGTTCATTTTTCATTTCTACATTATCTACATTTGTCTTTAACCTTCGTTTTTCAGTATGCAGCAAGGGAAGAATATTTTTGCTCAATAATCTTAAAAAGCTTTCGTATTCTGACCTGCTTATGTGGCTACGTTCAAAATCAGCCATTGGTGAATATTTAATCCTTTTGAATTTATCTTGCAACCCATGCTTTTTTAATACTATCTCAATTGCATCATCAGGGTAATGATAACAAATCTGGTTCAATTCATGCAAATGATAATCTAAAAATTCTATTTTTTCAATATCATTTAATACCTTCAAATAATCTTTGATTTCAATAACATCAATAAAAAGATGATTTTCCCAATACTTTTTCCTTTCCATTGCCTGTTTATTCTGTAATTTTTCTAAATCTTTGTAAATATTAAGAATATCCTTATAGTGATTTGGAAAGATGTAACGTGGATCATCAACCAACTTTTCAATCATTCGCCTTATTTTAATGTATAGAGAGTACTGCTTTACCTGTTTTTTCCAATATTCCACTGGAAATCCATTAATATAATTGCCGGGTTTTTGTCCTTTGCTCCACTTTTTAATCAGAAATTCCTCAATACCCATCAATACTTTCTCCAGGAATTCAATCTTTCCATTAACATCACTAAAATCATTAACTTTGTTATAAAAGGAATTTGTTTTAGGTATTTCCATGTCTCTGGGTCTATCCGGGTTCGACTCATCAATTAAATCTTTAATTAAAAGTTGAATTTCTGAAGGCTTTGTTTGGTTATTTTTTCTTTCTTCAAGCCTATGTTTACCCCGTGAAGTAATTCCAATTGCATAAATATCTGGTCCGTTTGTCATAAAGCACTTTGCAAAGCCATCCTCCTCAAGCAATAAAGCAGCATCTTTAAGTTTAGTTTGATGTGCTTTAAATTCGTCTAAAACCAAAAACTTTTCAAATCCTATACCGCTGGCGGATGGTTCTTTTTCATGAAATTCCTGAAGTTTCTCCAACAATATTATGGATATTTCTCTTAAAGTCAGTGTCAATTGTTGGCTTTTATATAATCAAACAATTTTTCTTTATCTGTATTCAATTATCTCTATAATATTCAAGCGCAAATTTATCAATTAATTCATTTGTTATACTGTAAGAATCAGTTTTTATCATTTCTAAAGTCGGATTCATTAAATTAACATAATACAATTCATGAAAGACGCTTACGGTTATTGGAGCTTCAGTTTTTTTATCCGTAAAATCCCTGTATATTGTAAGTTCAATTCCGCCATAGTATATTACATCATTTACACTTTCGTGATTTTGAAAGAAGTTATAAGAAAACCACACAGTGAAAAAACCATCAGTACCTATCAACAAATAAATAGATGGTTCTATTTCCGGTATTTTATATTTTATCTTATCAATTATATATTTTAGATCAGGTAAATAAGATTTGAATTTTTTAGCTTCATCTGAATAATTTACGAAACCAGTATACACTTTAAGTTCTTTCATTTCTTGTGAATTTGTATCTTGTATATAAATCGTCAATAGAATTGTTATAAGCAAAAGATAATGATAAATATTGTGTGATAATTTGTATGCTATACTTTTCATTTCTACAAAATATTAATTCCGTATTTTCTTAATTTATTTGGTAGTATATCATCTAAATTCTGAATATGTTCATTTTCAAGATTAATCAAATTTAGATTATTTGTATTATATAAATGCAATTTTCTTTCTTTTCGTTTTATATATTCAGGATTTTTCAAACCCCAAAACTCAATGTAAAGATTAGCACTCTTAATAAAAAAGTCACTTACTATCATTTCTTTGATTGGAACAATTCTTTCGTAAGCATGGGCAATATTGTGATTAAATAGCCAATTATCTATTAAAACCTCGCTGAGAGATTTTACATAATGCCCATCCTCACATCTGTAATTTGACGGAAATTTATTTCTGTCATCATTTTCAATAACTGCTTTATTAACTCTTTCAGGAAGTTCTTCTTCTTTTTCGTGTAAGTTTATTCCAAGCGCTGAAATTAATTTATTGCCTTTATCTTCAGTAATTTCAAAAGGATAAAAAACTTTTGAATACGGAATGCCCATAAAGTTAAGGTAATCATTTCTCATTATTCTTCTTGGTGCTTGGATCGTTTTTATTCTAACCTGCCAGGGGAAACCACCACCCCACGCATCCGGTATTATGTTAAAAGTACCGTCAGAATCCGCATAAAATGGTCCTTCAATAAAATCATTTTCCTGATTAATGATCTTATTTAAATTATTCAAAAATAAAATATCACCTCTTTTTACTTCCTGAACATATTTTCCCATATTCGCAGTTTGTCCAAACAGTTTCAACTTAATACAATCATCATATGTTTGGTTACCGCACCTGAACATATAAAATTTTGGCATAACTTAAATTTTATTGAATATATTATTTACAAACAAATTTAATCGTTTTTTCTCTTAATGAGTTTGGTTTAGCGTAAAATTTATCCGATAAGTTATCATCATCAATATAAGTCCCATTAGAATAATAAGTAGTAATAGATAATACTTCATAACTCAATTCAGTACAATTAATTTTAATTTTAAGAAGTGAATAATTAATGTTTCCGTTTGCATCTTTGGATAAAGAAAGAGGGATTTGTTTTTCCCAAATATATACATATTTATCTTGATAACTTATTGTCTCATTATCAATATAATATTCAGTAAATTCATTATTATAATATAACACCCATCTATTATCTTGAGCATAAAAGTAAACAGTGTTTATCAAAATAAAAATAGTTGCAATTAAAATTAATAGATATTTCATAAATGTTTAGTTATGAGTTTAAATTACTGTTTTACGGAATTTATCTTTTCATAAACACTCTTCAGCATCCACATTTTTACAAATTGACCAAAATCAGCGTCATTCATTAATTTTGTAAATATTTCCTGATTTTGCTCCATACGGTCAATCAATTTATTTTCATAAATATCACTAAAGGGATATTTAAAATTATCAATCTGATTTGAAGCTGCTTGTTTTTGGAGATTCTCATCATTTATCAATTCCTGTTGTATTTGCTCAAAGAATAATCTATCTGCATCTGTAAATTCAGTGCCAAACCTTTCATTTAATAAATTTATAAGTTCAGAAAGTTTTATTGCATCATCTTTATCTTTTCTCATCCCTGCCTCAGTTACGGGCTTTAATGGGATTTTCTCATCAGTATCCAGGTTTATCTGTACTTCACTCATTTTTTGCAACCGGTAATACTCCAGCGCAACTTCATCATCTAATTTTAGTATACCCGATAAGTCAGATTTCGGTAATTTAGTCAGTAAAAACCTGCCATATGTATATAATTTTTCTAAATCAATATCCTGAAAAGGCATTATCTGAGATAAAAACGCATAAAGTCTGGTATAACTCTGTAAAGAATTTTTAAAATCTTCTTTTTCGTCTTCATTATTTAACTCTTTGAACCTGTCAACTGCAGGATCTATAAAAGAATTTAGACGTGAATGGTCTTTTAAATGTAATCGTTCCTGTGCTTTATAAAATATACCACAAAAGTTATCGATTTCACTCTTCCATATAATTTGCTTTGTTTCAATTCTCGTTTTCAAGTCAAATAACAAATTCGGGTCTGTTGCCTTTTCTAATTCTGTAATCTCGTAATAGGGTTTAAAGGCAAAAAGAATTTCATCTGTAGTATTAGCAAAATCCAATACAAAAGTATCTTCTTTTCCGGGACAAGTACGATTTAATCTTGAGAGAGTTTGAACTGTTCTAACCCCTGAGAGTTTCTTATCTACATACATAGTATGCAATAAAGGCTGGTCGTATCCATATTGGTATTTATCAGCTACAAGTAAAATCTGGTACTCAATAGTATTGAATTTATCAGGTAATTCAGTTTCAGGAAAACCATTCATTTGAGCTTCGGTAAACGGGTTATCCGGATTTTCAACAATTACTTTCCCTGAAAATGCAATTAATGCTTTTATGTCTGTGTAATTCTTATCCCTTAAATATTTATCAAACTCTAACTTATATCTTACAGCATGAAGCCTGGAGGAAGTTACAACCATAGCTTTTGCCAAACCACCAATTTTCTTTGATGTGATTTGTTTGAAATGTTCAATGATAACTTCAGTTTTTTGTGAAAGGTTAGTTGGGTGTAAAGAAACAAACCTTGCAACAGCTCTTGCAGCTTTCTTTTTATTAAGTAAAGGGTCATCTTCTATAGATTTTGAAAGCCTGTAATATGCATTATATGTTGTATAGTTTTTTAGGACATCAAGTATAAAACCTTCCTGTATAGCTTGTCTCATTGAATATAAATGAAACGGCTTGGGTAAACCATCGGATCCTTTTTCGCCAAAAACTTCAAGTGTTTTTGATTTAGGTGTAGCCGTAAAAGCAAAGAAACTCAAATTCTTATGCTTTCCTCTTGCTTTAATTGATTTCCTGATTAAATCTTCGGTATCGTCAGTATCATTTATTGATTCTTCTTTTTCAGCTTCTTCAAGGCTTTTTGCTGCTAATACTTCTTTCAGTTTCTTTGTTGCTTCACCACCCTGAGAACTATGTGCTTCATCCACAATTATTGCGTAATTTCGGTTAGGCAAGTCCTTCACAATATCTAAAATTGAAACAAACGGAAATTTCTGCAGTGTTGTAATAATTATAGGTATAGCATTTTTAAGTGCCTCACCGAGCTGAGATGAACTTTCATCAATTTTTTTAACTACACCATCTTTATGGTCAAACTGATAAATGGTATTTTGTAGTTGTCTATCCAGAACCTTACGATCTGTTATTACAATTACAGAATCAAATATCTTATTATTGTTACTATCATGTAAAGTTGATAGATGATGAGTTAACCAGGCTATAGAGTTACTTTTTCCGCTTCCGGCAGAGTGTTCAATAAGGTAATTTTTACCTGAATTATTTAATTTTACGTCATTAATCAGTTTTCTTACAACATCTAATTGGTGATACCGGGGGAATATTAAAGCTTCTTTTTTTCTTATTTCATTCCCAAATTTAAATTCTTCAACTTGTAAATGGAGGTAGCGTCCTAAAATATCCATTAAACTATCTTTTACTAAAACATATTCCCAAAGATATGAAGTCTTATAACCATTTGGATTTGGGGGATTACCTGCGCCATTTTCAAAACCTAAATTAAATGGAAGGTATTTAGTTCTATTCCCATCAATTTTTGTTGTCATAAATACTTTATCAGTGTCTATGACAAAGTGGACTAATGCTCTTTTTTTAAATTGAAACAATAATTCATTTGCACTTCTTGAAGCTTTATATTGCTTTTTTGCATCTTCTACATTTTGACCTGTAAATTGATTTTTAAGTTCTGCTGTTATTACTGGCAAGCCGTTTAAACATATCAAAAGATCAATTGAATTTTGATTTGATGAGCTATATTTAACCTGTCTTGTAACTGTAAGCTGATTTAATGAATACAATATTTCTGTATCGGGATTTAGTGTTGTTTCCGGTTTGAAGAAAGCCATTTGAAATTTTATGCCGTAATCAGTAAAGCCATATCTTAAAACTGAAATCGTTCCATTAAGTTCAAGCTCTTTGCATAATCTTTGAATTAATTTATCTTCAACATCATCACCGTGTATATCAGATATTCTTTCCCATTGCTTGGGCTGTGAAGACTTTATAAAATCAATAATTCTATTTTTATCTAAGGCAAGTTCCTTATTAAAATCATCCGTATTTCCTTTAAAATAACCACCGTTTTCAATTAAGCTATTTTCTATAGCTTCTTCAAATGCTTTTTCAGTATGTATTTGGGTATTAACCATTACATTTATTTATCTTAATTATTTTCCTCAAAATTTAATCTTGCTTTTGCATTAAAACTTTTATCTGTTGGATACCACAAATAGCTATTATCAATTGTTGAATCCGATAAATAATCTAAAAGATTTGAAATAAAATAGGAAAACGAAAGGTTTTTAAGTTCAAATATATAACCGTTTCTTGTATTTTGATTTATTCGATCAAGGCTCATCGGGTGAACAAATTTATAAAATTTGTTTTTGTTGAAACTTATATGATTTACACAATAATATTCATAATTTTCATTATCTTGCAGATTAATTGATTCTGATAAAATGTAATTTTTTAATACTTCATAATCTGTTGTTTTTTCATAACCTGTGTAAGAAAAAATACCATTGAATAATTTACTGTCAATTTTTTCTTGAGTTGTGACAGTGTTTATCAAATACTTTTTCTCAAGTGCTTTCATTTTGGCATCATAAACAAATTTTCCAATTTTGTTCATTCTATGAATAATTTTTCTGTTTTTTTGATTTTTCAAATTTGCCTTCACTTCAATTATAGCCTTTACGGAATCTGGCGTTACAATTGCAAAATCCCCTTCTTTGAACATTGTTGGATATGAGTTATCATAAACTATAATATCAATTTGCGGTGAAGGTTCGTGCTTTCCTCTTTCATCTGTTTGTCTAACAACGAAACCTGAAACTATAGAATATTTCTCCGGTAAGAATCTTTTGATAACTGTTTTTAAGATCGCTTCTTTATATTTCCCTTCTTCACCCCAATGATCAATTAGATTTCTAACTCGATCCTTAATAGCTATAAGTTCATGGGTAGTTGTTAAATGAAATTTATTAGTATCCTTAATTGACATTGTTTCCTCTCACATCAATTTTACCTGTTACTGCTTCTGAAATTAACGCATCCCGGTATTCTTGCAATAATTCTATTTCGTTTTCTATCTTTGAAATAGTTGTAGAATTAAACACAATCTTTTTTTCAATAAATGTTACAATTTCTGTTTGTTCTTCAATTGGAGGTAAAGGTATAGGATAATTCCCAATTTCTTCTTGTGCCATAGTAGGTATTGTACTGCCACTATTGCTTAGTGTAAACTGATTTTGAATAAAATCAGAAGCTATATAATAAAATAAGAATTTATTTAAACACTTTATATTTTTAAAAACTGCAATTTGTGGATTTATTGTTAATGGGTATTCAACATTTTGAACATAAGCAACTTTTCCAATGGTGGAACCTGTTTTTACCAAAAGTATATCATTTTCAAAAATTTTAATTTCTTCCGATTCATTATATTTATCCCAGCTCAAATAAGTACATTTTGTTAAGTCTAAATATCCTTTAATCATGTTACTTGGACTTATTGTAATTGCACCTTCTTTTTCAGCAACTATGTCATCAATAGTGTAACCCCTATAACCAATTCTACCAAATATTTTTGAAACTCTTTTAACTTTATTAACCACCCAATGGTCCGGTATTTTCCCAAGCCATTCAATACCTGAATCATTCAATTTTACATCTTTATTTAACCCTTTAGTTATAGCTTGATTAACAATTGCAGTTTTTTCTTCCTGTAATATTTCAATAAGTCTTTCTTTTTTTGTTATTAATTCGTCAATTAGTGCTGTTTTATAATTAAGGAAGTCAGTGATACTCTGTTGTTCTTGAAGAGAAGGTAAAATAGAGATAACATTCTTAAAAGAATCTACACCTAAACCAAATCGTGTGACTCCATTAGCTTGGCTTTCAAAATAAGCGTTCATTATATCTGTTTGAAATAATCTAAACAAATATTTACCTAATATGTGTGCTTTGTTAGTCCTAATTTGGCATAAATGATAACCGCATAATAAATTCTCAATTTCTTCCTCTACAAACGCAGGATTTCCAATGTCATCAGGAGTTTCAGAATCTTTTGTAATTAAAACGTCTCCTAATTTTGTAGAATATTTTTCAATTTCACTGATTGAAGCAGTTGCAATCATAAAAGGTATTTTGCTGTTTATAAAATCATTTTTATAAACATCAACGTAGTTACACAATAAAACTTCAATTTCATCAGGTTTAGACAATTTGTCAACATTGCTCGGTTGTATTTTGGAAACAAATTTTAATTTCTTAGATCCCCAATTCTTGGGAATATTTGCAACCCAGGGAATATTTGTTGGCTTATATTTTGGGTATGGTCTATACATATCGAACAAATCCTAAAAGAGAATTGATGAATCTATTCTTGTCAAATTCTTCAAGTTGAAAATTGCTTAGTTTTTTCAATCTTATAACACATTTATCTTTTGTATGTTCAATTTTGCAAGATAGCAACGATTTTATAAACGATTCAGCAAAAGATTTTCCATATAGATTACCGTGATTTACTAAATTATCAATATAGTTCCAAAACGAATTCTCTTGAACAAGGGAATGAACTTTCAAAATGTCATTCTGTATGTCATAAAATGGGTCAATAGGGATTTTATATGTATTTAAATATCCGAATACATAATTATATTTGTTTGACGAAGTTTCAATTAATGCTTGATGGATGAAAAATCTTTTTTGATTCATTGGTATACGCATAGAAGTAGCAATACCAATTGAATCCTTAATATCCAGTAATAATAAATCGGCCATTTCTTTTAATTCGTTACTCTCAGCAATCCCATGTGCCATCTTATTTCTTAAAATTCTAAATGCAAAGGAATAGTATTCGTAATGTAATTCATAAGATAATTTGTATTGCAAAAAATCCAATTTCTCTTTCAGACCCATACCTAATAATTCATTTTCAGTGATATCAAAGAGAGAACAAATTTCATGAAGAATACCTTCGATAATAAAAATACTTAAACCACCAGATACAATCTTGCTGTCGTTTTCATATGCAATAATGCATTGTTCCAGTATTTCTTTTTTCTTAGCTACTATGTGATTTTTGTCATACAATAACCTTATGTTATCAATAATGTCATTATTTTCAATATATTCTTTTAAGGCTTTTTGGAAAGCAGGTTTATCTTTATCATATATCCTTTCCATTTCTTCTTTTTCATCAGGTATTAAATCCATAAATTTATTTGATATCATATTAGGATAAGATACATCATAATTTTTAGAACCCAATAGGGCATATTCATATTGTAAAGTATTCCATAAACCTATTCCTAATCCTGCACTGCATTCACTAATAACGTAATCATATATACCTTTTTTAAGAAACTCAATTAATTCAATTCTTGCATCCTTATTCAAATTAGAGTAAAAAGTCAATAATGGAACTTTTTTCTGATAAACTTCTTGATTTTTTAACTTTATGATTGTATCAATTTCTTCATTGATTTTGGCAATTCTATCATCAATTTCTTGTATATGTTGAGTTGCACTTATATACGTATCAAGCAATTTTTGTTTTGGCTCTTGTTTTAATTGAAAATAAATGTCAACAATGTATTTGTAAAATCCTTCTTCATTATCAGGAACTTCTTTATCATTGGATTTTGAATCTTCAATGAAAGTTTTTCTTATTTTATCAAAGTCACTTACCCAAAGATCTATTGATAGTACTTTATTGAGAAATGATTTTCCTAATTGTTGGAAGTTTGCAGTAAATATTTGTTTGCTATCATAAAATTCAGCAGTAAGGTCATTAATCTCCTTCATTTTAAGATTACTAAGATCTATTTTTTTATTGTTAGCCAAGTTAGTCAATAATTTCCTTTATCATTCCTTCAGTTTCATTCTCCAGCTTTATAATATCAGCTCTAATCTCAACAAGTGAACGCAATGGCTGATATTTATAAAAATACCGGGTAAAATTTATTTCATAGCCTATTTTAGTTTTTGTATGGTCTATCCAGGCATCAGGCACATGGGGCAATACTTCTGCTTCAAAGTATCTTTGTATGTTATCTTTTAACGGTATGTTTTCATAATCTCTTAAATCCGGGTCAGGCTCAGGGTTCCCGTCTTTATCAGTGCAAATATCCGCCGTTTCATCTTTTTCTGATAAAGCATTTAATATGGCTTTTATGACTTGCCCGGTAAGTTTGATGTTTGCTTGTTCAAAAACCTCGTTCAATGTTTTAACAAATTTTTCCCTATTTTTAAATAATTTATCTTCCGGTATTAACTTAATTGCTTTTATGATATCATACTGTAATTTTTTGCCTTCTTCTGTTACTTTAATTTCAAACTTTTTACCCTTAAAACCTAATTTAAGATGATCAAAGGCAGTTTGCATCCATAATTTGTCGATTCTCTCCTGAGTTGTTTGAAAATTCAGCCTTAAAGGTCTTTCAACTGTTATCCTGTGGTAACCAAAATCAGTATTATCAAATATCTTACAATATTCAGCTTCTTCAAAATCAGTATATAAATTTACAATTTCACTTATATGTTCATTTGATATTTCATTCCTTTTATTACCTAAACTCCGTGTCATTTTCTTAAAGAATGAGACTGCATTAATCAACTGAACTTTGCCTTTACGTTTTTTGGTTTTCCTGTTTGTTACAATCCATATATATGTTGAAATACCTGTATTATAAAAAAGCTGGTCAGGTAGTGCAATAATTGTTTCAAGCATATCATTTTCAATAACCCATTTCCTTATATCACTCTCACCGCTTCCGGCAGAACCTGTAAATAAAGGTGAACCGTTAAAAACTATTCCCATTCTTGTACCGCCGTTTGAAGGCTTCATTTTGCTTACCATGTGTAGTAGGAAAAGCAATGAACCATCATTTATACGAGGTAAGCCTGCTCCAAATCTTCCGCCAAAACCTTTATCTTCATGTTCAGCTTTAATCTCATCAGCAACTTTTTTCCATTCAACTCCGTATGGTGGATTTGAAAGCATATAATCAAATTTTTCCGTTGGTAGCCCATCTTTAGTAAAACTGTTTCCGTATTTTATATTATCCGCATTTTGTCCTTTAATAAGTATATCTGACTTACAGATTGCGAATGATTCATCATTTAATTCCTGTCCAAAAAGCTCCATGTGTGCCTTCGGATTAAGCTCTTTTATATATTCTTCAGCTATTGAAAGCATTCCGCCGGTTCCACAGGCAGGGTCATATATGGTCTTAACGATACCAGGTTTTGTCAAAACATCACTATCTTCTACGAAAAGGACATCCACCATTAATCTAATAACTTCACGCGGTGTAAAATGCTCACCTGCTGTTTCATTTGAAAGTTCAGCAAATTTTCTTATTAACTCTTCAAAAATATAACCCATAGTTAAGTTTGAAATAATATCAGGGTGTAAGTTAATTTCCTGAAACTTTTTAATTACTTTATATAAAAGGTTTGCTTCATCTAGTTTCTTTATTTGGTCTTCAAATTTGAAATATTTAATAATATCTCTTGCTGATTTTGAAAATCCGTTGATAAAATTGCGCAGATTAGCAGCTATATGATTAGGGTCATCAACAAGTTTTGAGAAATTATACAGGCTATGATTATGAAAATTATAACCTGCCTCACGATTCAAAATTCTGTCCAGAATTTCTTCTTTTTGTTTACCTAAAGATTTTAATTTTTTTAAAACCTTTTCTTTTTTTGGTTCAAGTACACAATCTAAACGCCTTAAAACTGTTAGAGGTAATATAACCTTCCCATATTCAGCTTGTTTATAGTCACCCCTTAAAAGGTCAGCCACACTCCATATAAAATTTGCAGTTTCCCGGAAGTTATTCATAAAATCATATTCTTTATTTGAATTTTATAATTTATCATTGGTTACCACTTATCAATTGAAAAATTCACTTTATTGGGTTTAGTCCAGTATATTAATCCGTCTTGCATCAATTTAGATAACTGAGACCAAGGCCATCTTTGCGCTGAAGGATCAGCTTCATCTCCTATTACTATATATCGATTGAAAGGGTTTAGATCTGAAATGTTAACGGTTATTGTATAACTATCCAGATATGGATTTATTCCTAAATCATTTTGCAACAATGTAAATAAAGTATCATCTGAGGTTTTTGCGTTTATTCTAAAATAATTCCATTGTGTTGCGTTTTCTGATTGATTTACATTCAGTGGTATTCTTCGTTTTTTACCGGTAAACTCTCTAATTTCTTCTTTTAAATCACCTAACAATTGTATATATGGGATAATTCTGCCTTTGCAATATTTTGTTCCGCAAGTATCAATTTCACCCAAACTAATCCAGCTTCCCTCTGGTATCTTATCTTTTTGATTTTTTATCTGATATTCACTCAATTCTTCAATTAGATTTACAGTTAATATATATTCATATACACAACCCGGGTTGCAGTCTCCGCTATAATAATTTTCTAACATTCTCTCCAAGTTAGGTTTTTCTCCCGGTTTCCATATTATTTGATAATATTTCCAGGTTCTCGAATCCTCAGGGATACCATTGTTAATTTCATCAGTAGGCAATAATGAGTAGCAGCCAATGAATGATGAAAAGAATAAGTGAAGTAATATGGCTTTATTTATTACGGCAAATTTCAATTCTTTTTTATATATAGGCATAGATTCCCTCACAAGGGATTTATGTATATTTTTACTAATTGATTAATTAAAATTAAAATATTTTAATGATAAATAAAAGGTTATAAGAGGAAAGCAAAAACAAAAAACCTGCTTGGTAGGCAGGTTTTTAAGTTACAAAAGCAGTATTTGATTATTCCGCTTTTTTCAGCACTGCACGATAACTGTCATAATCGAAACTATTCCAATTACCAGTTGCTGCATCCACGATAATACCAACCAGACCGGAAAGAATATCGAGAATAAGCCAGCCGGCTCCTAAACCGTAAGTCATTCTTAGGCTCTTGGTTTTGAATCCGTCTTTGACAAATTCAATTGTGTATTCTTTGCTTTTCTTTAACCTCAAAGTAAGCGGTGTGGTGCCTTCCTCTTTGCCGTTTACAAGCACAGTGGCGTCTTTTGGCTCACTGCTAAGCTCTACCTCATCATAACTACCGGAAAAGATTGTAGCGCAGCCTTGAAAGGCAAAAACTGACAATAGTAATCCAACAATGAAGCTAATTGAATTCTTCATTTTATACCTCCTTAGATATAATATATTAAGTTTTCCCCGAAATTAGGGTTAAATCTATATCATAATGAAACTAAAAATTTAATATTCAAACATACAAAATAAAAATGCTCTATTCATATCATTGAATGATATTAATTTAAATAAAAAACCCGTAAATCAATTACGGGTTTTCAGTAACTAAAGTTCACTGCTTTTTCTTATGCAATTTTCAAATGTGGAAGTTTATTAACAGCTTCCCTTTTAGCTGTATCAACTATTTTTGCATATACCTGCGTGACTCTCACATTACAATGTCCTAATAATTTACTTACAGTAAACAGGTCTACCCCTTGTGATAGTGATAAAGTAGCAAATGTATGTCTGCTGTTATGGTAAGTGATCTTCTTTGTGATTCCTGCCCTTTTCACCCATTCTTTTACAATTACATTAGCATAATCTTTGCTTAGCAGATCAAATATCTTCCCGGTTCTCAGTTTATGGATATTCCCGTCCTTAAAATTAAGTAAATCTACTGCAGTTTTTGAAAGCGGAATGTATTCATACCCTTTTGTTTTTTTCTGCCTGAAATCTATCATATCGTCTTTTACATCTTCCCATTCAAGATTCCTTACATCAGAAATTCGCAATCCGGTGAAACAACTGAATAAGAAGGCTCTTTTTACATCATCGTTTCCGCATTTTGTATTAATTAATGTCTCAATTTCGTTGATAGTCAAGTATTCCTTCTTGGTTTCAATCCTCTTTACATTTTCCCTGAAATAGTGTAAAGGGTTAACCTGAATAAGTTTCTCTCTGTATGCCTTGTTGATACCTGCTTTCAAAGTATTCATATAAACCCATACGGAATTTTGTGATACATATTTCAGCATATATTTCTGGAATTCAGCAATCCAGCTTTCATTTATCTGCCCAATCTGGATAGAGTTTTTGGTAAATTTCTTTAAGTAATTAAGCGTATTCTTGTATACTTTTGAATTTCTACGGTCCCTTTCTTCAGCTATTTTTTGGAAATACTCCACAAAGTTAATTTTTGTCTTATAAGCGGGAATAAACCCATGCTGATAACTTTGAAATTCAAGCTCTTTTGTTGCTCTAATCTTATTAGCAAGTTTAAGAACTTCTTTATTGCCTTCTTTGTCTTTGGTCAGTCTCAGGTTTAATGACTGACATTGTCTTTTTCCTTCAAAGTAGATATCCAGGTACAAGCTTTGGCTGCCATCTGCAAGTTGCTTCTTTCTTAATTTGATCATGGTCGTTTTATTTAATTATTGTAATATTTATGAGCAACAAATGAGTAACAAATAAGTAACAAACATATGCAATTAAGCATATAACAAGGATACGATAAATTCATAAAATGATACTATATTTGTATTATTTGTTACTTTTGTTTTCATTTGTTTTCATTACAATAATAGGGCAACTAACCCTGTGAATCAATAATTACTTGTTTTGATGCAATCAACTACCTTATTATGAAGAAATCAATTTAATAAAGTATTATATATAAAAGTTCATAGCAGCTTAAGCTGCCTTAATAATGTTAGCTTGATATTACAGATGATTTTTAATTATCTGTTTAATTATTCTGATTTACTTTTCAATTATGCTGATACTTTTTTTGCCATCCATTAAAATATTTACTGCCTTATCAAGGTGAAGATGAATAAAATGTTCTGTAGTATTTTCCGGTTTAAATGATTTAAGATATTCCCAGTCAATAAAATCACGCCCGTTTGACTGGTGTACTGTTAAATAACCGATATTCATCGAAGTGATATTATGGAAAAAATGTGACCCCAGCGAAGCATCAACTTTAAAATCATCCAGGTCGGTTTCAACAATAACTTTCGCATTTGATATCTGCGGCCACTGTACCGGTATACCAAGCCATCTGTCACGGGTTCCCCACCTGCCGGGTGCCATAAGAATGTAATTTCTTTTTAATGCTCTCATCTTTTCATTCAGTTTTTCCACTTCAAGAGCCATTTGCTGGGTTTCTGCTACATTGAACTTAACAGGGTCTGCATAAATGATATCAGTAATGTTTTCTATTTTGCCGTTACCCATGCCTCGTTCCGTATATAATATCAGCTCATCTTTGATTATTTCCTCTTCATCAATTGAAAAGAAATCCGAGTTCCTGATCAATGGCTTAAGCTGCAAAATGTAAAACCCCGGGTTTTCTTCATCAAGGTTAACTGCAAATTCTATTTCTACAGGAAGCCCCATTGAGCTTTCTATTATCTCCAGAAGCCTGCTGAGAACTTTCGCGAAAGGAAACAGGTCGTATTTTAAAATCCCCGCAAAGTTCACAATACGCGGTCCCTTATAATTTAAACCTACTTTCACTTTGTTATCCTGGGGGTCGTAAACTGAAACAACATCATCCAGTACTCCTAAATTTTCAGCATCGGCAATTTTTACTTCTTTTAAGGTAATATCTTCTCCCTGTGCAAGATTTGAAATACCGCGGTCCATATCAATTGCATAAAAGAATGACTGGGTATCCTTAAGCTGTGTTTCAGGATCAACAATATCTATTTTAGGATACTTGGGGCAGAACCTGAAAGCCTTTTCAGCATCGATCACATATTTTCCCAGCCCAACTGCAGCAATGCATATACCGTCTTCGGGCTTAAAACGCGCTATCGGATAAAAATTATATGACTGGGCAACACCGGAAACGTGCGGGAAAAAAATATTTTCATATTTTATACCAACAATTTCCTGTAGTACAACTGCCATGCGTTCATCATCTATCCTGTAATTTATTGCTTCAAAATAGCTTCTTGCATGTTTTGAATATATGGATGCGTAAACCAGCTTTATAGCATCAGTCAGGTTTTTCAGCCTGTCATTCAGGTTTTCGTGGTTATTTGGTATAAGGAATGTCTGGTAAATACCTGAAAATGATTCAGAGATCGAATCTTCAAACATTCCCGATGACCTTACCGCAAGCGGTGAAGTTATTTTATCCAGGTACACTCTGAGCTTTGAAACAAGCTCTTCTGAAAGATCCTTGGATAGAAATATTTGTTTTACTTCATCAAATTCATGCTCCATATGTATTCCGTACAGATCATGCCTGTTGATAAAGTTCTCATATTCTTCAGCTCCTATTATCGCGGTTTTGGGTATTTTAATTGAAACATTTTCAATCCCGCTGAACAGCTCTTTGGTTTGCAGAAGTGTATTGATAAATGCTATTCCCCTGCCTTTTCCTCCAAAGGAACCCGGCGCAAGCCTTAATATAAGGTTATCCTCCTCAAGGAACTTCGGGCTGAAATCAACCACACCTCCCCGTGAAACTGTCGTTTCTACGTTTTTGGTAACACGGATAATGTAATCTCTGATAGCATCAGCTCCCGGGAAATCGGTTACTTTCAGCTCTTCCAGGTGTTCTGCTATTTGTATCTCACCTCTTGCCATCAGCCAGGCTGAAAAATGATTGCGGCTGCCGTGATACAACACAGATTCAGATGGAACACGCTTTAGCTGATGCTTGAATTCATCAATTGAAGAAGCGCGTGCAATTTCATTGCCGGCTCTATCCCTGAAAATAAAATCACCGAATCCGAGATTATCTAGTATAAAATCTCGCAGGTCATCAGATAATGTTTCTGAGTTTTTATTAATGAACGTAGCATCGTTCAGTATTGCAGTTTCAGCATATGTGCTTTCTGAAGACTGAAGCAGGAACGGAATATCGCTATCAGCAGCTTTGATAGCCTGAAGAAGCTTTATGCCTGCTTCTTCATTAATTTTTCCCTCAAATGGATACTTAACATCGGATATAACACATAACAGGTTATTTTTATACTTTTCAAACAGAGATATAGCATCTTCATAACTTACTGCAAGCAGTACCTTAGGCCTGGCACGCATGCGGAGTATCTTTTTCACACCGTCCAGGTTATCACGGGTAATTAGCCTTTGGGTTTGTTTGATAATTTCAGTGTATAATATCGGAAGGTAACGTGAATAATATCTAATGGAGTTTTCAACAAGAAGAATTACCCTCACAAGCCCTACACGGGTATCGTTTTCACAGTTTCTTTTATCTTCAAAATATTTAATTATGGCAAGGAATATCTTGGTTTCACGGTTCCACACGAATACTTTTTCGAAAATATCGATCTTATCCCGTATCTGGTTAACAAGCGCTATATCACTGTTATCATACAGCAGCAGAAATACCGGAAGGTCCGGCCTTATATTTTTAATTTTGGTAGCAAGCTCAAACGGTGAAAGGCTTTGTGTACGCATTGTTACAATTACAAAATCAAAATATTTCTGTGTCAAAAGCTGCTCAGCTTCTGTTTCATCTGATGCATTTGTTATACGAGGCACATTAGAAAGATCAAGCCCGTAATACTCACCGAAGATCTTTTCATTAAGCTTTTCTTCTTCTTCCAGTATGAATGCGTCATACAGTGATGTTACAAGCAGTATCTCTCTGACGTGATACTGCGCAAGATCATGGTAAATTTCATTATCACTTTTGTGTTTTTTGAACAGCGATTTCAGTTCATCCTGCAGCATTATTAGTATATTTTAGATGATTAAAAAACGAATTATTATTTAGATGTAAATTCAATAACACCAAACCATGCAACCCAGCCCAGAAAGGCTATTATAATTCCTGTGATCCATGAAAGCCATTTCAAAGCCCAGCGTGTATTCATTAATGTTATTATAGCGGGAAAGATCAATGAAACCAGCAGTATTACCGGCCAAATATAAGTTAAGTAATATCTTTCAGGCGTATCAGCATCTGAAGGTTTTGTATCAGCCCATGCTGACATTCCTACCCAGAACCCATATACCACAGTATAAATTACACCAAGTATTACAAATAATACAGCGGCAGCGGTAATACGCTGCCATACCGGCTGTTTAATTTGCGGAACTTCCAAATTATGTTCAGGCAATGTTAATTATAAAATAAATACTTTTTTCTTATCTCACTAAAGCTGCTGTTACTCTCATTCATTGCTTCATTTATCTCACCGGCTGTTTTACCGCCAGTGATCATTTTCCTGAGTTTATCCGTTCCTGCAAGCTTATCTATAAAATTATCTTTATTGAATTTAAACTCAGGGCAATTTTTATATAATGAAATTAATATTGCAGTTCCGCTTTTTACCGGGTCAAACTTATTTTTATCTTTTACATTTATATATATTCCGCTGCACTGCTTATTGAAAAATTTAGGCGGGTATGCCGAAATTTTTTCTGAAGGAGTAAATGTTACCGGTTCAAATACAACTCCTTCAAGTCCCTGCGAGTTCAGCTCATCAGCAATTACCTGTGAATTTACCCACGGTGCGCCGAAATATTCAAAAGGCTTATCTGTTCCCCTGCCTTCAGATACATTAGTGCCTTCAAGCAAACAATTTGCAAGATAACAAATTGCGGTTGATGGATAGAACATGCTGGGAGAGGGTTTTACCCATGTAAGCTTTAGATCAGAATAATCTGTATTCCTCGTGTATCCTTCCATTAATAACACATCCAGATTTGCTGCTTTTCCAAATACTTCTGTATTTATATATGCAGCAAGCTCTCCGCTTGTCATACCGTATGCCTGTGGTGCAGGTATTGTGCCTACAAATGATTCAAATGCCGGCTCAAGCATAAATCCGCCGGTATAAGAAGGATTTACTATCATTGGCCTATCACAAACAATTATCTTTACATTGCTTTCAGCAGCAGCTTCGATAGCATAATATAGTGTGGATGTATATGTGTAAAATCTTGCACCCACATCCTGTATATCATAAACCAAAACATCAACATCAGAAAGATCACTTTTGGAAGGTTTTACCTTCCCGTTATAAAGAGAAACAATTGGCAAACCTGATTTATCAGTTTCTGCATAATTTTCATCTCCCCTTATACCATGCTCAGGCGAAAATATTTTTACAATATTAATACCTTTTGCAAGCATAGCATCAATAATATGTGTGCCATCCGGCAATATACCGGTCTGATTTGTAAGCACTGCAATGCGTTTATCCTTTAAGTCTGCAGCTTTATCTAACAGGATCTCATTGCCTAAACGGAATTTAGGTTCTGATAATGCTTTGCTGTTTTCAGAATAACAGTTAAAGTTTGTTAAAAAAAATATGAATATGAATATCGTTTTTTGAAAAAAATCAAACCTAATTATTTTCATTTTATTCTGATTATCTTATTCTTTTTTATGGAATCATCGATAGCTTTGGCAACTATTATATCTTTGAGCGCTATCATGGTATTACTTTCTGGCTTAATATGGCGTGTAACAGTCCTGTAAAATTCATGCCACTGCCCGCCTGAACCCGGATGCAGCGGTTCATCTTTATACTCATCATAAAACACAAGGTTCTCTTCACTGGGAGGGTAGCTATTCGGATATTTCCACTTTACAGGAAAATTTTTGTTATCCTTAAACAGGTAAATTGCTGAAGGATGCCCTTCCCATTTATATTTTGAACCTTTTGAGGGATTTACAAATGTTTCAAAATGTGCGGCTATTCTTGCTTTTTCAAGCTGAATGATCCAGCGGGATTCACGTGCGTGGGGACTTACATACGAAACTGTAATAGAAGCTTTTACTCCGTTTTTATATTTTATCAGCGCCATAAGATTATCGCCGGACCTTCCCTTTAACAAAACTTCTTTTGAAAACGCCCGTACTTTACTGTATTTAAATGGATTGATAAGATACTGCCCTCCAAATGCCGCAGCTTCAGCAGGCGCCGAGCCGGCAAATGAATTGAATAAATTTATCTGGTGTACAGCTTTATCATGAATAATTGCATCACCATCAGTTTCGGGATTCAGATACCTCCATATATATGGATCAAAAGGTCTTGTCTCAAGCCAGTTCATCCAAAATACTTTTCCGTATTTACCAGGTGAAATTATTTTTTTAAGTTCTTTATAGAACGAGCTGTATCTTAACACCATTCCAACCTGGCAGTATTTATGATATTTTTTTTCTGCAGATATGATCTTTCTTACTCCGGAAGGCAGAACTGCCGCAGGCTTTTCAAGAAAAACATATTTTCCGTTTTTTAAAGAATCGATGGTGTATTTAACATGCATTGATGTACGCGTGAGTACTGCAATGGCGTCTATTGATGGGTCTTTAATAATTTCTGTGGGTGAGCTGACAAACTTAATTCCGGAATTTTTCCCGGCTGCCTTTTTGGTAAGTTTTATGGCTGCTTCATCCGGGTCATAAGCAGATACAACTGAATATTTATTGTTTTGAGCAAGTAAAGCAGGAAGATGCATGGACCTGAAAACTGAACCGCATCCCAGTATTCCTAATTTCACAATTTTATTCATACATAAATTTATGCATAAATCATTTGAAATTATACAACATTCAAAAGACGGTAAATTTTTTGTTTGTTAAGATACACTAGGAGAGAAAAAAACAAACCGGTTGTTGCAGGCTTTTAAACCCATACAGCAACCGGCTTAAACCAATCTGATTAAGTATAAGGGTTAAAACTCATTGCATAAGGGTCTCATCAATTCTTTCAAATAAGGGTTGTCCATTTCATTCATAAGGGTTATTACTGCTTTCATAAGGGTTTAACCAATTTAACATAAGGGTTAAGCTTCAATTTCACAAGGGTTATTTCAAATTTTCATAAAGGTAAAAAAACAGGTGAAAATCATAAGGGAAGATCTAATTAACTATTTAAACTATCTAACCAATCACTTTGCTGTTTCATTCTTTCTATACAAACATAACACTTTTAACCTATGCTGAAAAATAGTTATATATATTAAAGCCTTGTAGTAAAAATAATTACATTCTGGTAGCTTAAAAACCATTAAAATCTTTGAATTTTAAGGGTTTTATTGGTATTTTTGAGCGAAAGGAAGTTCCGCCATGAAAAAATCACCTCTTCACAGTATAAAGATCAGCCCTAAAAATTCTATCATTCCCGTTGTATTTATTTCGGTAATTCTAATTTCTTTCAATTTTTCAGGATGTGATTATTTTTTTCCTCCATTGAGCGGGGATAAGATTCCTGTTGAAGAAGCGGCTAAATTCATTCAAAAAAACAGTGGAAATCCTGATGTTATTTTACTTGATATAAGGACAAAAAAACAATATGATTCAGTTAGAATTGAAAATTCGATAAATTTTGATTTTTCCCAAACGGATTTTCCTGACCAAATATCCAAACTGGATCATGAAAAAAGATACATTATTATTGATGAAAACGGAAGAAAAGCTGCTATGGCTTTAGAGTTAATGCGTGAACAGAGATTCCCGAAAATTCATTATATTACCGGTGGTATTAATGAATGGATAAAAGCCGGTAAAAATATTTATAGATAATCTGAAATACTGAAATTTTACTGACAAAAACAATACGCTTAAAAAATATAATTTATTTTAAATTTAATGCAATTATATTGTATTAGTGTTAATGATATATATACCTAAAGATTAAGTTAAATGTTTGAATTACAGAAATATTTCGAAAGATCGAATATTTACATTAAGCTTTTAACAGGTACCGTCTTGATCTCTTTGGTTGCCTTTGCTGATTATATTACAACAAATGAAATATCATTTTCGATATTTTATCTGATACCAATAACATTAATGGCATGGTATGGGGGTAAACTTTTTGGTATTATTTTTGCTGTTGCCGGAGCTGGTCTGTGGCTTATAATGGATACAATAGGTTTCACAGAAGTTAATAACTTAGTTTATTCTTTTTGGAGTACTGTTGTAAGGTTTGGTTTCTTTATAATCGTAACCGTACTAATTGTAAAGCTTAAATCATTGCGGGATAACCAGGAAGAAATTATTAATCTGAGAACTAAGCAGCTGAAAAATGAGATCAAAGAGCATAAAAAGTCACAGGATACATTGCTCCTTAAAAGCATGCAATTGAGTGAACTAAATAAAAAAATTGAAACTATCAAAGAAGAACAGAATAAAAGGATTGCCAGGGAAATTCATGATGAGCTTGGACAGTCACTAACTGCAATAAATCTTGAGCTGATGTGGATCAGTAAAAAACATTCGAACGATCCGGATATAGTGGAAAGAATGCACACATTATCCCAGGTAGTTACAAACACAATTTCCACCGTAAGGAAAATTTCTTCTGACCTGAGACCCCGGCTGCTCGACCAGCTTGGCCTGCTGCCGGCAATTGAAAGCCTGGTTAAGGAATACCGCGCCAGAACAGGGATAAAGATAATACTCCATTTGCCTGAAACAAATACTGATTTTGAAAGCCCCGTAAAAATTACGTTATACAGGATATTACAGGAAGCATTGACCAATATTGCCAGGCACTCTGAATGCACTGTGACTGAAATCAGAATTTCTGTAAATTCAAAAAATTTAAATATGTCAATTTATGATAACGGAACAGGATTTTTATATGATGAAATTTATTACAAAACCGGTTCATTAGGACTGATAGGTATGCAGGAAAGAGCTAAAATAATCCATGGTGAGCTGAACTTTATTACCGCTCCAGGTGAAGGAACATTAATAAATTTAAAAGTACCACTTAATTAAAATGATAAATATATTAATTGCAGATGACCATGCTGTTGTAAGGAAGGGCATAAACCAGATCCTTTCTGATGAAGTTGATATCAAGGTTCTGGCTGAAGCATCAAACAGTGAAGAAATTATGGCACAGTTAGATTCCCGCAGCTGGGATCTTTTAATTCTGGATATTACCATGCCTGGTAAAAGCGGACTTGATGCCATAATTGAAATTAAACAAAAAAGGCCGGATATCAAGATATTAATACTTTCTATGCATCCCGAAGAAGAGATTGCAATCAGTGCAATAAAATCAGGAGCAGATGGTTATTTGAATAAGGAAAGTGTACCCGGTGAATTATTGAGAGCTGTAAGGAAAGTCGCATCCGGTGGTAAATATATCAGTGATACTCTTGCTGAATCAATGATTTTATCTCTCAAAAGTGAACCCTCAAAAAAACTCCATGAAAGTCTTTCTGAAAGAGAATTCCAGGTGCTGAGTATGCTTGCTTCAGGATTTTCATTAACTGAAATTGCCGCAAAGCTGGAATTAAGCATTAAAACTATAAGTACATACCGTACCAGGATACTTGAAAAATTAAGTCTAAAATCAAATGTTGAGATCACGCATTATGCTATAAAAAACAAATTAGTACTGAGTAATTAGCATTAATATAGTTAAGCTCGTAAAACTTTTCAACCAACTATTGCTTTTTTAGCTGCAGATGAATTTCATTCTGTCTCATTATTGTTCAGATGTAAAAAAGATGATACTTGTAAAGTAAAACTCTTTGTTTAATTAAATGTTAATTACCGGCCCGGGGCTTAAAAACCCCGGGCCTTTTTATTTCTCATTATTCAATTGTATAGTTTTTATACAGAACTCTGACTGTTCCTTTAACATTGATCTTCAGCTCTGCTTTAACCATGGTACCTTTAGGCGGAAGCTTGGCGCTGTTCCATACAATACTGATGTGGTAAGATTTCAGCACCTGGTCAAGGATGTTCGCATAAATTTGCTTCAGGTCCGCTGCATTATCTGCCTGGTAAAAAAATCCGCCTGTGTTTTGGGCTATTGATATCATATCGGCCTTTCTTCTTTTCAGCTCAGATTCATCCGGTACATAATCACCAACATCATCAAATAAACCGACTGTGAAAACCTTGGTATTATAAGCTGCGCTTTTTCTGTAAATAGAATCAAGTGTTATCTTGCCCGATGAATTTTCCATACCGTCCGTAAAGGCAACAACCGTTTTCATTACTGTTGGATTGCTGTAATATGTTGTATCCTTAAGTGCAGTATAAATGGATGAATACAATGCTGTGCCGCCCATCGGGAAGGAATTGTTTTCAAGTGCGCTCAAAAGAACACTTTTTGACCTGGTGAACCTTATTGGCTGCAAGACCTTGCCTCCGAACTTAATAATTTTACAGAACATATTTCCGCCAAGCAGATTTATGAACAGTGCAACGCTCTTTTCCATGGCGGCAACCTTATCACTTTTTTTTACAAATGGATTTTGTGTATCATCGCCATACATGCTGCCGCTGTAATCCATTGTCAGCGTAAATGCAATTTTTTTCTTGTCATTTATCGGTATCAGCCTGGGCTGTCCTTCCGTTGAGTCAATAATTCCGTTATTATCCCATCTTAGTGTGGCTGAAAGATCTTCGGTTTTAATTGAATCAATGGGCTTGCCTGCTGAATCACGGATCGAAAGATCCGCAGTTATTTCTTCCCTGGATTTGACTGTAAATATCGTATTCACCCTGTCGTTCTTAAGTGTTGGTTCAGCGTAAAACCTTCGGTGCGGAAATTTATCGATAGCATAATTTCCCCTGTTTTTTGCCGGGTTTGAATACGAAAACTCAACTCGCCTGTTTTTAGCTCTTGAATCTTCTGAAGTATTTTCACTTACCGGTTCACTTTCACCTTTTCCGCTGACGATCAGATTCTCACCTGAAACACCTGTACTTTGCAGGTAATCTTTCACTGAGTTTGCCCGCATAAGCGAAAGCTCATCATTGAAGTTCTCACTTCCCAGATCATCTGTATATCCGGTTATATAGAGTATATACCCAGGGTTACTTTTCATTTCTTCAGAAATTTTGTCAAGTAATTCCAGCGCAGCAGGCCTCAGCTCTGATTTCCCGTAATCAAAATAGATCACATTGCTGTTATTAACAGAATCCAGCAATACTTTAAATCCGTTTTGATCGCTGTATGCAGTTGAAATAAGCGTCAAAACCGAAATAATAAGCACTGCTATGAACAAAATATAAAGATAGCCGTAACCACTTCTTTCTTTTATAAATTTTTCGTGTAATGGTACAGCGCTTTTTTTAATCTGTAAATTTTTCATAATAAATTTCCTCCTCTAATTTTCACAGCAATCTACAATTAACATCTTTCAATTTCCTATCATTGCATGATAATAATTCCGGTTTTTCTAACTGTTTAAACTAACCAATGTTACTAATTATATTTATTCAAATAAGTTATTTGTAGTTTGGGTTAATATTTGTAATTTGCATCAATGCAGGATATAAGAAGTAAATTTAAAAGACAGCTTGAGATAGCAGGCTTGATCTTATCCCAGAATTTTTCGGGAATAATCAGGTCAACAGAGCTGGCAGATATTTTTGAAGTTGAAGAGCTTACCATTATGCGTGACCTTCAGCAGCTTCGTGCAATTGGAATTGATATTCATTCAACAAAAAAACACGGGGTGTGCATAAATAAAAAAATTAGCAGCGTTAAGCTGCTAGAGCTCATCAGGCAGTATGCATCACTGGCTATGAATTCATCTGCCGCAGAACGCTCCACAAAGCTGCTTGTCAACAGGCTGGGTGAAAAATCATTGGCTAACATAGTAGTGCTTCAAATGTGCGCTGAAAAAAACCATGCTGCAGCAATTGATTATGAAAAAGATAACGGTATGCTTGATTTCGGCAGGGAGATAAATCCTGTACTGGTATTTCAGAATGAAGGATACTGGCGCGTACTAGCTTTCACAAACGGATGTTTTAAACAGTTCCATCTGAATAAAATACTTGAAGCCAGGCAAACAGATAAGGAATTTCCTAAAGTAGATCCCGAAGTGTTGAATGATGTTTTCCGCTTTTCCTGGAAAAGCTGGGTTGGCACTGATAAGATTGATATCAAACTTCAATTTTCAACTGTATGGAAAGAACGTATTCTTCCTAAACAATTAATGACAAATGAAACATTCACTGAATCGGAAGAAGGAAATTTCATTTATGAAACGACTGTAAACTCTCTGGATGAACTGGCATCATGGATAGTAAGCCGCGGTAAAGGTGTTAAAGTTATTGAACCCGATGAGCTAAGAACCAGGGTAATATCCCTGGCAAAAGACTCACTTGGCAACTACGAAAATGACTGATTTTTCACCCTTGTTTTCACTTTAAGCAGAAATAAATAAAATTGAATATGTATGATTTATATCAATTTTTTTTAATTAAAAAAGTATGATATTTGTATAGAGTCAAAAAGTTTAACCCATAATAAACATATATTTAGATTTTAACAATTAATAGGATATCTAAAAATAAAGATACAGAGGTCATAAAATGAGCGACAAAAATTTTAACGCCTACCAGATGGCACAGGCACAGTTTGATAAAGTAGCGGATATTTTAACACTGGATGAATCAGCAAGACAGCTATTAAGGGAACCTTTACGCGAATATCACTTCTCAATTCCTGTTAAAATGGATGACGGCACAACAAAAATATTCAAAGGTTTCAGAGTTCAGCATAACGATGCATTCGGTCCTTCAAAAGGCGGAATAAGATTTCACCCGATGGAAACAATTGATACGGTTCGCGCACTCGCAATGTGGATGACCTGGAAATGCGCAGTTGTCGGTATTCCTTTAGGCGGCGGAAAAGGCGGAGTTATTTGTGATCCGCATAATTTAAGTATGCGCGAGCAGGAGCAGATCTGCCGCGGATGGGTCAGACAGCTTGCAAAAAATGTAGGACCTATAAATGATGTACCTGCACCTGATGTAATGACAAATGCCCAGCATATGTTATGGATGCTCGATGAATTCGAAGTTATACACGGCGGAAAGCACCCGGGCTTTATTACAGGCAAGCCTGTTGGTATGGGCGGCTCCCTTGGCAGAACTGAAGCTACAGGGTACGGTGTTATTTATACACTGCGCGAAGCTTGTAAGAAAAAAGGAATAAAGATAGAAGAAACAACAGCCGCATTCCAGGGCTTTGGAAACGTTTCGCAATACGCGCTTCAGCTCTATATACAGCTTGGCGGAAAAGCAATTTGCGTATCATGCTGGGACCAAAAAGACCAGACTTCCTATACATTTAAAAGAGAGTCCGGTATAAGCTTTGATGAACTGATGAAGATAACCGATAAATTCGGCGGTATTGATAAAACAGAAGCGAAAAAATTAGGCTATGAAATTCTGCCGGGTGATGTCTGGATCGAGCAGAAAGTTGATATACTTATTCCCGCTGCCCTTGAAAACCAGGTACGCGGAGATAATGCAGTAAAGATCGCTGATACGGTAAAAATTGTTGCTGAAGGCGCAAACGGACCTACTACCCCTGAAGCCGACAAAATATTTCAGAAAAAAGACATTTTCGTGATTCCGGATTTTCTTGCAAATGCAGGCGGTGTTACATGCAGTTACTTTGAACAGGTTCAGTCTAACATGAACTATTTCTGGACAAAAGAAGAAGTACTTACAAAACTGGATAATATCATGTCAGCAGCTTTTGACGCTGTATACGATACAGCAGTTAAAAATAAACTTTACATGCGAGATGCGGCTTATGTAATTTCAATTTCTAAAGTTGCCCATGCATGCAAAGATAGAGGCTGGCTGTAAAATAAAATTAAACACTGTATTTACAATAGCCGGGGCTTAAACCCGGCTATATTTTTTTATATGATTTTCAATTAAATTTCATGAAAGTTTTTTTCTTCAAACTGGTTTATATACTTAAATAATGAGCGAAAAAACACAGCCTATAGAGCATCTTGTAAGGGAGCTTGAAGAAAGAGCCAAAGAGCTTAACTGTCTTTATAGAATTGAAGACACCCTCAATCATTCGGATATTTCTCTTGATGAAGCATTCAATCTTGTGGTTGATGCAATCCCCCCCGGGTGGCAGTACCCGGATATTACCCGTGTAAAGCTTGAATATAAAGGGAATACATATACAACCGAACATTTTTCCGAAAGTATCTGGTTTCAGCGGGCTGATATAAAAGTAAATGATGAGGTCGTAGGCCATATTTCAGTTTATTATGTAAAACCTGTCAGAGATTACGATGAAGGTCCGTTCTTAAAGGAAGAACGTAAATTACTTAATACAATAGCTGAAAGGCTGAGCCACTTTATACTTCATAAGGATACTTTTGCATTTATTTCTGAACTGCAGGAAATAAGGGATGTTACTTCAGGTAATTTAAAGCATAAGTGGCAGGTAGTGCTTGATATGCTCTACAAGACCGATAAACCTCTTTTTAACACAATAATCCGCAAACTTCTGCATAACTTATGCTGGCAGGAAAACAAAGAAGCACAGAAGCTATTAAAGGAAGCAGGTATTGAACAAAAATCGCTGGTTGATGAAGATGGCGATACAATGTACGAAGATAACAAACCGCTGAAAAAGAAATCTCTTGATAATGCTGTTTTTGTTCAGTCTGTTATTAAACTTGCCGATGAAAATTTAAGGGATGATGAAATCCTTGCAAAACTGCAAAAATGGATATACGAAGATAAATGCAGCGGACTGGTTAAAGCGGTTGAGACAATGGAAACTTCACTCAATGAAATTTCAGAAGCACTGAGGAAATATTATCCGCTGCTTTCAAACGGCGAGCTATCCCCTTCAATTGAAAAAGGATTAAAAGTATCACTTATCCGCAGATTCTTTACAGACCAGACCGAATTTATTTCAATAGCAAAAGAATTTGTTGATATAAATGATTTTTATGACCTGACCGACAGGATAATTCTTCCTTCCAAAAGTTACGGTAAACTTGGAGGTAAATCAGCGGGTATGTTCCTCGCTTCAAAGATCATTGCTAAAAAGGCCAGGACATCAGATAAATTCAAAAATATCAAAATACCTAAAACCTGGTTCATTCCGTCTGATGGTATCATGCACTTCCTGCATTACAATGAGCTGGAGGAAGTAATCGAGCAGAAATACAAAGATATTGAAGAGATCAGAAGAGAATATCCTCACATAGTACAGATCTTCAAGAACTCTGATTTTACTTCAGAGTTCATAAACGGAGTATCGGTAGCGCTTGATGATTTTGGTGAATGTCCGCTGGTTGTAAGAAGCTCAAGCCTGCTGGAAGACCAGTTTGGCGCAGCCTTTTCAGGTAAATATAAAAGTCTGTTTATTGCCAACCAGGGAACAAAAAGCGAGCGGTTATCAGCTTTACTTGACGCTATTTCAGAAGTATATGCCTCAACATTCGGTCCGGACCCTATAGAATACCGCGCAGAAAGAAACCTGCTTGATTTCCATGAGGAAATGGGTATTATGATACAGGAAGTGGTCGGAACAAAGATCGGCAGGTATTTTATGCCTGCTTATGCAGGCGTTGCCTTCAGCAACAATGAGTTCCGCTGGTCACCTAGAATTAAACGCGAAGATGGCTTAATAAGGCTTGTTCCTGGTCTCGGTACCCGCGCTGTTGACCGCCTTGGAGACGACTACCCTATCCTGCTTGCACCCGGTCAGCCTAACTTAAGGGTAAATGTTTCATTCCTTGAAAAGCGTAAATACACCCCTCAGCATATTGATGTTATCGATCTAAACACCAATGAGTTTGAAACACATAAGATAAGGAATATTATAGCTGAAACCGGCGCTGAATATCCGGGCATCAGGAATATGATATCAATTGTAAAAGATAACCATATTACACAGCCTATTGGACTGAATACTGATTATGAAAATGATGATATAATTTTAACGTTCGAAGGATTAATAAATAACAGTACATTTGTTTCGCAGATAAAATTCCTGCTGGATACATTGCAGGAAGGCATGCGCTGCCCTGTTGATATTGAGTTCGCCTCTAACGGCACCGATTTTTATATTCTGCAGTGCCGCTCACAAACTAAATCAAAAGAAATTCAGCCTGATCCTATTCCGAGGGATATTCCGCGGAAAAAAATAGTCTTCACAGCCAACAAATATGTTTCAAACGGTAAGGTGCCTGAGATTTCTCATATTGTATATGTTGACCCGGTAAATTATAATAATATAGGCTCCAAGGAAGAGCTTGTTGAAATTGGCAGGGCTGTAAGCAAGTTGAATAAAATTCTGCCTAAACGCAGATTTATATTAATGGGACCCGGCAGATGGGGCAGCAGGGGCGATATAAAGCTTGGTGTAAATGTTACTTATTCAGATATAAACAATACTTCTATGCTTATAGAAATTGCCAAACAGGTCGGTAACTATACGCCTGATCTGTCTTTCGGCACGCATTTTTTCCAGGACCTGGTGGAAGCTTCGATAAGATATCTGCCGCTTTATCCTGATTCAGAAGATGTTATTTTTAATGAACCATTTTTCAGGAAATCAGAAAATATGCTGGAGCATCTTGTACCTGAATACAAACACCTGGAAGAAACGGTCAAAGTAATTGATGTAACCCACGCAGCTGAAGGACAGATATTAAGAGTGCTGATAAATGCAGAGCTCGAAGAAGCTGTTGCATTCCTTGATGAGCCTAAAGCGTCAAAGGTTAAAACTCTTGATACCAGCGAATATGTTGAGTGGCAGCCAAGCAACTACTGGCAGTGGCGTTATAAAATGGCGGAAAGAATGGCGGAGCTTATCCCTGCTGAAAAATTCGGTGTTAAAGGTTTTTATATTTTCGGTAGCTCCAAAAATGCTAATGCGGGTCCGGCAAGTGATATCGATCTTTTGATCCATATCGATGATGATGCCGATACCGAAAAAATGAACCTCTGGTTTGAAGGCTGGAGCGAATGCTTAAGTGAGCTTAATTATCTTAAAACCGGCTATACTTCTGAAGGACTGCTGGATATTCATTATGTAACAGATGAAGATATAGAAAAACGAACAAGCTTTGCAAGTAAAATTGGCGCAATTACAGATCCCGCCAAGCAGCTTAAAATTGGTAAGTAGAATAATTTTAATTCCCCTCTTGAGAGGGGTGTCATTACCGAAGGTAATGACGGGGTGTGTTAATTCACTCATTCCCAAACTCCGGTTTGGGAATGAGGCTGCCAAGCATGCTTTTAATATCTTTGTCATTCCTGCGAAAGCAGGAATCTTTATAGATTTATCATTTCCCTTGATTGAAATTTAAGGGATTATTTTGTTTAAGAATAAAATAACTCAAATTAAAATTCTTACAGCCTTTTCAGGTTCATCGGTATCAAATTTAATCACAGCAAGCTCACCGCCGGAATGAGCGGCATTAAAACAAAAGGTATCCCCTATCTTATCGCACCACTTCCCTGTAATTTCTGTTGATTCATGTAAATGTCCGTGCAAAGTAATTAGCGGCTGGTATTTTTCTATGAACTTCCTGATCGCAATACTGCCGATACTTCTGATTTCATTATTCCCATTAATATCTTTTCCGGCAATCTTATCCAGGTTGGTTTCACATGGCGGCGCGTGAAACAGCATTATAGTTTTCCTGAAATCAGGTATCTGCAATGCCATTTCATTCAGGTCTTCTTTAATTGTGGAATACTTCGTGATATTCGGGGCAACTTCAACTGTACGGAAACCCTCCTCAGGTGAAACGCAGCCGCGGGGCAGGTAGCGTGAAATATCATATTTTTCCCAATCCTTAAGTAAAAATGGAGTTGGCGGAACGAAAGGATAACCTGCAGCAGTGTAGCCGTTAAAATTTACAACTAAATTATTTATAAGATTCACTAGTCCATTTGATTCAAGTATTCTGAAAAGATCCACCGAAGCTGCCACATCATCATTACCGTTTATCAAAAATACCCTTGGGTATTTTTTTTCAAGTTCGTTCTTCAGACCGTTAAACAGCGGGTATAATGTATCCCTTATAAAATCACCCGGCTCATCAACATAATAATTCGGCAGCACATCGCCGGCAATAAAAACTGCTTCCGGCAGATATTCTTTTATATAACCGCAAAGCTTTTTGAATTTCACATCATTGCCGTGCAGGTCGCTTACACAAATTGCCTTCATACTGCAAATTTAACGTGATAATTCTAAATGTAATATGATAAATAATTTACGATCTGGTAAGAAAGCTTCAAACAATTATCACCACGTTCCCCTTTTTATGACCCTTATCCACATACCTGTGTGCTTCTGCTATCTGGTCTAATCTATATGTTCTGTCTATAACAGTTTTTAATTTTCCTGCCTCACAAAGTTGTTTAAGAAATTCAAGATCTTCAGCTTTTAATTTAATATTACCAGATATGGCAAGTGAGCTCAGGTATTTTCCTGTTTTATTTAATGCTTTTTTTCTGTTTGAATATTTTATTTTCCCAACCGCATCAAAAATTACATCATATTTTTCGGGTCGTTGGGTAAAATCTTCCTTAGTATAATCAATAACTGATACGGCTCCAATAGATTTAACCATCTCAATATTACCTGTACTGCAAAAACCGGTCACTTCAGCGCCAAAATACCGGGCTATCTGGACCGCATAAGTACCTACACTTCCGGAAGCTCCGTATATCAATACTTTCTGCCCCTTTTGAATGTTGGCTTTCCTTAAGTTTATAAGCGCTGTTAAACCTGCATTCGATACCGGCGCCGCTTCTTCGTGTGACATATTTACAGGTTTTAATGCTACAGCAGCATTTTCTGCTATGCTGCAGTATTCAGCATAAGTCCCGAACCTGAATTCAGTAGTTGCAAATACTTCATCACCTGGTTTGAACCTTGTAACTTTGGAACCAACTGATTCAATTACACCCGAAAACTCCATACCAAGAATTTTTTTTCTGGGGCCCCTAAAGCCGACAATAAACCGCATCAAAGGCTTAAACAAAAGATCTTTAAATTTCCCGAGACCCGGTTCAAACCGCCTGATCTTTGTATCTCCTATATGTGCTGTTGTAGCGATAATTTTTACAAGTAATTCATTATCCTTAGGAACAGGTTTATCCACCTCAATTAATTTCAAAACCTCTGGTGGCCCGTATTTTGTGCAGATCACAGCTTTCATTTTTTTATACCAGCTTTAATTTTTATCATTTAAAATTGTACTTTCAGGTAAATTGGAAGGTCTTTTGCTTAATACTCCATTTAGTTCGGTAACTGCAAATACAATTATTACCGCAAAAGTGATCAATACAATAAATTGACTTATTGAAACTTTTTGAATATCCTGCTTTACCATTACAGCGCAAATTTCACCAGGGCAATATTGCGGTTTTTTCTTATAAAAAAACGGATATAATTTACAGCCAATACATATCCCGAAAGCAGATTCGAAGAATAAAAATACCATACATATCAGGCAAATAATTGCTGAAACAGGACTTATAATGTTTAGAATATTGAAAAACACGAACATTATACCTGTTAAAATAATACCAACTATCCATGCAAACTTTTTAGGCGCTGCGCCAACATATTCCGGTGACTGATCTCCAACTATCAGCCTTCCCAAAATAAGCGAAGGAGAAAATTTCGGATTTACAAATACCCTTATTACCAGATCCAGAAGAAAAAATGCTATCACCAGCTTGAATGGAATATAGTTTTCTGCTAAAATTATTAACATAAAAGATGTATATGTTGCAACAAACAGTATTCCTGCTGCTGCCCTTATTTCTCTTTCATTCAATACAGGTTCGCTGAACCCGGCAGCATCTTCACCAAAATTAAATATCTTTTTCATTATAATAATTTTTTATTTTCTTTGATTGTATAATTTATTAGATTCTGTATTATTTTACCAGTACCATCTTTTTTGTTTCAGAAAAGTAACCCGTTTCAAGTTTATAAAAGTACACACCACTGCACATACTTTCTGAGTTCATACTGACCTTATACCTTCCTGAGCTGAGGCTTTCATTTACTAGTATTTTAATTTCTTTGCCGGTAATATCATAAACGATCAGCCTTGTAAAGGATGTTTTAGTTATATCAAAGATAATATCAGTTTTAGGGTTGAAAGGGTTTGGGTAGTTCTGAAGCAGCCTGAACTCACCCGGTAATTCTTCATTCAAAGGCTCAATTCCAATTTGCTGAACAACATTCAGCATAAATGTGCAGAATGCTGATGCGCCTGCTGTATCTGTTGCAGTTACCTTCAGGATAATGGATACTGCAGATGAAATAACCCCTGAAAAAGTCCTTGAAGTGGAATCAAAGCTCAACCACGCAGGCAGCGGCTGACCGCTGCTTAATGAAGCAGAATATTTCAGAGTGTTATTGCCGTCATCATCAACAAAAACGCTGTCTGGCAATGTATATGTAAATAGTGTTCCGTTTGTATCGGTTAAATTTGGGACCTGATTTTTAAGATATGGTACGTAGTTTGTATATCGCAGGCTATCCCTAATATTATCTATCCGTACCCAATAAATATAAGTATCGGAATAATTAGGATTAGTACCTGTTGTATAAAATAAATATTTCCCGTCAGGTGAAACGTAAGTACCCCATGCAGCCGCTCCTGAATTTATTGCCGGACCAAGATTTTTTGGATTTGTCCAGTTTCCGTCAGTTTTCCGGTAGCTGATATGAAGCCTGGCATTATTCCCGGTATTTTTAGCTGCAATAAAATAAGATTCATCTTTTGCAATAAAAAAATCAAGGTTATCAATTGTGTTGTTCAGCGGAAGCCTTAAGCTTACCGCTGTTGTATCAGAGCCGTTAATAACCAGCCTGCACCAGTCAGTAGCGCCTATACCGGTTGTTGATACAGATGAAATATAAAAATTTCCGCTGTTAGTGACCTGTAAATAATGTGCATTATTAAGTCCATATAATATGCGTTTCGGCACACTCCAGCCGCCGGAAGTTCTGTATGAAATTAGTGTCTGGTAAATTGAGCTGTTGTTCTGAATAAACATTGTATCACCTGTAATTGAAAAAGCGGGAGCAAGATAATTATTAAAAATACTGAACGGCCCCTGCCAGCGGTTATCAAAGTACCTGTAACATTTGATCGTATCACCGGATGTCGGGTAGTAATTTCTAATTACGGTATAATAAATTTCTTTCCCGTCATTGGTTATTGCTATTCTTTCTGCAGTAAAAGACCCCGTACTTTTAGGAAGTGCAAATATTTTTGGTGTATTCCCGGGCGGAGTCTGCCCAAGATACATACTATCAGCAGGTATCGGTTGTGTTTTAGTATTTACACATAAAATGAACAGAATTATTAAAGCAGATATAGTTTTCATTGTTATTATGATTTATTTTCTAAACATTCAATAAGCTTTAGAGTAAATATATAGTGATAAAACTAACTGTAAAAATCATTTCATGTGAATCAATTAAAAAAATCTGTGAACAATACGTTTTGTTCAGTCAAAAATCAGTGGATTTAATGGAATTTTTACACTTTTTTTTCATTTGACTTAATAAAAACGGCGGTTCATTGAATTTGAGTATTTAAAGCTAACCTTTATGATTATTTTTATAAATAATACTTATGGAAAACCGGGCTATTATTAAATTCCATATTGCTTTCTGGGTTCTGGTAGTTATTGTAACTTTACCTGAATCATTTTTATATACAGGTCATCCTTTATTTATTCCCCAATTTACAGGTACTTTTTCGGTTTTAGCTTACAACTTTGTTATCTTTTATATTTTCTATTCATATTTAACTGAAAAATTTTTTGTAAACAAAAAGTATATACGTTTTGCATTTTTTAGCTTTAGTGTAGTTACTATTACAGGATTTGCTGTAACTTTTTTTTCTTACTATCTTTTTATATTTACTTACCCTGAAACTTTGCCCATAAAATATACCCACAAAGAGTGGGTCTTAAGTTTTATATACGGTGTCATGGGCATCGGGACACTGTATTCTATATTAGGATTACTTTCAAAAATTGCTTTACTATGGTACACCAATAAGCTTAATCAGGCTGATACCGAAAAACAGAATCTTTCTACAGAGCTTGCAATGTTAAGAGCGCAGGTGAATCCCCATTTTTTGTTCAACACACTTAACAATATCAAATCTCTTACCAAAAGTCTGCCATCAAAAGCTGTTAACAGCATTGATAAACTGAGCAGTATTATGAATTATATGCTGTATGATTCATCTATGGATACCGTATTTTTCGAAAAGGAAATTACCTATATACAAGATTATATAGAACTTGAAAAAATAAGATACAGTGACCCAGGATATATTGATTTTAGTATAAACGGAAATTATTCAGAGATCAGAATTCCGCCGCTGATTTTCATGCCTTTTATTGAAAATGCCTTTAAACACGGAAATAAGCTTGTAGCTCCTCCGGGGATAAAAATTAAATTTGATATAAACGGAAGAAATATCGATTTTTTTGTAACTAATTCAATGAAGGAAAATTATGATACTGTTAGTAAGAACAGCGGTTTTGGGTTAAAAAATATTAAACGCCGCCTTGAGCTTTTATTCGGAGATAATTATTCACTAATCATAAACGAAGAAAAAAAGGAATTCAAGGTTAAACTAAAATTATTCCTGTTATGATAATAAAATGTATTGCTGTAGATGATGAGCCGCTTGCTCTGGATCTTATCTGTGATTATATATCCAAAGTTCCATTCCTGGAGCTGTTGAAAACATTTAGTGACGGCATCAGCGTTCTGGAGTATCTGGCTTCAAACCATGTTGACTTGGTTTTCCTGGATATTGAAATGGGCGGACTTACCGGGACTCAGCTTCTTAAAACACTTCAGCAAAAGCCTAAGATCATTATGACAACTGCGTACAGAAAGTATGCCGTGGATGCTTTTGATCTTGATGTAACAGACTACCTCGTTAAACCCTTTAAATTTGAACGCTTCCTCAAAGCGGTTGAAAAAGCATGTTATCTTATTAATGATAATAAAAAAGATAAATCTGATTTTTCAGGCAGTAAAGATTTCTTTTTTGTAAAATCCGGCTACAAAATGATGAAAGTAGACTTTAAAGATATACTATATATAGAAGGTTTAAGTGAATATATCATTATCAAAACAACATCATCAAATATTATTACCTTACAAAGCTTTAAAAATATTGAAAACATTCTTCCTGCGCAGGATTTTATCAGGATACATAAATCATATATGGTAGCTGTAAACAAAATTGAATCGATAGTAGGACAAAACCTGGTTGTTGCAAAAAAGGAGCTCCCTATCGGCAATAAATACCGGAAACGTTTTTTTGAAGTTATCTCTTCTTTAAAGAATAGCAGATGAACATTCTAAAAAAAGAAGAATTTCAGAAATTATGAATTTAAAAAATAAAATATATATACATGCTGCTTTCTGGCTCGTGATTATCATTTCAACATCTTTGGAAATGATACCGGCATTAGGGAAATTAACTCCTGAATTATTAGCAGGTGACTATTTTATATATCTAGCATCTCATTTAATAACTTTTTATATATTTTATTTTTTTACAGGCAGAAAAAGTTTACAGAATAAAAACAAAATTATACTATTTGCAGCAGGTATTCTTATCTTACTGCCGGCATCCTTTCTATTTTCATTTCTGTATATTTGGCTTTTACCAGGCAGCATTCCCGGGCTCAGCGGAAGCGGCTTCAACATCACTTTCCTGAAGATATTCTTCAGCATTTTTCATTCTTTATTTTTATATGCTTTAGCGGGAGCACTCCTGAGATTTACAGTGCTTTGGACAGAAAACGAGATCAGCCGAAAAGAATCAGAGAAAAAGAAAATTTCTGGCGAACTGAAACTTCTTCGCTCGCAGATAAATCCGCAGTTCCTGTATCATACTTTAAACCGTTTGAAACAACTTGTAACCACAAAGCCGGATGATGCAGTATCAAATATAGATGACCTCTCGGAGATAATGAGTTACATTCTGTATGAAACTTCATCTGATAAAGTTCCCCTGGAAGGTGAGATAAATTATATCAGAAGCTATATTGCGCTTCAGCAGTCCCGGTTTAAACCCGGCTATATAAGCTTTAAAACCGAAGGAGAAATTTATAATGTAAAAGTTCCGCCTATGCTGTTTATGCCGTTTTTGGAACATGTTTTTAGAGAAGTTGATGAAGATGCAACTGAAACCCCTGGAATAAAGTTTGAATTAAATATCCTTAAATCTGAATTAATTTTCGTTTTATCCTATTATTTTAAGATCTTTAACGGAAACAATTGTAATAATTTATTTAATTACTCTGAACCTATCAAACGTTATTTAGAGTACTATTTACAAGAGAGGAATGTTATTAAATCCAAAATTAACGGAAACAATTTCAAATTAATATTAAACTTAAAATTTTAATTCATATTAATAAGTAATTTTAAACTTTAAAGATTTGTTTTAAATTATAATTTTCTTGTTATTTTGGGAAAGGATATTAATATACTACTTTAATATAAAACTAAAAAAAATATTATTATCTATTTTAATGACAAAATAAAATTTTCGATATCTTTTTTTCTTAACAAATTCTGATACTTTTTTTCTGACTTTAATTGTGCAAACAAATGATTAACAAAATGATCATCTTTTGTATGTGCATTAACAAATATATTAGTCAAACGTTTTGACAAGTTAAAATTATATTTTTTCCTAAGATATATTGCGCGTAATAATAAAAATTCTTTCTTGGGATTGTTAAAATAATAATCCCTATTTCTTGAAACGATGTCTAAAGTATTCCTCTTTATGCAATCTTCATAATATTTTGAAAATAATTCTTTATTATTTAACTTTAAACTAATTGAATCATAATTATAAAAAGTACTCATGGATATGCATTCAGGATTTCTTTTATAAACTGTAAAACTATACTTATATGCATAATTATTTTCTAAGCTCCAAACATCTAAGGTTATATTTGATAATTTCACTTTGAAACCATTCATCCTATTTTTTTCATATACCTTAAATGCGCTATCAATATATTTTGACAATGTTTTACTATTCAGATCTATAATTAAATCGATATCTTTCGGTTTATACTTACTATCATTTATTGATCTTAAAAAACCGCCTATTATATAAATGTCAGTATCTGTTGGTAATAATTTTAAAAATTTATCAAGACTAGGATTTTTTATTTTCAATAAATTTAATTTAATATCAAATTTTGCTTTAAAATTTCCTCTGTCTATATTTTTAATCATAAATTTTAATTATGAATTCCAGATAATTTTCTATATAAATTTAAAGCGTAAGAATCCGTCATGCCACTAATAAAATCCAAAACTAATTGAAATTTATTATAAAGTTCATTAGAATATGTCTTATTGTTTTCGTAAATATAACGGTAACTTGACGAAATGGTCCTATATAATTTTGATTCTTTTGAATTTCCATTTGAGTTAAAGTTATCAGATTCTGCAGCCTCAATGTAATATTCTAACAGTCCAGTTATTACTTTGCAACCTACTAATTCTGCTTCAGTTATGTTTTTGCTTAAATATACAATTTTAGCCAAATTTTTAAATACTTTACGAATTTCATAAACAGCTAAATTTTTGAATAAATCTGTTTTAAATTTACCATCTAGGATTTTATCGTAATTATCACAAAAATTATTTATAACTTTCTTTGCCATAAATGACTGCATTTCTATTTTAAATCTAGTTACCGCAAACTCCAACTCGTGATCTTGCATATAAGAATATTCTTTATAAAATTCATCAAACTTATCAATAAGTTTTTTATTATCCCTTTCTTTTATTTCACTAAATTGCTCCCTTATAATTTTATAATTTAATATACCTAGCTTGACCCCATCTTCTAAATCAGCAGCCATATATGCAATGTCATCAGCAGCTTCTAGTAAATATGTTATTGGGTGTCTTTCATTATTAATTTTTAAATCTTTATTTATTATATCATAATCTTTTTGCTCGGAAGAGAAATAACCAAATTTTTTATCAGAGATATTATCAGTTGTTTTATTCCCAGTAATAGAAGATCTTGGATATTTGATAATTGCAGCTAATGTTGGAAAAGTTAAATTAAGACTATGTTCATCTTTCAAAAAACATAATTTACGTAAAATTCTAAATGTTTGGGAATTACCTTCAAAGAACTCAAAGTCTTTAATCTCCTGTTTATTTCTTTTAAATAATCTTTGATTATTATCATTTTTGAAATATTTTTTAAAATATTTTTGAATTGATTCTTCTCCAAAATGTCCAAAAGGTGGATTACCTATATCATGTACTAAACCAACAGTAGCTAAAAGTGAACTAATATAACCAATATGTTTTGAACTAAGTTTCTTTTGTTCAATTAATTTCTTTTCTATACTTAGTCCTATTGATCTTCCTATGTTGCTTACTTCAATAGAGTGAGTTAATCTCGTACGAATATAATCACTTTGTTCTAAAGGGAATACTTGTGTTTTATCTTGTAAACGTCTAAATGATGCACTGGTAACTATTCTATAATAATCATTATCAAATGGATTTCTAGCATCAAATTTTTCTAACTGTGTTCTCTTTCTGAAACTTTTATCCAGTAATAATGTATCCCATCTATTATCCATTACTAAAACTCATTTCTATTAAAGTTATTGTTTAGTATTGATATAATTTTAAATATAATGATTTTTTATTTAATAAAATATTAAGTAATCATGTGGAGCTAAGGAGGATCGAACTCCTGACCTCTTGAATGCCATTCAAGCGCTCTCCCAGCTGAGCTATAGCCCCTAAATCTATGCAAAAATAGCGAAAAAATACAATTTATATCAATTCAAAAATATTATTTATACTTTGATGAATAGTCTATGGATTGCAAAAAAGTAAAAAAATAACTAAATTTGTAATTCCCAAAAAACTTAATAAATATAATATCTTTTCAAAAAATATGAGTTTTATGGGGGTTTTTTACTTTTAAGAAAAATAATAATTAAAAAATAAGTAAAATGTTCGCAATAGTAGATATAAAAGGTAAGCAGTACAAGGTTTCTGAAAAAGACAGGATATATATCAACAGGATAAAGGATGATGTTGGCGCAAAGGTCACCTTTGGCGATGTATTGATGTTCTCAAAGGATGAAAAATCATTCCAGGTAGGCGCTCCGAAGCTTTCAATGAACGTTGAAGCTACAGTTCTTGGACATGTTAAAGATGATAAAGTTATCGTCTTCAAAAAGAAAAGAAGAAAAGGATATAAAAGAACCAAAGGACACCGCCAGCAGTACACTGAAATTGAGATCAATTCAATTAAATAAGTTACTGCTTAGTTTCAACCAAAACAGATAATAATAAATTTTTAATTTTATATACAATGGCTCATAAAAAAGGATTAGGAAGTACAAAGAACGGCCGCGACAGTAATGCACAAAGATTAGGCGTTAAGCGTTTTGGCGGCGAGCTTGTTACCGCAGGCAGCATTATTGTAAGGCAGAGAGGAACAAAGTTCCTTCCCGGACTTAACACAGCTTTAGGCAAAGATGACACAATTTTTGCCACCATTACAGGTCACGTTCAGTTTGCCAACCAGACCAGACTGAAGAAAAAGATCAATATTCTGCCCGTAGAAACCAAATAAGAATTATCAATTTTTAAGCAGTATCACTGCTGATGAATAGTTTAGAGCAGCGAGTGGACACGGGTTCACTCGCTTGTTTTTTTATATTCTGCCGGTGTATTTAAGCATACCTGCTAAAAAGCACTGCATCCGGCAAAAATACAGAAAAGTTAAAACCATTTTAATAATATAATCCAAAGAGGCAAATAAATTGAAAGTATCAGTAATAGGAGCAGGTAATGTAGGCGCGACCTGCGCAGAAGTTTTAGCGCACCATGAAATTGTAAATGAAGTTGTACTTCTTGATATCAAAGAGAATTTCGCTGAAGGCAAAGCCCTTGATATATGGGAAACCGCTGCTATCAATATGTACGATACCAGGGTAACAGGCTCAACCAATGACTACAGCAAAACAGCCGGTTCAGATGTTGTGGTAATTACATCCGGACTCCCCAGGAAACCCGGCATGAGCCGCGATGACTTAATTTCAACCAATGCTAAGATCGTTAAATCAGTGACTGAGCAGGTAGTAAAATATTCACCCGATACAATAATAATAGTTGTATCAAACCCGCTTGATGTTATGACCTACTGTGCTTATGTAAATGCAAAATTCCCCTCTAACCGTGTATTCGGTATGGCAGGTATTCTTGATACCGGAAGGTATAAATCATTCCTTGCAGAAGCGCTGAATGTTTCACCTAAGGATATACAGGCAGTGTTAATGGGCGGCCACGGCGATACAATGGTACCTCTTCCGAGATATACAACCGTTGGCGGTATTCCCGTAACTGAACTGATCGAAGCTGATAAGCTTGATAAGATAATTGACCGCACCAAAAAAGGCGGCGGTGAAATTGTTAACCTGCTCGGCACTTCAGCATGGTATGCCCCCGGCTCTGCAGCAGCGCAGATGGTTGAAGCCATTATTAAAGACCAGAAACGCGTATTCCCGGTTTGCGCACTGTTAAACGGCGAGTATGGATTAAAGAATATTTATCTCGGCGTTCCGGTAATTCTTGGCAAAGGCGGAATTGAAAAGATTATTGAGCTTAAGCTGAATGATGATGAAATGAAGCTCGTAAATGAATCTGCCAAAGCGGTAAAAGAAGTTATGGATGTTCTCGATAATATGAAAGACTAAGCAATAATTCCTATTCATCCGATGACTCAAAAGTCATCGGATGAATAAATCTTCCCAGAATTTCTTTTCATCACTTCTGTTTCTTATCCTTACCCAGTTTTTATCACTGAACTCATTTCCATTAATGATTCTTTTATATTTTGATTTCTTAGTTCCGTAAGTCCGCATTGCAAAAAAGATAATTGAATCCTTAGAGAACAATTTCCTGAAACTTTCACGGTTATCATGCCATAACGGCTTTTGAGTCAATATCCTATGAATTGAACGTTTTGTAATTCTATATAGCATTTTAAAATAAGGCACATCAAGCCAAACAATTGTTTCAGCTCTTCCAATCGTCAGATCCTGATTCCGCGGATAATTACCGTCAATAATCCAACTTGGGGTTAGCGTGATTTCATCAACTTTCGAACGAAATTCTTCATTCTTAGATTCCTGCCAATCAGGTTTCCAGTAAATATTATCAAGCTCGTGATGGTTAATACTCAGAATTTGAGATAATTTTTGTGCAAAAGTAGTTTTGCCGCTGCCGTTAGCACCCACTACTAATATTTTTTTTCCTAAGTTCATTTTCATAGTCATCCTGTCACTTTAAGCCCTGCGGGCTAATAAAGTTCACCGGATGAATTTTATTTTCTCCCAGAATTTCATTTCATCACTTCTGTTTCTTATCCTTACCCAGTTTTTTTCACTGAATTTTTCTTCCATAAACAGTTTATATCTTCTTTTTTTTCTCTTATAGGAAAAGAATGCATATTTCATCACTGAATCCTTCGAGAACAGCCTTCTGAAGCTTTCGCGGTTACCGTGCCACAGCGGGTCACCGCTTAAGGCACGAAATACCGATCTTTTGAATGTTCTGTAAACCGAAACGTAATGCGGTACATCCAGCCATATTACAGTATCACAGGCTGGAAGTGTTACATCCTGGTTCCTTGCATAATTGCCGTCTATTATCCATTCCTCAAGTGAAGTCAATTCGATGGTCTTATTACGGAACAAAGTATAATCTGTTTCCACCCAGTTAGGCTGCCATGAATAGTAATCAAGCTCATAAAAAGGCAGCCCGGTTTTGGCTGCCAGCTTTTTACCGATCGTAGTTTTGCCGCTGCCGTTTGGACCTATAATTAATATTTTTTTTCCTTTTATCATTTATAATAAAATGCCAAAAATTGCTGGTCTAAAAGCACACTTACTGCCGGGATTTATTCACCTGTAAAATTGCATACAGTAATAATACTAAACAAACGGTTAATATTTTTATCCGTATATTGCAAAATTAAAACTTTATAAATTAAATAAGAACTATTAAATTCAGTTCTGCGGAAACATGTTTAGAGTATAAATATTATGAATAATGTTCAAAGCTTTGATGTAATAATTATCGGCGGAAGCTATGCCGGGCTTTCTGCGGCAATGTCGCTGGGAAGATCCCTTAGAAAAACCCTGGTTATTGATAGCGGAACGCCATGCAACATACAGACCCCGCATTCGCATAATTTTCTCACAAATGACGGCAAAACTCCCGCTGAAATATCGCAGGAAGCTAAACAACAGGTTGAACTTTATAAAACCGTTGAATTCTATAATGGGTTAGCTGTGAGCGGAATAAAAACTGATAATGGGTTTGAGGTCACCACCGCAAGCGGTTTGAAATTTAATTCGAAAAAATTAATTTTCGCCACAGGTATTAAAGATCTAATGCCTGATATAAAAGGATTTTCTGAGTGCTGGGGTATTTCAGTTATTCACTGCCCTTATTGCCATGGTTATGAATTCAGAAATGAAACTACAGGCATTCTCGCAAACGGTGAGCCTGCTTTTGAACTATCTAAGCTTGTTTATAATTTATCAAAGGATCTTACCATTTATACCAATGGCAGCTCTGAATTTACCTCTAAGCAGAAAGAGGATTTCGCAAACAATAATATCAAAATAATAGAATCTGAAATTGCGGAAATAATACACACAGAAGGATATATCAAAGAATTGGTATTTAAAGATGGCAGCTCAGAAAAGCTGAAGGCGCTTTATGCTAAAATTCCTTTTGTTCAGCAGTGTGATATCCCATCAAAGCTTGGCTGTGAAATGAGCGATACCGGCCATTACCAGGCAGATAACCTTCAGAAAACAAATATTGATGGTGTGTTCGTTTGCGGTGATAATTATTTCCCTATGAGGTCTGTATCTGCTGCAGTTTTTTCGGGTACCATGGCTGGCGCTGCTGTGAATAAAGAGCTGGCTGATGAAGATTTTTAGCTCTCCTTGGTTTTTCTGATTACTATCGGCTCTTCGATAAGCTCAGGTATTGAGCCGTCTTCGGGTACTATGTATGAATTATCAGCTTCACCGGACTTCCTGAACCGCCACTTGCGGGCGGCTTTTTGTATCTTTAACGGGAAAATTGTAAGCGTGCCTTCTTCATCAATATGCAGCCTCAAAAAATTCCTGTAATCCTGCACCCGCAGCGCTGAAAACGCTTCATTATCATGCCTTCCGAAAATGTTCATAGATACAGTCAGATAAATTCCCATATTAAGCGAGCCAAAGAACCAGCCTAACCAGAAAACGATCAGCGGAATAAATATAAATCCCGTAACAACTCCTTCATTGAAAACTGTATTATTAATGTATGTCGCAAATAGTCCGATATAAGCTATACTGAACAGGTTCATAAAAAAATGTGACAAACCCCCAAGCCATTTGTACCATTTTGAATGTGTATCGGTAAAGAAAACAAATGCAGCAGCCACAGCGCCAAGCCAAAGGGCAGCAACGGGATTTATAAGGAATGCCCTGAGAGTCTGGTCAAAAAAGCCCCTTACATTATGTGCAAAATCAAAATGAAAAGTTGAGCTGACTATCCAGATAGTGATTAAATAAAATGAACCGGTAAGAATTCCGAATCCGGGATTTGTGAACGGGAAAAAAATATTCATCCACCCCAGCTTTTTAGAAGTTTTAACATCAGGGTAGCTTTTCTTAAGCTCAAACTCACGGGGTTTTTGTCCCGGGAGCTGTTTTTCTTCAGTAAGCAATGAAAAATCACCTCCATGAGTCGGATGAATAAACGCTCCGCCGCCTCCGGCTGTGATTTTTTGTACTTTTGCCCCTGTATCTTTCGCGTTCAGCTCTTCATGCCTTCTGTAATGATGAAGATCACCGGTTAAGAATACTTTTACTTCAGCACCTCTTGGCTTTAATATCTCTTCCTGCAGGAAAATAAGGTCGCTTTCATCATACTCACCACCGAACTTTTTATATTTATGCGCATAGATCCAAACAGGCTCTGATATGCATAATATAACTTTATCGCCTTCTTTCATATGGCCATCGGCAATTGCCCTGAAGTAATCAAGCTGCGCGGTATCAATATTTGAATGAAGCTGACCGTCTGATGCAAGCAGCCACCAGTTATTTGGAAGCTTTAGCGCGAAGTAGCTGCGCTTCTGGCGCGAATACCAGCCGCCTGCGAACTTACGCGACCCGAGATCTGAACAAAACAGCCTGGTGAAGGATTCAAGCCCGTCATACCAGTCATGGTTGCCGGGTAATGCAAAAACATGCGGCGGATTTTCAGGCTTATCATCGCCAAAAGCCTGTTCATATGGTGTGATGAGTCTCTCCCTGTATCCCTGTTTTGAAGGCGCGGGATATACTTCATCCCCTCCAAATATCAGCACTTCGCCCCTTTTGGTCTCAAATGAGCTGTCACCAAACTTTAGATCTAATCCCTGCTTAGCTGCATAATATGCTACGCTGTAGGTAGGATTCCAGCCGTCACCCGTATCAGCAATAAAATCCAGCCACATTTCTTTGCGTTTGGAATCTTCATCAGGAACGATCTTTCCGTTAATTATCTTATGATACCGGGTATAATTATAAAATTCCTTCTCGCTGGATGCCAGCGCAAGCATAAGCCTGCGGTCTGACTGCTCACCGATAATTGTTGAAATGATCGATTTATAAGCAGTACCTGCAAGCTGTTTTAAGTTAAACCAGCTTACCGGCGGCAGCATTTTTATATTTCCTAAATTATTAAACAATATTATTTTTCATTGCTAAATGTACTTGGCTTCATATTCTTTATGTAAAAAATTCCATCTGCGCTGTTACTCCATTTCCCTTCCATTTCTTTGTTTCCCAAAGGTCTCATAACAAAATTTTCACTGAGCCACCCCGGATTAGATGGATCTCTTAAATCTATATATGAATTTTCTTTTCCGCAGTACTCTAATATATATTCAAGTGAGTTTTCAGATGCATTTGTGACCTCTGTTTCATCATATTTTTGAATATTCCTGCTGCTTCCGCTGTACCCGGTAAAGACAATTGAATACATTTTTTTCCCTAATTCATTATAAACTGCATCGCCCATAGTTTTTGTTTTTTTGTAAAGATTATTTATAAATGATGAATCAGCTTCCTTTCCTAAAATTGATGATAGATTTCTGGAGTTATGAAAACTGGCTGCCCAAACTATTATCTTTTTGCCTTTGAATTTATTCTGCGCTAACCATAGCAAATTTTTACCCATTTGCTGATCTCTTGCATTTATCAGACCGGCGTCATTGTGATTAACTGTTTCATATTTCATTGCCAGGTAACCGTTATAATTAAGCTTTACACCTTCAATTACAAGTTTCCAGAATTCAAATTTTTCGTCTGTTTTAGATAAACTATCCAAACTGTTAATGACCTTATCTATAAGTATATTATTATATGTTCTGTCTCTGCCGCTTTTTATCTCTTCATTAAGGCAAACAAGTTTTACAAAGAGATTCTTTTCACCCTGAGTTAAGAAATTAAGTTCATGTTTATATAATTGATCCAGTAATAACTGGCAGCTTTCGTATCCCGTTAACTGCGAATCAAACCCCGAAAGCTCCAGCGGCCTGCCTGATTGCAGCGTACTTTGAAGATACTGTACCAGTTCTTCACATTCATTTGAGTTCACCCACATGGGGAAAACAGCTTTCCTTATGCCTTCTGTATAGTTCCCCGTGCGCTGGATATCACCCCATGCATTGGTACAATCAAACAACCCGCTTTCAAAAGCAAGTACATCAAAACCCGCTTCTTTGTGGAGAAACTTAATTAAACGGGATTTCGCAAGAAAAGTTGAGCCATCTCCGTGGGTTTGCTCTCCAAGCAAAATTACCTGAACAGAATCCCGTTCAATAATATTTTTAAGAAACTGAAGATCTGAGTAATCTTCATCCTTTGGATCAATTGTCTTTATGGTCTGAAGTACAGGTTCAAGGGATTTGCTCTTTTCAATAACTTCTTGGCTGGTACATGAAATCTGGATTATAGAGGCTAGAATTAAGATATAGAGATTTTTCATGGGTATGGGTTTACTTCTTATTAACTATCATCACAAACTCAGAGCCCTTGCCTTCTTCATTGCGGTAATAGAATTCATCAACCATTGCGCGCGCTATAAAAACTCCCCTGCCGTGTACATCAAGTATATTATCCATATCAGTCGGGTCCGGCAGGCGGCTGATTTCAAAGCCGTCGCCTTCATCAAATATCATTACTTTAATTGTGCGCTCATTATGCTCAACATACATTTTTACTTTCTTCAGCATACTTTCTTTGTTGCCGTGCACAATTGCGTTCATGGCAATTTCAGTTACCGCGATCATCATCTTGTTATATTCATCTTCAGGCAGGCCGAAATCTTTATTGATATTCAGCATAAGTTCTTCAACCTTTTGAATATTTTTCCGTTCCGAGCTTATTTCAAGAAAGTATTTTTTCAATATATGCTTTTATATTCCCCCTTAAAAAGGGGGATGTTTAGTACAAATTATACATTTAGCACAGTTTGTTCAAAGAATAATGCTTTGCATAAATCCTTACGGGGATTTTAACAGCACAGATCATGATCTGTCAAAAATTCAAACTGGCATTTAGATAAATATTACCATTGTCAGTTCCGGGGTTACCGTCACCATACCTGTAATAATCATATGAACATATCAGTTCAATTACGGAATTCCGTTTCCATTCCGCCCTTAGCTTAACAAACGGACCCATTGTCCGCACATAATTATCAAAAACCCGCTCACCTGCCACATAATTGAACCTTCGCTGCTCAAACCAGCGGTAACCGCCTGATAAAGTTATAAATTTATTAAAAAAATAATTCAATTCAGAATTAATAATTTTGTCCTCAAAATAGTTCACCGGCCGCTGGGTAAATTCGCTCCAGTTCAGCTCTCCCCTTTCATACAGCTTCACCTCGCCGTAAATATCTGTGCCGAAATGTTCGTTAAACCTGACTATCAGTGAATCCTTAAGGTTCAGCTGGCGGAAAGAATAACTCTTCACACTTGAAATAATATCCTGGAAATCATAAACTGTATAATTAGCCAGAACGCTGAATGTACCTACATTCCTGAAATGTTCAGATGGCTCAAAAAAGCTTTTGCTTGTGAACCTTATGACCCTGTTCCAGTTATTATTTGAGCTTTTTTGTGAGAATATATATACTGTGTGATAAAGATTCACATCGAACGATGTTATCAATATAAGATTCCTAAGATTATTGAACCTGTGAGCAGCATACAGAATATATCCAAGTTCATCTCTGTCATCATAGTTAAAATCACTCTGCGTATCGTATTTCATAATTGAAGCGCTTCCTGAAAATTCAACCCTGTTCATAAGATCAATATTATAATAAAGGTTTGAATTCAGCTTGAATATCGCTGAATGATTGTTCTTTGTCGCCTCGTTGTTTTCTATAATATTAACAAAATTGCTGTTTATCCTGGAAGAATTTATAAGGAAATGCTTTTCATCACGCTCACGGTAATATGCCTTAAGCTGGTAATCAACTTTTGGGAACTGAAAGTTCAGCGCAATATCACCTGCAAAGCTCAGCTCCTGAATATCGGTATCATATATTCCGGGCTGGGTATTTGTAGTTACAGGGATGTATGTATTTTCTTTTGTGATCCTTCTGTAATCAGGGTTAATATTAAATACTACAGCCAGTGTTTTTGATACTGTATAATCAAACCTGTTGTAGAACTTAAAAATATTTTCTGTTCTTTTTTCGATGTTATTTTTAATACCGTACTGCTGGATAGAATTATTATCAGCGGGAAAGTAAAAATCCTTTCTTACCCTTGAAAAAGTCCCGTCAAATTCATTCCGCGCCAGGTTATTTTCAAACGGTTTTTCAAAATAAACACGGCTGTATACAAGGCTTTTTTTGCGCGGGTCAAGGGTTTCATAACCCAGCTTCAGCTGTCCGTCAACCAGGAAATCAGAAAGGCTGAGATTATAGATACTGAATTCACCTGAAACACTCGGTCCCTTGTTCAGCTCATCATACTGGCTTTCAACCTTATACCCCGCGTTAAGCACAGAATAAATCTGCGAACCCTTAACTACTGCGTCATAAAGTCCGCTTATATAGCCCATATTGGATGATGAGCCTTTTAGCTGGAAAGTTCTGTCATCACTGAAGAACTGGCCGAAATAGTTTGCCGAAACATTTATCACATCATTTACACTGTAGCCGGCAGTAATTTTCACATTATCAAAATCGCGGTAAAGGTTTTCATCAAGCTTTGTAACAGATGATGAATAATAGTTTTTTAAAAAAACATTGAGCCTTTTATGTTTTTTATAAAAATTGAAACGTGAAATATATGAAGCGGAATTTTTATTGTTATCAAAGTTGGTGAAAAGGAAATTACGGGTTATGTTTGAATCTATAAATGTCTGCACGTCTGTAAAATCACTTTGAGCCATTACAGTACACTGAATAACGGCTAAGAAGGCAGCCCATTTACATAAAATATTCTTCAAGAATTTTCCCTGCGGGATATATTATATTGCTGTTATAATTTTACTGCTTATTATTCCCAAAAATTCCGGTGATCTTTTCATTTACGCCGGGCATAACACTGTACTTGCCCATTAACTGCTCAAGCTCAGCCGGTGAATCTTCATGAACACTTCCTTCAAAAGCTATCTTTCCTTTGTTAAGTATAATTACCCTTGTGCATATTTTCTCTGCGCTTTCCACAATGTGGGTTGAATAAAAAAAGGTTTTTCCCCTTTGCCTCAGATCTTTTACCAGGTTTCGGATTGTAAGTGTTGTATCATAATCTATTCCGCTAAGAGGTTCATCCCAAACAATTACTTCCGGGTCGTGAATAAGTGATGATATTATAAGCACTTTCTGCCGCATGCCTTTGGAAAAGGCATGCATTGGAGTATTAATTTCATTTTTGAGGTCAAAAAGCTCCATAAATGCATATATTCGCTGAACGTAAACATCCTTCGGCATATCATACATTCTGCATACAAACTCAAGGAAATCGAAGGGTGTTAGTGAAAGGAACAGCGCGCCGGTTTCGGGAACATACCCTATCATTTTTTTTACCATAGTAGGGTCATCATTAACATTAAAACCGTTAATTATTACATTCCCCGAAGTTGCCTCCAGCATTCCGCACAGGATACGTATAGTAGTGCTTTTTCCCGCGCCGTTTGAACCCAGGTAACCGCACACTTCGCCCGGCTCTATATGAAATGAAATCCCGTCAAGCGCTTTAACATCACCTGAATATACTTTTACAAGATTTTCAGCAATTATCATTAAAAAGCTGGTTTAATTTTTAAGAAGCTTAAGCAGTTTTTTATAGTTTATTCTTGAAACAAACGGACTCTCCGGGTCTATAAACCTGTAAAGTACATCCGGATTTTTCGATATCCCAATTCTTTTGGTGCTTTTGATCTTCCGGTTATTTTTTGAAAACGATTCCGCTATAAAAAGCTCATCGCCTGCAAGTGATATACCGTTTTGAGCAAGATTTATTTCCATAGCTTCGCAAAGCTTACCCGGACCGCTCAGCAGATTATAAATATCATCAGTTCCCCGGTTCCGCTGCATATATTTTATACCTTCAAGCGGCTCTGCCGCTCTTATAAGTACAGCATGAGCTGAATTGCTTTTTCCTGCTACTGCATTCAGGCAGTAATGGTTTCCGTATGTAAAATACACATATGCATTTCCGCATTCGCCAAACATCACTTCATTGCGTTTTGTTTTTCCGTTAAATGAGTGTGAAGCTGCATCTGCATTTCCAAGGTAAGCTTCTGTTTCAACAATTACCGCTGAATAAAACCTTTTTCCTTTTTTGCGAACAATTATCTTTCCAATCAATTCTTTTGCAGTTTTTAAACAGGTCTTATAATAAAACTCTTTACTTAATTTTTTATATTCCAATTTTTAAAAACCAAGTATTACATGCCCGGTGAAAATATTTTTTTATCAGCTGTCAAATAAACCATTTTGTTCTTTTAAGGATTTTTTCTTTGTAATACCAAGATGTTTATATGCAAGCTCAGTTGCCTCTCTGCCCCTTGAAGTACGCCTTATAAATCCCTCAAGTACGAGGAACGGTTCATAAACTTCCTCAATTGTACCCGGCTCTTCTCCTACTGAAACAGCTATTGAATTCAGCCCTACAGGCCCGCCTTTATAGGTTTCTATTATAGTTGTTAATATCCTTTTATCCAGCTCATCCAGTCCAAGATGATCAATTTCCCAGTTATTAAGCGCTTCATCTGCTATTTCTGCTGTAATTACACCTTTATTCTTTACTATTGCAAGGTCACGGGTAAGTTTCAGCAGGCGGTTAGCAATTCTCGGAGTACCTCTTGAACGCTTTGCAATAATTAATGCGCCTTCATCTTCGATCCTTATTTTCAGAATTCCCGCAGATCGGTTTACAATATCAGCCAGCTCATCTGTATTATAATAATTCAGGCGGCAGCGGATACCGAACCTGTCAAGTAAAGGAGCGCTCAAAAGTCCGGCCCGTGTTGTTGAGCCAATTAATGTGAACTTTTCAAGCTGAAGGCTTACACTTCTTGCTCCGGGACCCTGGTCAATAATTATATCCAGCTTGTAATCTTCCATTGCGGAATACAGGTACTCTTCAATAACTTTTGGTATGCGGTGTATTTCATCAATGAAAAGTATATCCCTTGCCTCAAGCTTGGTAAGCATTCCCGCAATATCGCCGGGCTTTTCAAGCACTGGACCCGAGGTTGTGATAATACGTGAATTCATTTCGGCGGCAATTATATATGCAAGGGTTGTTTTGCCAAGTCCCGGGGGACCCGTGAACAGCACATGATCAAGCGAATCACTGCGCTTTCTGGAGCTTGCTATTGAAACGCCTATGTTGGTTTTTATCTTTTCCTGGCCGGTAAAATCGGTGAATGCATGCGGGCGAAGCTCATTTAGCATTTCCCTGTCTTCTGCAAGCGCATCAGGTGTAATTTTACCGGACTCTCTTTTAGCCATTTATTTTTTCTCTGCTTCTATGGTTTTTATTGCCAATAAATGCCATGTTACACCAACAGCAATTGAAGCCAGCAGTATCCTGATGTAAAGATTTTCGGTAAGAAAAATTACTGATACCGATATACCTGCCAGCAAAAAAGCGATCGAAAATATTTTTGATCCCAGGGTCATACCGCCTTTTGTGCGGTAGTTTGCTAAATACCTGCCGAAGTACCTGTTATTGTGAAGCCAGTGATGAAATTTCTCAGAGCTGCGCGCAAAACACCATGCAGCCAGTATAAAAAATATCGTTGTAGGAAGCAAAGGCAGGAACATACCCAGCACACCGATAGCAACCAAAACAAATCCGCTCACCAAAAGTGTCCACCTAATCACCGGGTTACGGTGCGGAAGAATTTCCTCGTTTATTTTGTTATTTTGATGATTATTTGACATAATATTTCTAAATTTGTGGAAATTTTATCATTATTAAAAGTCTACATAAAATCACCTGTTTTAGAATATAAATTAAATCAGAAAACAAAATCTGCTGATACAAAAAGCCTTTATTAAGTTAGTGATATTAACTAAATTTGGATACTTATTTCTAACAAATTAATCTTATGGTTACTAAAGAATCAGCATTTCAGAAAATTAGTCAATTAGTTAACAGGTTTTCTGAGCAGATAGGCTCTTATAAACATTCAGATTATAACGAAACACTTACCCGGAGGGATTTTATAGACCCGTTCTTTAAAGCCCTGGGCTGGGATATGGATAATGAACAGGGTAATGCCGAAGCCTACCGCGAAGTAATACACGAAGATAAAATTAAAATTGGCAGCGCTACCAAAGCGCCTGATTATTCCTTCAGGCTCGCGGGGGGTAAACGGCTCTTTTTTGTAGAGGCCAAAAAACCGAGTGTATTTGTGAAAGAAGAAATACCGCCTGCTTACCAGATAAGGCGTTATGGCTGGTCAGCTAAACTTCCAATATCTATTGTTACCGATTTTGAAGAGTTCGCAATATACGACTGCACCAAAAAACCCAAAGCCACCGATAAAGCTTCAACAGCCAGAATAAAATACCTTGGCTACAAAGAATATATTACGGAATTTGATTTCCTGTGGGATACATTTTCAAAAGAACGTGTACTTAAAGGCAGCTTTGATAAGTTTGTTTTAAGCGATACCGGTAAAAAAGGAACCGCAACTGTCGATAAGGAATTTTTGGAATCACTTAACGAGTGGCGTAAACTGCTTGCCGAAACAATAAGCATTAACAACGTAAAACTGAATGAAGACCAGCTTAACTTTGCGGTACAGCAGACACTTGATAGAATTATTTTCTTAAGAATATGCGAAGATAGAGGAGTTGAGCCTTATGAGAAACTTAAGCATTGCCTCTATTCCCCTCTAGTCAAAGATCCCCTTGGCGAGAGAGGTACGCCGAAGGCGGGGGGTGTGTACAGTAACCTTTTCAAGTACTTCGAAGAAGCAGATAAAAAATATAATTCAGGTCTATTTGATCTTGCCAAGGATAATACCACAAGTAAGCTGAATATTGACAACAAGGTATTAAAGAAAATTATAGAAGAGCTTTACTACCCCGTTTCTCCGTATGAATTTTCCGTTCTTTCAGTTGAAATACTCGGCTCTGCTTATGAGCAGTTCTTGGGTAAGGTAATCAGGCTTACACCAAGCCATAAAGCCAGGATAGAAGAAAAGCCCGAAGTAAGAAAAGCAGGAGGTGTATATTACACACCGCAATACATTGTAGATTACATTGTAAAAAATACTGTTGGTAAGCTTGTAGAAGGCAAAACACCTAAAGAAGTTGAGAAAATAAAAATTGTTGACCCGGCCTGCGGAAGCGGAAGCTTTCTTATAGGGGCATACCAATACTTGCTTGACTGGCATTTGAGTTATTACATGGGTAAGGGAGGAAAAGAAAAAACCTTAACCCCAGATGGCAGGCTAACAACCGCTGAGAAGAAAAAAATACTCATTAATAACATATACGGTGTTGATATTGATACACAGGCAACGGAAGTTACAAAACTTAGCCTGCTGTTAAAGTGCATGGAAGGTGAAACACTTGCATCCGTACAGCAAACTATGAGCTTTATGCATGAGCGTATTTTACCTAAACTTGAAAATAACATTAAAAGCGGTAATTCACTGATTGACCTGGATTTTTACGATGGTGAGCTTGAGTTTGCCGGTACGGAACGCAAAATTAAGCCTTTCAACTGGCAAGCCGCATTCCCGGAAGTATTTAAACAGGGTGGATTTGATTGCGTGATTGGAAATCCACCATATGGTGCATTATTTACTGATGATTCTAAGGATTACTTCTTAAAGAGATATAAACACCAAAATTATCAGCTTGATAGTTATTTACTCTTCCTTGAAAGAAGTATTTCTACCCTATTAAAAACACTTGGGCATTTAGGTATGATTATACCAAATCCTTGGCTTACAAATCTTTTACAAAAAAAACTGAGGAAATATACAACAGAGAATACTTCGATACTTGAAATTGTACACTTTAAGAAGAAAGTTTTTAAAGTTACAGTAGATACTGAAATTATTCTTTTAAAAAAGGAAATTGTTGAGAATAATTTAGTCAAAGTAACAGTAGTAGAAAAGGATCAAAATTTAGGAGACGCAAATAATCTATTAATCTACCATAAGCAGGAAGAATGGATTTCGCCAAATGGTGACGTAATCAACATCTTTTTAACAAACGAAGACCGACGTATCATTAAAAAAATGTTGAAAAATATTCTTGACTTAGAACACTTTTGCGATATAAATGTCGGAATTAAACCATATCAAGTAGGAAAAGGTAAACCGAAGCAAATAAGAAAGGACGTACAAAATAGAGTTTTTGACAGTAATGTAAAGAATGATAATACATATAGAAAGTATCTAAGAGGTTCTGATATTCAAAGATACATTTTGAAACCCATTGAAGTCAGATACATAAAATATGGAGAATGGTTAGCCGAACCTAGACCTGCTGCAAATTTCGATGCTAAAGAAAAAATATTCATGAGGCAGACAGGGGACAGTTTAATAGGGGTTGTTGAACTAGAAAAATATCTTTGTCTAAATAATATGCATGTTTTAGTACCCCACAAATCACTAAACGTTAAACTAGCTTTTCTTCTCGGTATTATAAATTCAAAATTGTTAAACTGGTACTATCAGAAAATAAATCCTGAAGCAGGTGAGGCATTGGCAGAAGTTAAAAAAACGAATGTTTCACAACTTCCAATTCACAAAATCGACTTCACCAATCCCGTAGAAAAGAAAAAACATGATGAGATAGTAAAGCATGTAGAAACGATGCTTGAGCTTAACAAAGAGCTGCAAAAGTCTAAACCCGGCGAGGAACAGGAACACTTAAAGCAGCGCATAACCTACACCGATAAAAAAATAGATGCATTGGTGTATGAGCTTTATGGTTTGACTGAAGAAGAAATTAAGGTTGTGGAGGGATGAAAAGAACTATTAGTTTAGCTAAATAAACTGGAAAAGAAATTTTTTAAAAATAGAATTTATATTATGAAAAAAATAAAACTTGATAACGAAGAAATAAATTACTTAAAAGAATTACTTTTTGATTGCCGTGAAAGATGGACAATTAATAAAATAAAGAAACTGAAAATTAATGAATATGTGTTAGGCACAAAAAGCAGAGATACTTTCTGTTATTGGATTGAAAAGAAAACAAAACGTCTTGGTGGAATTTCCGGCATAGGCGGCGGTGGTTCCTTTAAGTTTGGAATTTTTAAACCTAAGAAATTAAAACGATATAAGAAAAAATCTCAATATATATCAAATGGTATGTACTCCTGGAGAAAAGTTTTTGACGAAAATTCCTCTGCCAGGGCCTATAAGGAAATACACAATAAAATTAATATACTCGCAAAAGCAATTTTTAATAATGATCGTGATACAATTGAATATGAGTTAGATATAAATAAAATCGGAAGGATAAATCCAGAATTTGGCTGGAAAATTGTATATTTACTTTCTCCAAAACGAATTTATTATCCTTTTTTTGATAAAGATTTACTTCTGTATGCATCAAAACAGGTTAAGGATAACAACTTTAATCGAAAAACCAATAGAATGGAATTACAAAAATTTATTCATAAGCATAGAGATAAATCGCTAGATGTTTTTTCTTTTGCGAAATTAATTTGGGAATCATTCAATAAAAAACCCACACAACAACTCTCAACTGCACTTGACCCGGAAGGTGGAAAGAAAACAATTACTCACGAAAAATTGGAAAAAATAATTGTTAACCGTAATAGAAAAAACATAAATAAAGTTAAACATGGGGTAACGAAATGTGAGGGCTGCAATATCAATAAAAATAGAAAATATAATATTCATGGTAAATCAATCTTTGAAGCACATCACATATTACCCATTAAATATTGGGAAATTGCAAAAATCCCAAAGAGAGAAGATTATGCGGTTTTGTGTCCTGATTGTCATAGAGCAATTCATAAATTTATGTCAATGAAAAATGTAGAAACAATTAGTATTATTCAATTTAAGAAATTAGCTCGAATTTAATACTAAATCTAAACAAGGTAACAACTTTAAAGTGTGTTTACTAGCTAATAATTGAAATTATTACCGTTTTTCCCACTTTTCTCTTGACAAATTAAGTTAAATATTGTATTATTGTATCAATAGTATCAGGAGGTAAATGGCTACGGCAGTTGAGGTTGAGAGATTTTTAAGTGATTTGAAAACTAAGATCACTACATTTGATATGGTAATTGAAAGAAGAGAAAAGAATCTTGAAACACTGGCTGAGCTGGAGATCCTGAGCTCTAAATCCTTTTATATTGATGAAATTAACAAGTTAACATACAAAAATTATTTTAGAGGTCCGGTTACTGATGCTCAAAATAGCGGCGATTATTGGGAGTTCGGTACAGAAATATCCTCTAAACAGATTTACATTAAAATAAATTATGGTTTATCGGGTAAACCGTGTATTTTAATTTCATTTCATTTTGCTGAATATGAAATGAAATTCCCGCTGGCATAGGTTCAATACTGCTCAAAAAAAAGGACAAATAAAGAAAGCAACAAAATGAAAAAGACTATAGAAAGTCCGTTTGCAGACTGCAATGCGGTGCTGCATGTTACACCTAAAAAAATGTCATTCCGTAAAGAAGAATTTGATGTTTATGATTATTATTATGTTTGCGATGAAACAAAAAAAGAATTCACAACTTCGGAGGCAACTGACCTGACATTAAAACAAATGTATAACCAATACAGGGAAAAAAACAATATTTTATTTCCTGAACAGATAAAACAATTGCGTGAACAGTATGGTATTACTCCCGTAAAAATGAGTGAAGTATTAGGCTTTGGCGAAAATGTTTACAGAAATTATGAAAAAGGTGAAATACCAAGCAAATCAAATGCAAGGACATTAGATTTGATTACAAATCCCGATAACTTCATTGATCTTGCAGAAAAATCCAAACTTTTTTCTGATAGAGAAATAAATGATCTTAAATTTATTGGAGTAGGCATTCAAAATAAAAGCGAAAAAGAAATCCTAAAGAGTTTATTAAGGAATTACAGCAACGAAATAGATCAGTTTACTGGATATTCATTTCGTCATTTTGCAAAATTGGCGAACATGATCGTCTTCTTTTTAAAAGAAAACGAAAGAGCTTTTACTGTAAGATTAAATAAATATTTATTCTATTCAGATTTTCTTAGTTTTAAATTACTGGGCAGTCCAATAAGCGGTTATTCATATAGCGCGATAGAAAATGGACCTGTCCTGGATAATTATAAAAGATTGTTTGGCGAATTGTGGGAGGAAGAATACGTAGAGAATAAAACTTGTAATCTTGGTGATAAAGAAGTAGATAAGTTTGTTCCGATAAGAGATTTTGACAGTACTTTATTCAGCAATGATGAAATAGAAATATTAACACAAATAAGTAAAGACTTCAAGTTTAAGAAAACACAGGAATTGATAGACCTAAGTCATAACGAGACAGGCTGGAAGGATAATATTGCAGATAAAGGCAATATCAGTTATCAGAAATACGCACCATTATTAAGTATATAAACATTAAAAATCCCCTTTAGCAGGTAAAAACGCTATATTCTGCCAAAAGACAACTATTTCACCCCTTGCATATGCAATCAGCATATATTATATTTGCGTAATTGCCCTATGCATAGGGCGTTAACCTTTTATAAAATAAACCCTAAGCAGCCATGCCAAAACCTTTCAACCAGCAGCTTCACGATGATATTCTTCTTCTTAAAACATTTGCCAATGCAAAAGGTACCCCGCAGTACAAAAAATTATTTGAAAGCATTATGAAGATACACGGAATTTCCAAAGCTACCGTTTATAACGAGCTTGCTAAGGATAAACCCGGCTTTTATAAAGATTACGAACCAAAAGGCAGAACAGTAAATATCAGCCGTAAAGAAGTTGATACTGTAAACATGCTTCTCAAAAAGGGTAAAACCATAGATTTCATTAAAAAATTTATGAAAGTTGAGCTTGGCTTCAGTTATTCAAGCTTAAGGCTTAAGAAAGTCAAACAAATTATTAACTCCGCCGGTAAAGTTATAAAAGTGATAAAACCAAATCTGGCTCAAACCGAAGCTGAGCACCGGTATACAGGAAATGATCCCTCAAAGCCATCACCCGCTGAACCGGTTGAGTTTAAAGGTAACATTCGTAAATTCTTTTACAGGCTCTCACATATTGAAAAGATCAGCGATGACCGGCCAATTAAGATAGATATCAAAGGAAACGTATTTGATGTACATAAAAGCATTGTTGAAAGCTTTTTTAATACCCTTGCTGCTTCCGGTGAAACCGGGGGAAAAAGCAAAGATGAAATTTTGAGGCTTTACATAGAAACTGTTCTTTTTAATAAAACATATAAATTCAGTAAAGGAATTTATATTGCACCGGGCGAGCTGAAACAACTTGAGTATATCCGCAAAAGCCTTGCTCAAACATCGCAGGTAAAAGCTGATAATTCTTCAAAAGGCGGTTATAACCTTGACGATATTATGGATGCGGTGTGCCATTTTTCACCCGAAACATCCCGCGAAGATGTTGTGCGGTTTATAAAAGACAGAAGTATAAAATGAGTGTTATAAGACCTCTCTCTGCGAGTCTGCGACTCGAAGAGTCGTAGACCTGAATCCCCTCCCTTGGTAAGAAAAGGACTTAAAGTATCTCCCCCTTATGAAGGGGGAGAAAGTCAATCGCACCACCGGTGCGATTGACTGGAGGGGGTCAAACATTAGATTTTCTAATCGTTCAACGACTGGAAAGAGCCTTTCCAAAATCATGTGAAAGCTGGAATTCTTAACAAAACAGCTCAGGATCCGCATTCTAATCGGTCAACAATTAAAAAAAAAATATGAATTTTTAGAAATTCTAATCATTCAAAATACCAATAAATTAAATTATGATACTTTTTCATTTGAACTTTGACCAGAAAACAAATTCCTTTTTTACAAATTTGCCTTTATAAGTAATCATTTTTAAAATTAATAATTTCTAAATTTTCCGTTGATTTTCAACATTTGAAACAATATTTTATGGATATGCTGATAGTAAAATTTACCGGGATCATCTTAGCGCTGTTTTTGCTCTTAAGTGATATATCTAATGCTCAATACGTTGGTTTTGGCAGAAATAAGGTCCAGTATAATGATTTTGAGTGGCATACACTTTCTACCGAACATTTTAAGATATATTATTACCCCGAAATGAAAGAGCTGGCTGAAATAGGCGCAGCATACGCTGAAGAATCCTACAAAATACATCAGCAGAATTTTAACTATTCGCTTATTGATACCGTCCCTATAATTTTTTATGCAACTCCAACACACTTCCGCGAAACCAATACAACTCCCGGCCTGATACCGGACGGAGTTGGCGGTTTTTTTGAATTCATTAAAGGCAGGGTTGTAATTCCTTTCGATGGTTCTTTAGGCAATTTTAAACATGTTATTCGCCATGAGCTTTGCCATGTATTCATGGTGGCAAAAGTTGCCAATATACTGCGGCTGCACCGCCAGCCGGCTGAGCGCCAAATGCCGCTATGGTTCACCGAAGGACTTGCTGAATACTGGAGCACTGATTGGGACGCTACGGCAGAGATGGTAATAAAAGATGCTGTAATGAACGAATACATGGTAGGACTGGATGACTGGGAAAGATTTTACGGAACATTTTTTATGTACAAGTTCGGCCAAAATGTACTGCAGTATATAGGCGAAAATTACGGTAAAGAAAAAATTCTGCTTCTTATAGAAAATATATGGATGAGCGATGATTTTTCTGTGGTGATGGAAAAAACCATCGGGAAGGATTACGAAGCTTTTGATTATGAGTACCTCTTCAATTTAAAAAAGAAATATTTCCCGCAGATCTCAACTGAAGACTCTCCGTTAATGAAAACCAAGCCTGTTTTCACAGGCGGCTTTGGCCATAAACCGGCGTATTATAAGGATGGGAATAAAGAAGAAGTATTTTTCATCGGTAATATTTCAGGCTATACAAGCATTTTTAAGGTCAATTTAAAAAATAAAAGCAAAGTTGAAACGGTTATTGAAGGTGAACGCACTGAAGATTTTGAAGAGTTTCATTTTTTCAGGACCGGTATGGATATTTCCTCAAAAGGTTTGCTTGCATTCGCAACAAAATCAGGCGAATCCGATGCACTGCATTTTTATGATGTAAAGCTTGAAAAGCTCATATCTAGCTATCATTTTGATGGCTTGATACAGATAGGCTCACCTTCTTTTACATCTGACGGGATGAGCCTTGTTTTCCCGGCGCTTGATAAAGGAGGAAAAAGCGATCTTTATATTTTCAGCCTCACCGATAAATCACTTACCAGGCTAACAAATGATTATTATGATGACAGGGATCCCGATATTTCACCCGATGGAAAATTTATTGTGTTTTCTTCAGACAGGACTTATGCCGGGCAGGATAATAACTACAACCTGTTCACTTATGATATACAGAGCAAAAGGATAAGTTATTTAACAACAGGCAGCCAGGTTGATTTTTCTCCGCAGATATCGCCTGACGGTAATAAAGTGGTTTATACTTCTACTGCGGGAGGCCTTCAGAATATATGGATAACAAAGCTTGTCAAAACCGCACAGCCTGATGGCTCACTTGCTATAACTGCTGATAGCAGCAAAACTCAAAAGATCACAAATTTCATTACATCAAGCTTTGATCCGCGCTGGGCAGGAGATGATCAGCTTGTTTTTGCAGTTTACGAAAAAGGCGGGATCTCCGTAAGGCTGATGGATGACGTTCCTAAGCTTATTGATTCACCGGTAACAACACGTAATCTTTTTTTTGGTGATACCCAAAAGATGTGGTCTTTCAGTAAACTCAAAGGCATAGAAAAAAGGAACGCGCTTAAATACAAAAAAGAATATACACTGGATATTGCGACCACTAACATTTCAGCAGATCCTGTTTTTGGTGCAACCGCAGGAGGAATTCTTGCAATGAGCGATCTTCTTGGAAATGACCAGTATTACTTCCTGGTGTATAATAACTCAGAATCAGGCGATGAATTTTTTAAGAGCTTTAATGTTGCTATATCAAAAGTATCAAGGGGCCAGCGTTTAAACTACGCTTACGGCATTTTCCATTTATCAGGCAGAAGGTATGATTACGGAGATGCGTTCTCGTATTTTGAAAGAACTTTCGGCGGATATTTTGCTCTAAGCTATCCTTTATCCTTTTTCAGAAGAATAGATGCGAGTATATCACTTGCAAACAGCAAACGCAGCGTAACCGAAGAAAAAGTTAACAGGCGCGCCCTGCTTCTTACTAATTCTATTGCATATACAAAAGATAATGCTATCTGGGGTCCAACAGGCCCGCTTGATGGCAGCAGGCTGAATGTTACATTAGGCTATACCACAGATATACAGTTCGGCAATGTGAATTATTTTACATTCATTTTTGATTACCGCAGATATACAAGGCTAAGCAATACGGTAGCTGTTGGCTCCCGCTTCGCTTACTTAATGAACGAAGGCGATGAAGCCCGCCGCTGGGCTATCGGCGGTAGCTGGGATCTGAGAGGCTGGCCGCGCTTCGGCTTAAGAGGTAAAAAAGCTTTTGTTATCAGCAATGAGCTTCGTTTCCCCCTTGTTGATCTTGTTGATATCAGGTTTCCGTTCGGCATAAACTTTTTCTTTCCATATATCCGCGGCGCAGCATTTGTTGATATCGGTAATGCATGGGATAAGGAGTACGGGGAAACAAAAGCCAGTGTTGGAATCGGCATGCGTATTAATTTGTTTTACATAATAGCTTTACGTTATGATATAGGCAAAAGGGTCGAAAACAATCTGAAACATTTCCAAAGCGGTATATTTCAGCAATTTTTCTTTGGGTGGGATTTTTAGGCAAAATTTTGTGTATAAATGTGTTCCTTGAAATATTTCAGTAAAAATGCTATAATTGCATATCATACAAGCGGGAATAGCTCAGTTGGTAGAGCGCAACCTTGCCAAGGTTGAAGTCGCGAGTTCGAGTCTCGTTTCCCGCTCATTAAAGCCTTGAATGCAATTTAAGGCTTTTTTTGCCTAAGTAAGGCAATTACATTAACTTGGCGACGTACCCAAGTGGCTTAAGGGGAAAGTCTGCAAAACTTTTATTCATCGGTTCGAATCCGATCGTCGCCTCAATTGTTTTATCGTTCATATAAAATTTCCATAAATTAAACTCCGTTAATATGAGTTTATTTTTTAAAGCCCACGGAAAACCATCCATTGGATTGCTGCTTATCCGCTTAGTTGTTGGCACTTATATTTTATCCTTAGGAATAATGCAGGCAAGCAATATCGAAGATTATATCAACAAAGTTAAAGCTCTTCATTTCTTCAGTGAAAACACTGCTTTCATTATTGGCTTTATTACACCTTTTCTTCTGATAATTTTCGGGGGACTTTATATCATGGGTTTTTTTACTCCGGTTACCAGCTTTACTCTTGCACTCATATCACTTGTGAAAATAGCTTCACGCGGCCTCTTCCCTACTGAAGGAATACCGTTCAATAAAGATCTTCTGTTCTTTGTTTGCTTTTTAGTTACACTCTTTGCCGGTGCCGGTATAATTAGCTTTGATGCTTTGCTGGACAGGAAAAAGAAAAAACCGAATGCAATAGGCCCTGTTGATAAAAATATCACGGAAGGCAAAACTGTGGTAACTGCAGAAATTATATCTGAAAAGCCTGCTGATGATATTGAGACTAAGCAGGATGAAAAAATTATAAACTAAATACCCTATGAGCGCATATCACCGTTCAAGGCTGATTGCTGCTGTTAATAAATTCAACAATAAAGATTATTTCGAATGCCATGAGATCCTTGAAGATATTTGGTTTGATGAAAGAGGCGATGCCAGGGATTTTTACCAGGGGTTACTTCATGCAGCAACCGCTTTTTATCATCTTACAAAAAAGAACAATTTTAAAGGCACTGTACTGCAGCTTGAAAAATCCATGAACAAACTTGATAAGTACAAGGAACCTTTTATGGGAGTTGATATACCAATACTTAAGAAACAGCTCCTCAATATTTTGAACAGGCTTAAAAAAAAGGAAGTCCCCAAAAGACTTCCCCGTATAAACTTATTATAATATTAAACCCTAAATTACATTACCATGCCGCCATCAACACAAAGGGTCTGCCCGGTAATGTATGATGATTCATCTGAACAGAGGAACATTACGGCATTGGCAATATCATTGCCGTCACCTATCCTCTTCATAGGTATAGACTGTAAAATACCCTGCTTAACAGTATCATTAAGTTTGCTTGTCATATCAGTATCAATATAACCGGGAGCTATACAGTTCACATTAATGTTCCTGGAAGCAAGCTCTTTGGCAATTGATTTCGTAAAACCAATTACTGCAGCTTTTGATGCCGCGTAATTTGATTGACCTGCATTACCTGTTAAGCCAACAACAGAGCTGATATTGACAATTTTGCCCTGTTTCTGTGATATCATTTGCCTGGTAACAGCCTTTGTAAAATTAAATACTCCCTTGGCATTTGTATCAAGTACACTATCCCAGTCAGCTTCACTCATTCTCATTAGCAAACCGTCTTTTGTCATACCTGCATTATTTACAAGTATGTCAATTTTTCCGTGTTCTTTTATTATACCGTCAGCAAACGCCTGAACGGCTGTTGTATCTGCTGCATCACATTGATGATATTTAATTCCCAGTGAATCGAATACTGCAGTATCTACAGAATTCTTATAAGTTACTGTAACTTTCGCGCCAAGTGAAGCAAACTTTTTTGCGATAGATTTACCGATCCCTCTTGAACCGCCGGTAACAATAACAATTTTATTTTCGAACATTTCCTGTTTTTGTTTAATTATTTAATGCTTCAACATCAGCAGCTTTATCAATACCGCGAATATTTACAGTATTATTTATACGTTTTATTAATCCCTGCAGAACCTTACCGGGACCAAGCTCAATGAATTCTTTAGCGCCGTCATTGATCATATTCACCACACTTTCATCCCATCTTACAGATGAAGTAAGCTGGTCATAAAGTGTTTCTTTTATGAATTCAAGATCCGTATCCTGTGTGATCGGTTTTGCATGAACATTGGTGTATACAGGTATTTTAACTTTCCTGAACTCAGTGTAATCAAGGGCAACTTCAAAATCTTCTTTTGCTGATTCCATCAGCGGTGAATGAAAAGCCCCGTGCACAACCAGCTCTTTTGCCATTTTTGCACCGCGTTCTTTAGCCAGCTTCATCGCCTGCTGGACACCTTCGACTGAGCCGGAAATAACTATCTGCCCCGGGGAATTAAAATTGGCAACCTGTACAATGCCAAATTCAGAGGCATCGCGGCATACATCAATTATCTTTATGGTATCAAGGCCGATAATTGCAGCCATTGTTCCTTTATTCTCTTCGCCGGCTTTCTGCATTAGTTCACCCCTAAGCTGAACCAGCTTTAAGCCGTCTTCAAAGCTCAATGCCCCGGCCTTTATTAGTGCAGAAAATTCCCCCAGGGAATGTCCTGCGGTATATTGCGGTTCAATATTTTTAACCAGCTTAGTTGCTGCAATGGAATGTGTAACAATTGCAGGCTGGGTTATAAATGTCTGTTTAAGTTTATCTTCAGGTCCTGAAAAACTAACTTCTGCTATGTTTATTCCAAGTATTTCGTTAGCCTGCAGATAAAGCTCTTTAATTTCAGGGTAATTATCGTATAAATCCTGTCCCATCCCAACATATTGGGATCCCTGACCCGGGTAAATAAATGCTATACTCATAATCTGCAAATATACCCGAAAATTAGAAATCACAAAATCCAAATAAAGCAAAATATTGAAAAAACTTTCAAAAAATAAGTTTTATATATTTTACGGTAATTCAGTAATTTAACTTAAATTCAATGAGTTATTATAGCTTTGTAAAAGCGGCAAAAAATCATTATTTTAATACGGTGTATAGTATTGCAAATAATATAAATATTTGTAATTTTCCTAAAAATTTGGGTGAAATTTAATGAAATTATTAGTTGGTCTGTTTTTTATTCTCGTAGTTTCCGGTATAACACATTCACAGATCGATAGCAGTCTTATTCTTGGATTATCCAGCAAGAATGCTACAGTTTCGGTCTTCGATCTTAGTGACCCGACCGGGGTAAATATGGAAGTAAATTTATGGGGATTTATCCGGTATCCCGGAAGGTACAGAGTACCTGTTAATACAACTTTTTTGGATCTTCTTACATTTTCCGGGGGCCCGATCGAAGATTCAAATCTGGAAGATATAAGGATCTTAAGAGATATGAATGATCCTGCAAAAAAACCAACTGTAATAAAGATCAATTACGAAGATCTGCTTTGGGAAGACCAGGTTTCAACAAAAACCAAACCAAACCCTGTATTGCAGCCGGGTGATGTAGTGGTAGTATTAAGAGAAAAAAGATATACATTCAGGGATTATTTACAGATATACGTACCAATTATTACATCAATTGTTTCAATTGCGACATTGCTTATCACAATTTCAAGGAATTAAATTTTATAAAAGAATATGGAATCACAGTCAAACGGAAAAGCGTTCAGCAGCATAGACTCCAATATAAAATCATCTCACAGTATCAGATTTTATTTCAACCTGATACTCAGGAACAAGGTACCTATATTGTTAAGCCTTGCCGTGGGACTGATCGTTTCATATTTTTACGCATATTCACAGGTAGATATTTACGCTTCTGCTTCTTCAATGAGGCTTGCCAAACCAAAGGAAAATGTTCTTGAAAATAAAATTTTCAGCGATATAGAAGGTGAGCTTCCGGAACGATACATTAACAATGAAGTTGAAATTTTAAAATCTTTCGCTATCCGCGAAAAAACCGCAGCTTCGCTGCTTGACTCATTCCAGGTTTTAAAAGGTAAAATTCCATTTTCATTGCTTGTTGTAAACCCTGAAAATCCGACTGAGCCAAAAAGCAAGAACCAGATAGCAAATGTACTTCAGGCTGTTACTGAAATATCACAAAAAAGGGGGCTTGATATCGTGAGCATCAAGACTGAAAGTCCTTCACCCCAGGAAGCTGCTTTAATTTCTAACTGCTATGCAGAAGCTTACGCTGATTATTCAATGAAATACAACCGCGGACATTTAACATTAAACCGTGAATTTCTTGAAAAGCAGGTACAGGAAAAGTACAATTCACTCCTACAGACGGAAGACAAGCTTACAAATTTTTTAAGAACAGAAAATGTAGTTGAGCTTAATGCCCAGGCAAATTCAATTATCAATCAGCTCTCTGGCATTGAAGGCAGCTACAACGGAGCGCTGATAGACCTTCAGTCAACAAATAAAGCTCTCACAGATATAAAGTCAGAGCTGGATAAATATGACCCCAAATCAACCGACTATTTTGAAAGCAAGATAACTGATCCATATGTATCAGAGCTTCAGACACAGATAGCAAAACTGGAAATCACCAGGGATCTTGCTAAAACCGGAAATGAAGAATATCTGAAAAACAACAAATCCCTCATTGAAACAGATAAAAAAATAGCTGAGCTGAAGAAGAATCTAAACGAAAAGCTCACTGTTCTGATGGATGGGGCAAAATCAAATACACCTGAAGAGCTGAGAAGCCTTTCGAACAAATATTTTGAGACCAGGATACTGAACAATCAGAATAAGATCCGTGAAGGATTATTAAAAGGATATCTAAACAAGTACCAGGAAAAATTCAACAAACTCCCTGCCCAAAGCATTGAATATGCCAATCTTGAACGTGAAAGAATGGCTAATGAAAAAGTTTATTTAATGCTTTTAGAGAAGTACCAGGAAGCGCTTATAAATGAGGAATCTCAGCCAAATAATGTAAAAATTATTGATTACGGCAAAGTTCCGAAAGCACCAAGCAAACCCAACAGATTTTTGATCATAACTATAGGATTGCTTATTGGCCTGGGTTTAGGTTACGGTTTTGCATTACTTAGAAATATTCTTGATGTATCAGTCAAATCACCGGAAGATCTTGAAAACATCGGAATATCTCTTATCGGATGGGTTCCTACATTTATGCGCGAACCTAAAGCAGGAAGGCACACACATACTGAACAGGAGCTTGTATTAGCATATAATTCTGATTCAGTACCTGCAGAAGCTTTCAGAACGTTAAGAACAAGACTTCAGTTCTCGAAGCTTGAACCTGAACCGATAAAGACAATTTTAATCACTAGCAGCATTCCCAGGGAAGGAAAAACCATCATATCATCCAACCTCGCTGCGAGCTTTGCTTTATCTTCAAGGGTATTGCTTCTAGATTGTGACTTCAGAAAACCGAGGATGCACAATATCTTTAATATGAAACGTTACCCCGGGTTATGCGATTACCTTTTCGGAACTGTCACAATTGAAGAAGCCGTCAGAGAGACAGCATTTCCAAACCTTCATATTATGACATGCGGAACAATTCCTACAAATCCGGCAGAGCTTATTGCCTCAAAGCATATGCAGACCTTCTTAAATATGATGAAGCCTAAATATGATTATATTTTAATTGACTCTCCCCCGCTTGCCACTGTAACAGATGCTGAGCTTCTTTCATCATATGTTGATGGCACTGTGGTGGTAAGCTTAGCAAGTAAAACAAGGCTTGACCTTTTGGTTAATACAATTGATACTCTGAACAAAATCAATGATACGTTCATTGGAGTAATACTTAACAACTTTGATTACCAGGCAACATACGGAAGTTATTATAAATATTACTATTATTATTACGGTTCAGAAAAAGGTAAAGAAGGTGCATCAGGTACGAACGGTAAATCTACAAACGGTGTAAGTACCAATGGCACCCAGAAAGAAAAGATAATTAAACCTAACTAGTATTGCAGCTAAGAATATTTTTTAAATCTTTTCCTGAAACATCAAAGTGTCCATCCTGCGGCAAAATAGGAACGATAAGAAGAAGCAGGACTAAAAACTTACTGGAAACGTCAATTAAGCTTTCCAGGGTTGCAAACCTGTACAAATGCAGGGAGTGTGGCTGGCGGGGAATGCTTAAAAAATACACTGTCAACAAATATTCATTCATTACTTTGATATTTTATATAGTGCTCATTGTTTCTGTGGCCTATGTAATAAGACAGGTTTTAACAAAAAATTTCGGCACATAAATTACACGTCTCACCTTTTATAATTATGGCTATTTACGATATAAATTTTCATGAATTTGTTTCGGCAAAGCTTGCTGAAAACGGCTTCAGGATAGAACACATCACAAGTGAGATGATGGAAAGCAGAACCGGCGATTTCATGGATTTTGTTAACAGCATACGCCGGGAATACAGCCGTGAATACGGCTGGAGTGAAGAATCCCGCGAATATTTTTTAAACCCTTTAAAAGATAAATTCAAATTCAGCTTTACTATCTTAAATGAAAAAGACGAGATCTGCTTTGTCAATTTCTCATCTGTTTACGATAAGATCATTCATAATCACTGCACTTATGCAAGAAAAGATACACGCAGCTTTAATTTTGCCAAGCTGCATATCATAAAATTGTGCCAGGCCGGGCTTGATGCCGGCTTCACTCACCAGGAAGGGTTCTGGCCAAAAACGAATAACGGATCTATCATACTATTTTTAAGGATGGGATGGAAAATAGACAGCATCAGGAATAATAAAGAGCTGTTCATGCTGGCTGATCTTGAAAAAGTAAGAAACCAAACGTATGAATTAGTACTTGCAGGTAAATAAAATGAAAAAACTTAATATACTGTTAACCGGTGCATCAGGGGGCTTAGGCAAACATTTTACCCTGGGCCTGGCAAATGCAGGACACAATCTTGCATTGCAGTTCAACAGCAATGAAAACAGCATTGCCGAAAGCATAAAAGAAATTAAAGACCTTAACTCAAAGATCAAAGCTTATAAAACTGATATTACCAAAGAAGAAGAAGTTGCGGAGCTTGTAAACAACGTAAAAAATGATCTTGGAAGTATTGATGTACTTATAAATAATGCAGGTATTTCCATAAATGCAATGAGCTGGAAGCTAAGTGCAGATGACTGGAACAGGGTTATAAGCGTTAATTTAACGGGCCCGTTCTTATGCACAAAACATGTACTTCCTGTAATGAAGGAAAGCCGGTTCGGCAGGATCATTTATATTTCTTCAGTGGTTCCGCAAATAGGCGTAGCGGGAACTGCTGCATATGCAGCATCAAAAGCCGGGCTTGGCGGCTTGTGCAAAACCATCAGCAAAGAAGTAATTAAGAACAATATTACTGCAAATCTCATTTCACTGGGTTATTTTGATGCCGGTCTGCTTTACCAGATACCTGAGGAGATCCGGGGACAGATCAAAGAATCTATTCCCGTAAAAAACTTTGGCGACCCAATGGAAATAGTTGAGTGCATTAAATATATATGCCTTGAAGAATCAAAATACCTTACCGGCCAGACAATAAACCTAAACGGAGGATTATTCTAGCCGGATGTGCGGAATAAACGGTTTAATTACCGCAGATGATAACCTGAAGCGAAAAATAATAAAGGCCAATGAACTGTTAAAACACAGGGGTCCCGATGATGAAGGTTATGTAGTAATAAATACTGAACGCTGCACTCATGAAAAATTTTCAGGAACGGATTCATCAGCCGCTATTAAAAATAAATATCCTTATATCTCGTTTAAAAATAATTCAAGTGAAGACCTGATCTTAGCCCACAGAAGGCTTGCAATAATCGATCTCAGCGAACATGGCCATGGCCCGATGAGTAATCCGGATGGCAGTGTGTGGATTACATTCAACGGGGAAATCTATAACTACCTGGAACTAAGAGATGAGTTAAAAACCGCAGGTTACAGGTTCAGCACCAATTCTGATACCGAAGTAATAATAAATTCCTATTTACACTGGGGAACTGACTGCCTTAATAAATTCAATGGTATGTGGGCTTTTGCACTTTGGGATAGATCCAAAAAAAGGCTGTTTATTGCCCGGGACCGTTTTGGAGTAAAACCATTATATTATATCCACAGTGAAAATTACTTTGCTTTTTCTTCGGAACTTAAGCCATTGGCACTTTACAGTGATTTTAATGTAAACATCAACAGGAAAAAAATTCCTTATTACCTTATCTATGGCAACAGATTAAATACTGAAGATACATATTTGGAAGATATAAAATCCCTGAAAGCTTCGCATTTCCTTATATATGAAAACGGGAATGTTACAACACGCCAGTATTATGATATAGCCAAAGCAATCCATATTGAAAAAAGCGAAAATGAGCTGAAGGGAACACTTGTAAATCTTCTGGAAGATTCGATAAAGCTCCGGTTCAGAAGTGATGTACCTGTTGGTACTTGCCTTAGCGGAGGGTTTGACTCATCAAGTATAGTATCCCTGGCAACAGATGTAGGGAAAAACAACCTGGAAACATTTTCTGCGGTTTGGCAGGAAAAAAGCTGTGATGAATCATTTTATATTGATATAGTAAACCAAAAATTTTCATGTTCGCCGAATAAGATTATTCCGAAAGAAGAAGAATTCGTTAAGGTGTTTAATGAACTGTGTTATTACCAGGAAATACCCACAGAAGGACCCGGTTTATACCCCCAATGGTATGTAATGAAAAAAGCGAGTGAAAAGGTCAAGGTTTTGCTTGATGGCCAGGGTGGAGATGAAGTATTCGGCGGGTATTTTCAGATGGGGGCATACCTGCGAGGTGTTTTACGGGATAAAAATATTTTCAAAATAGCTGCAGAATCACCTAACTTCCTGAAATTCTTTAATAAAAACGGGCTGCACTCTTTTACAAGCTGGCTCTTCCCGAGGCAATACGGATATATGACACGCTCAAAGCTTTCAGCAAGATTTGAGATCATCAACACAGCTTTACTGAATGAAATGGAAAAAGACTCGCTTTATTTTGATGTGGAACCTGCTAAAAAATTCGGCAGCTATTTAAGCAGCCTTTCATATCACTTTATCAGGAACATGACGATCCCTGCTTTGCTGCATTATGAAGACAGGTCTTCAATGGCGCATTCAATAGAAAGCCGTGTTCCGTTCCTGGATTACAGGCTTGTGGAATTCGGTATAAATTTGAGATCAAAGTATCTTTCCCATAAAGGTGTTTCGCGCCCTTTATACCGCAGCGCAATGAAACCATACCTGCCTGATGAAGTGGTGAACAGAAAAGATAAGCTGGGATTTCCGGTCCCTTTCTCTGAATGGACTCACAATTCACTGAAAAGTATGATCATGGATGAGTTGACTGAAAATAACAGCGCATTATTTGATTTTGTAAACAGGAAAAAACTTGTAGATAACCTGGAGCTGCATTTTTCAGGTAAAAAAGATTATGGCTGGGAAATTTGGCGAATGCTGAGCCTGAATAATTTCCTTAAGCTGTTTAGATATAAATCAATTCTTTAAAGTATAAGAACTGAAAATTAATTAAGTATTAAATTTGTAATATTTACATTAATTTAGTTAAAATATTAAAACTATTTGATAAAATTTATTCTTGAATCTTATTCCTTTAAAAGGATACTGGTTTTAACAGTATTATCAATTGCTGTTTTGTTCCTTTTAAGTACCTTATTTGATAAGGCCTGGGGAAGCAGCTCTTATATTCCAATTGTCAGCCTGAATAGTGTTTATTCTTTTCCGGTTGAATATGATAATTTTAACAGGATCAATCTTAAGCTGATAAGTAAGGATAATATAGCAATTGAAGGCAACAAAAGATTCAGCAGGCAAAACAGCAATAAGCCAAATGATTATTATGATACAGTAAGTTTTTCTTACCCTGACAGCTCATATGACAAGATCAATAAAATTTATATAAAATTTGAAGATTCCCATGATTATGATTCAGTATATTTTGTTGTTTCCAGGTCACAGGAAGATAAGATCTTTTACAACCAGATATTTTACAGCTCTGTTCTAATAAATAATCTGAATGAATTTTCAAAAGATCCCTCTGAGTTCAGGATAAATAAATCAATACTTGTTAATGATGAACTGCTTGCAAGCAATGATACACTGATAAACCAGGTTTTCAGCTATTTCAATTCAAACATTGATAAGCTTGGAATTGCAGAATGCGGAAGAAATTGCGTGATATTCCAGGAGATCTGCATAAGGTTCGGGGTACCCTGCAGATTAGTTAACCTGCAGGGCGGTGATGATGATAAAGTCGGATTTTCAGATAATATAGGCTACCCATTACATGTAGTGTGTGAAATTTTTTCAAGTAAACACAAAAAATGGTATGTAGTTGATCCAACATACGGCTTCAGGTTCAAGCTTTCTGATTTCAATGACTATCTTAATGCAGTTGAAATTGCAAATAAACACACTTTCAGGAGAGAAGATCAGATAATACAGGATAGTGTTTTACTTACCAAACGCTCTTTAGTCGGTAAAGACTATTTCAAGTATTACGAAAATGTTGTATTTTCCATGCCTGAATGGAAAAACAGGATCTTAAAAAAACTGATCAATATATTTTACGGGAATTTTAACTACTATTTATACCTGTTCTCAAATAATTTTCCGATTGTAAAGAACGGTTTTTATTATGTAGGAATTAAAACCTTCATGTATTTTTTCCTTCTGATACTTTATATAAATGCCGTGTTATTTCTACTTATGCGCAGGCTATTCCTGGTAAAAAAACCAAAACATTGATAAATAATAATATGATAGACAGCATAATTTCCAAACGAAAACCCGGTAAAAAAAAGAATGTTGTTGTTTTTGGAGCGCATCCTGATGATTTTGAAGTCGGGTGTTCAGGAACTATACTTAAATATCTTGATACAATTAATCTTAAGATATATGTAATGTCTGACCGCTATGAAGACGGCAAGCTTAGAAACCTGAAAGAAAAAGATAAATCTTTCAGGATCCTGGGTCTGGATAAGGTACCATGTACTGTCTATGATATTCCTACAAGGATTTTCCATGATTTCCGCTCTAAAATCAGAAATATACTGTACGATATTGCTACAAAAACAGATGTGGATGTTGTTTTCACTCCCCCAATTCATGATATACACCAGGATCATATTGTGCTGGCAGATGAAGTCATAAGGCTTTTCAGGGAAAAGACAATATTTGGCTATGAAGTAATAAGAAGCGGATATGATTTTATGCCGAACATGCATGTAAACATTCCATTAGAACTGGTAAATTTAAAAATTAAGGCAGCTCAATCATATAAATCACAATGGTCAACCACCAAAAGCGGAGGTTACTACTTTTCAAAAGAAGTAATGAAAGGTCTTATGAGAGCCCGCGGCGCTCAGTTTGGCGTTGAATATGCTGAAGCATTCGAAGTGTACCATCTTAAGTTATGAAGCATAAAATTGTAGTATTGTGTTTTAATTATGAGCCAAGCCAGTTCCCTGTTAAACCGGATACGGAGAACAGGTTCTACACCTACGGATTTGGAAGTACTTTTGGCAGGCTGTTTAACAATTATCTTAAACAATATTCAACTGAAGTCTGGCGAATTGATGGTTATTGCAAAGAAAAATATTATGAGAAAAATATTGATAACATAAAATACAGAGTGTTCAAAGCAGCTCATTTAAGCAAACTGGGATATTTTTCATGGAATTATATTAAAGAGCTTAAAAGAGAAAAACAGAACCACGGCACAATATTTTTTGTTGTTCATACACACAACTGGCAAACGTACCAGGCAGCCTACTTTTTGAAGGGGGCAAAAATAATTACAACGCATCACGGCGACTGGTCACCGTTCTTTTTATACAATAATACAACAGGTCTGCGTAAAGTGAAGGCTTTACTTGGCAAGATGGCTGAAAAATTAACCTTTAAAAATATCAGTTACTTTTTGATTTGTGATATAAACCAGGTGAAATTCATAAAAATGGCATATCCCGGATTTAAATATGAGATTTTTTCAACCGGACTGGACATTCACAGGTTCAAAAATATAACCAGAAATGAAGCACGGGATCTGTTAAAGCTAGATAAAAACAAAAAATATATTCTGTATGTTGGAAAACTGTACAAATATAAGCAGGTTGATAAGCTTATCGAAATTTGGCTGGAGATCAAAAAGTCAAAGCCTGAAACTGAACTATTGATTGTTGGTAATGAAGAAAAAGGCAAATGGGGAGAAGAATATTATGACCTTGCTGAAAGATCAGGAGCTATAATAGTTGGAAGAGTGCTGAATATTGAACTGTATAAATATTACTGCGCAGCTGATGTATATGTATTGTTAAATCTAAGGGATGATTATTTCGGGGGAATAGGTATTGCACCGCTTGAAAGCCTGGCTTGCAATACACCTGTTGTTTCAAATGCATTAAAGAATTATCTTGGACCGAACCTTAAAGAAATTGGCGAGATACCGGAATCATTGGAAGATTATAAAAATTCGATATTGAATATTCTTAATGATCCCAACAGATTCGTAAATATGCGTGAAAGTGTTGACAGGTTTTATTCCTTAGAAGCAGTTGCAGACAGAATGGAACGAATTTTTATAATTTTTAATAATAAATAAGCAAAGTATAAATTAATTACATCATATATGAAAAAAATACTTGCAATAGGACCACACCCTGATGATATAGAACTTGGATGCTTTGGAACAATGGCAAAGTACAAGAAAAAAGGAGATGATGTCAACTTTCTTGTATTAACCAAAGGAGAAGGCGGTACAGAAAACACTAACAGAATTGATGAAGCTGTAGAATCTGCCTCTCTAATTAAAGCGAAGCTGTTCATCGAAGATCTGCCTGACAGGTTCATTAGTGAAGGTCCAGAAACTATTACTATAATTGAAAAGTATATTAAACAGCTCGATCCTGATGCTGTTTTTATTCCAACTGAATCAGATACTCACCAGGACCACCGGGCTACATATAACGCTTGTATGGTGGCATGCAGAACAGTAAAAGAAGTATACGCTTATGAAACACCAAGTACATCAAGGAAATTTTCTCCCAATTATTTTGTAGATATCACGGATTATATCGGCCTCAAAGTTAAAGCAGTAAAGATCCATTCCTCACAGGGCGGCAAAGGCTACATGGCTGATAGAGCTGTTGAGGGTCTGGCAGAATACAGGGCATTTGATATCCTGCTCAATGACAGGTATGTTGAAGGTTTTGATGTTATAAAGGTAATTGAATAATAATACTGCCCTAAAAATATGATATGCACAATACACCAGCCTAATTACCTGCCTTACCTGGGTTTTTTTGAAAAAGCCTATAACAGCGATATCTTCGTTTTATATGATACCACACAATTCAAAAAAAATGACTGGCAGAACAGGAATAAGCTGTGTACCGGCAACAGCTGGCAATGGATATCGCTTCCTATCTTGCATGATTTCGGACAGAAAATAATGGAAGTTAAGATAAAAGACCCCGGAAAGAATCTTGCCAAAAACTGGAGATCAATTAAGGTAATATACGGAAGAGCACCATTTTTTAAAGAATATGCTCCAGCTTATGAGAATATATATAATTCTGATATAGAGTTAATTTCAGAATTAAACAGTAAAATTATACTTACCGCTGCAGGTCAATTAGGCTTAAAAACAAAGTTTGTAAAAAGCAGTGAATTGCCTGATATCACTACTACTAGCACACAGGCATTAATTGATATTAACAGGCATGTTAATGCTGATACTTATATTTCAGGGGCTGAAGGTATTAACTACCTGGATATGGATCTGTGGAACAGCAGCGGCTTAAAAATAATTTTTCAGAAATATCACCACCCTGTTTACAAACAATTCAACTCAGATGAATTTCAGCCTTATATGAACATTCTTGATCTTATTTTTAATTGCGGTCCTGAAAGCCTGGAAGTTTTACTCGGAAGAAAAAAAGCGGAAAGCTAAATTTCCGCTATCAGAAGGTTATCAGTGCGGTGGAGTTTATAGCCCAGATCTGAAAATCTTTTTGCAAGGTCATCCTTGCTGTACTTATCTGAATTATGTACTTCTATAATATATTTTTTAACTGCTTTTAATGCATCATCTGATGAGTTCAGAAGCATTGGATATTCACTACCTTCACAATCTATTTTGGCATATTCAAATTTTTCAGAACCGGTAAGCTTTCGCAGGTCGTCAAATTTTACGCAGTTAACTTCTGTTACTTTTGATAAAGATTCATCAAATTCACCGTCTATCATGGTATTACATCCGGTCCATTCGAATGAATAGAATTTGGAAGTTCCTTCAAAATCAGATACTGCCAGGTTGTAAGGCTTAACATTAACAGCCTTATTAAGTTTTAAATGCTCATCTAGCCTCGTGAATGTATCAGGAAATGGTTCGAAAGAATAAATATTTGCGTTGGGGAATTTTTTAGTTATATATAACGAAAAATATCCAACATTAGCGCCAATATCAATAATATTCAGTTTTTCGGAGGTACTTTCACCGAATTTGTAATCTTCATCAACAAAAACCTCGAATAATGTCGTCAGGTCACCCTGGTTTTTATTAACATTTAGCGATAATCCGTTTTTCATACGGAACCGGTGCAAATTTTTATCATCTTTGGTGAAATATTTCAGCCTGTAAAAGGTTATTAAGCTGCCAAGTTTCAGACGCGATGCCATTTTAAAAAAATTTGTTACCTTACCCGACATTATACCTGCATTTATTTATTTCTGTATTAATAATGGTTACTAAATTAACCAAAGTATAAATTGAATACAATGTATTCCAAATTAAGTATACAATTATATTAAATTTGAATATACTATTTTATATTAACTAATTTTAATTTAAATTATGTTATATTTGAACTTATCAAAAAAAAATCCATAGAAAATGCTGGCATTTACCTGTGATATAGACTGGGCCCCTGAAGAAGTAATTGAAGATACTCTCAATTTGTTTGAGCTTTTTGGAGTTAAATGCACATTTTTTTCAACTCATCACTCATTAAACCTCTCAAAATCAGATAAAAAGCTCTTCGAAATAGGGATCCATCCCAATTTTAACCAGCTTTTAAGAGGTGATAGTGATAAATCTTTCGAAGACATACTTGATGATATAATGGATATACACCCTGAAGCTGTCGGAATAAGAACACATACAATGATGCAAAGTGTTGTTATGCTTCAGAAGTTCGCAGATAAAAAGCTTCTTTATGAATCAAACACATTAATGCCATATCAAACTGGTTTAAAGCCGATACGGCTTTGGAACAACCTTATCAGAATACCATTTAACTGGGAAGATGATGTTCACTGGGCATACGGATACTCATTTGAAGACCCCAAAATTGATATCACCGCCAATGAAATGATAATATTAGACTTTCATCCGATACATATATATCTTAATACAGAAAATAAATACAGGTACAGTGAGGCAAAAAATTTCTTTAATGATCCCAAAAAACTTCTGGAGTACAAAAATACAGAAGTGCCGGGTACAAGGGACCTGCTGATAAACCTGCTGAAGAAATGCAGGAACGAAGGAATTGAAACTTTCAGGATGAAAGATATTGCTTATATCTGTTTAAGGGATAATATAATTTAATAATATTAATAACTGTTAATGTTAAATTTCAGATCAAAAAAAGTATTGGTTACCGGCGGACTTGGGTTCGTAGGAAGCAGCCTGAGCATAAGACTTGCGGAAGCAGGCGCTGAAGTTTTAATTGTGGATAATATGCTTCCGCGGCAGGGCGGTAATCTTTTCAATATTGAGCCTGTAAAAGATAAAGTAAAAGTAAATATTTCCGATATCAGGAATCCAACTTCCATGAACCATCTTGTAAAAGGGATGGATTATATTTTTCATATAGCGGGACAGGTAAATCATGTTGACAGTGTTAAGGATCCATTAAATGACCTGTCAATCAATGTTGAAGGTACACTGGTCTTAATGGAAGCATTAAGAATGAATAATCCGTTAGCAAGGGTTATATTTACAGGAACAAGGGGTGAATACGGCTCATCATTGACACTGCCTGTTGCTGAAAATCACGCTATTAACCCCATAGGTATTTACGCAATAACAAATTTTGCTGCTGAAAGAATTGTTCTCACATATCATAACTTGCATCATATTAAGTCTGTTTGCCTGCGCATTACAAATACCTTTGGACCGCGTCACCAGATGGCACACGATGAATACGGAGTATTCAATTGGTTCATACGCAAAGCAATGGATAATGAGGTTATACCAATTTTCGGTGATGGCAGAATATTAAGGGATTATTTATATATTGATGACTTAACGAAATCCATGCTTGCAGTTGCCGGATCTGAAAATGTTTACGGTGAAGTCTATAATATCGGTTCCGGGGTGCCTTTGAGCTTTTTGGACCTTGCAAAAAAGATCATCTCCATTGCAGGAACAGGAAAAGTTGATCATACGGAGTTCACATCAGAGAGGAAAGCGCTGGAACCCGGCGATTATTATGCAGATATATCAAAGATAAATGCGGCTATCGGCTGGAAACCTGAAATTTCTATAGAAGAGGGAATTAAAAAAACCATCGAGTATTACAAAGTAAACAGAAAAAGATATTGGTAAATCTATGATAAAAAGAGTTGCTGTTTGTGGTCAAAAAAATATTGCAATAGAATGTACAAAAATCCTTTTAACAAAAAACATAGACGTTGTATTTGTAACTCCAAACATATCAGATAAAGGAATTGATAGCTGGCAGCTATCATTCAGGAAGTGGGCAAATACAAATAATATTAGAATAGTAGAAGCAGATCATGAGAATCTGAAGAAAAATATATTAGAAAGTAAAATTGATCTTTTATTTTCGATTTATTATGACAAAATACTCAAAAAAGATTTACTCAATCTCTTACCTCACGGGGTAGTGAACACACATTTATCTGCGTTACCGAGATACAGAGGAATAGCCCCAGTAACATTTGCGCTCATTAACGGAGAAACGGCACATGGAGTTTCACTTCATTACATTGACGAAGGAATTGATAGAGGTGATGTAATATCACAAAAATTCTTTAATATAGAAAATATGAATGCTAATGAAGCATTTCTTAAAGCAACAGATGAATGCATAAAACTGTTTGAGGAAAGTGTTGATAGTATTCTGGATGGCACTAATAATAGAATTAAACAAGACAATTCCAAAGCATTATATTACTCAAACAAAACAATTAACTGGAGTACTGATCATAAAATTATTGATAATGCATTATTTTTCAATAAAGACACTCGTTCATTATTTAATTGGTTTCGAGGATTCATCTTTCCGCCGATGCAAAATCCTCAAATTACAATTGAGAATGTAGAATATGAGATTCTTTCAGTTAAACCGATTTATGAAAATAATTCGTTTGAAAAACCCGGAACAGTAATATATATTAGTTCTGCACAAGATCAATTTTCAGATAATCAATTAAAAGAAGTAAAATTATCAACTCACGATAGCTATATAGTTTTAAAACTCAGGCAGATAGCAGCAACATCAAATGAATAAAAGAGTTTTTTTAGGCTTAAATAATACAGCTGGTGTTTGCACCAGGTTAAAAGCTGGTTTTGAAGAAAACGGAATAGTATCTGATTTTTACTCTTACAGAGAACACACTTTTGGTTACGAAACCGATTTCATTATTAGGTACAGTAATATTCGGGTATTCAGAATTATCCAAAAATTAATCCTTATGGGTAAATTAATTTTGAGATATAAATATTTTATATATGATTCATCGTCCACTTTGCTTCCTGATTATAGAGATATTAAGATCTTAAGATTCTTCGGAAAAAAATGTATGATGGTATTTACCGGATGTGATATCAGGATACCGGAATTAGTTGAAAAATATCGGTGGAATCCATGTAAAGATTGTGAAGATAGTTATAAAAAATTTGTTGGCTGCGATATTGAAGCCAAGAAATCAATCATCGAAAAGATAGAAAGAGAATTTGATTTCATAGTAGCACCCCAGGAAGCATCGGGATATTTAAAAAGAGATTTTATTAGAGCTTACTTTCCGGTAAACCCCGAAAAGTTTCCGACTGAAAAATATAACAAAAAGAAATTAAATCCAAAACTACGGATACTACATGCACCCTCAAATCCTGTTTACAAAGGTACTAAGTATATTGTTGAAGTAATTAACCGGCTCAAAGATAATTTTGACTTTGAATTTATTACAATTACTAATATATCCATAAATGAGCTTTATAATGAAATAGAAAAATCTGACTTAATAATTGACCAAATGTTGACCGGTATCTACGGACTGTTTTCTATAGAAGCAATGGCAATGTACAAACCCGTAGTATGTTATGTCAGGGAAGATTCATGGGACTTGATAGCAGACGAGTGTCCTATCTACAATGCAAGTCCAGATACATTATATGATACATTATATAATATTCTTTCAAACCCATCTCAATTGATAGAACGCGGCATTAGATCCCGTGCGTTTGTGGAGAAATTTCATAATGCAAAAAAAACATCAAAAAAATTTTATGCTCTATTTGAAAAGGCGTAAGAGAATTGCTTAAGCGTTTTTTTAAAGAAACGCTGATATACGGTTTAAGCACGTATATACAAAAGTTTATCGGGGTTTTTTTGCTCCCGCTTTACACTGCATTACTTACTCCGGAAGATTATGGAATTTTAGATTTGCTTGGAACAGTATCGATTATCAGCATATACCTCGTAGTTTCCGGTACTGATTCCTCATTAAGCTATTATTATTTCAGAAAAGAACATATGAAAGAGCGGCCAGTAATGGTCTCTTCCATCCTTTTAATCAGAATTACTTTTGCAGCAGCAGCTTTTGTTATTGTTGGGTTACTCTCTCACAAACTTACATTTTTAATTTTCGGTAAAGATTATTCCTTATTCTTTATATTAACAGGTATATCGCTTGCAGTACAGTCAATTTATTCCTTTTTTACCGATCTTATCAGGTTTGAAAAAAGACCATGGATCTTTACATGGGTATCAGTGACAAACCTGCTTATAAATATCGGGCTCAATATTTATTTTATACTCATACTTAAAAAAGGAGTATGGGGCGCAATTTTGGCAAGTGTGATATGTTACGGAATAATGGCGTGTTTTACTGTTTATTATGTTTTCAGAAGGTATGGCATACATTTTTCATTTAGCTGGGCTAAAAAAATACTCGCTTACGGAAGTCCATTGATCGGCACGGCATTCGCAGTATGGATCCTGACAACTACAGACAGGTATTTTCTGGCTCATTACAGGAATATTGCTGATATTGGCATTTATGCTGTCGGTTTTAAGCTGGCATCATTTCTGGGACTTGTTTCAGGAGCGCTTCAGATGGCATGGTCCCCTTATGCAATGGATATCCAATACGAACCCAATGCAAAGAAGATCTACGCCAAAGTATTCTTTATATATTTTGTAGTAAATATACTGGCAGTATTTTTTATTTCGATGTTCTCAATTGACCTGTTAAAGGTATTTACCCAGCCGGCTTATTATTCAGCTAAAGCCGTTGTGCCGTTTTTATGTATGAGCGTTGTATTTTTCAGCGGGTATTTTATTGTTTCGATAGGGATTGCAGTAACAAAAAAGGCGCAGCATACTATCTGGATCACGCTGACAGCCGCTGCAGTAAATATTGCAATGAATTTTCTGCTTACTCCTGCAATAGGCGCAGTTGGCGCAGCGCTTTCAATAATGACAGCGAATTTTCTTATCTTTGCGTTAACTTTATGGATCTCTCAAAAATTATATCCAGTGGATTACGGATATTTAAGGGTCGCGGCTTTGTTTATACCAGCAGCACTTATTGTTGCGGCAAGCTATTATTATGATATCAACCTACCAGTAAGAGCAGGCCTGGCTGCAATTTATTTTATTTCAGCGGCAGCATATTTGTATGTGAATCTCCGCAATTCAGATGAAATGAAAATGATACTCGGCAGGATAAAGACTATTGGAAAAAGCAAACAGCCAGAAAAACAGGACTAAAATGAGTTATATCAGATCTTCTGAACCCTAACCTGTACTATCCGGTTTCCTGATTTTTTAGTTACTACAAAGCTCATTCCCTTAAAATCTATCCTTTCGTAAACCTCGGGAATATGCCCTGTAACTTTCTGTAGAAACCCGCTTAATGTCTGGTAATCCGGGTCTTCGGGCAGGCTGGTTTTGAACCTTGTATTGAAATTTTCAATTGAAATTATCGGGTTGACCAGGTACACCCCGCTTTTTTCACTGACAACATCCTGGGTTTCATCAACATCATATTCATCCTGTATCTCGCCGACAATTTCCTCGATAATATCTTCAATTGTAACTAATCCTTCAACACCGCCGTATTCATCCACTACAATGGCCATATGCACCTTGCTGCGCTGCATTTCCTTAAGCAGGTTGCCTATCTGTTTGGTTGATGAAACAAAAAATGCCGGACGGATGATATCCTGCAGGGCAATAAGCTCCCTGTGTTCAGAAGCAGAAATAAGATCTTTGGTATAAATTATACCAACAATATTATCAATGGTTTCCTTGTAAACCGGGATCCTTGAAAATCCTTCTTCTGTTACTTTCTGGAAAATTTCTTCTCGTGAGTCTTCCAGGTTAATAGCTATCATATGGTTTCTTGGAACCATAATTTCGCTTGCCTGTTTATCATTAAACTCAAAGATCTTTTCTATGAGCTGGTGTTCGGTCTGGTCTATAGCACCTGACTTTCTGCCTTCAGATATAAGCAGTCTCAGCTCTTCTTCAGAGTTAATTCGCTCAGAATCAGGTACCTGCTGGATCCCAATGAGCCTTAAAATAAAATTGGCGGCATGGTTCAGCATCCACACTATTGGTTTAAAAGTAATATAGAACAGGTTTAAAGGTATAGCAACTATGAGTGAAACAGATTTCGGCGATTTAATAGCAAGCATTTTAGGAGCCTGTTCTCCAAGGGAAATATGCAGAAAGGTAAGGAAAATGAATCCGATAATAATTGAAAGAGTATGTATGGTCTGCGGATTTGTCATGCCGAACATTGTGAACAGCGGACTTAAAAGCTTTGCCGTCACCGGCTCACCAACCCAGCCCAGCCCGAGAGAGGTCATGGTAATACCAACCTGTGAAGCTGATAGATAAGCATCAAGGTTAGAAAGTATCTTGACAGTAACCTTAGCACGTTTATTGTTGCTTTCAGCAAGGGGCTGTATTTGGGTAGAACGTACTTTCACAATTGCAAATTCCGCAGCTACAAAAAAAGCATTTGCAAATATTATTAGCAGAACTAAAATTACTTCAAACAGTATACTTTCGACCTGCATTTACCGGGTATTAACTTTACAAAAATTTACACAAAAAACCGAACTTTTACTCACTTTTTTTACTGTAAATACATTATTTTCACTGTAAATATAACAAATATACTAATCAAAATACACTGCACTTTTATTTACAGTGCATTATATAAGAAAGGAACTGCGTTCAATGTCAGAAATTAATACAAATCTGCAATCTGTAAAAACCACTGTAAACCTTGATAAATACTCAAAAACGGTACTTACAGTTATTGCAGTGTGCCTATTGCTTATAACTGCTAACATATATTTTTCACCCGGCGAGGCAAACGCTTATGATACAGTTCAGGATGTTAATATTAAATCGATCGGTGGTTCCTCAGTTTCGGGGGGATATATGCCGGTAGATCTGCAGAGAATAGACGGCAGCTCGAGTAAAAACCTGAAAATTGATATCAGCTCTATAAACGGCAGGAGCGTTTTCGGGGATAAAATACCGGTTGATATTCAGAGTGTTAACGGTCAGTTCATAATTGGCAGCGAGCTGCCGGTTAAGGTAAGATAGCGGAAATTGTCATGCATTTTTTATTACCTTAACCTGTTTAATGGTATTGCGCTGTTTTGCGGCTATTATGAATGTAAATCCTGAATAATCGATCCTTTCGTACAAAGAAGGGATGTGACCGGTAACATTGTATAAAAATCCGCCCAGAGTATTGTAGCCTTTATCCAGCGGTAAGGATGCATTGAATTTCATGTTGAATTCTTCAACCGGGATGAAGGGGTTTACTATATACTCCTGGTTTTTGCCTTTGATGATATCAGGTGATTCAATATCGTACTCATCCATTATTTCCCCGGTAATTTCTTCGATGATATCTTCCATTGTAACCAGACCTTCAACGCCGCCGTATTCATTTACAACTATTCCAATATGTACTTTCTGCTTCTGAAACTCCCTGAGAAGAATACCGATATTTTTTGTTTCATTCACAAAATAAGCCGGACGTATAATATCATTGAGTGAAATAAGCTGCCTGTGCTCAGAAGCCGAAATAAGATCTTTAGAGTAAATAATGCCTATTATATTATCAATAGTATCTTTGTAAACCGGTATCCTGGAATAGCCTTCTTCGGTAACTATTTCATAGATCTTATCCCTGGGATCATCAATATTAAGAACTACCATTTGCCCGCGATGAACCATTATTTCTTTGACAAGCTTATCATTAAAATCGAATATTTTTTCTATAAGCTGATGCTCAGTCTGGTCAATTAATCCGGTTTTCCTGCCTTCTCTTATAACCTGCAGGATTTCTTCCTGGCTGTTTATACCGCTATCGTTAAGCAGCGGTTTTATCCCCATAAGCCTGATAATAAGAGCTGCTGAAACATTAAGCAGCCAGATAAATGGTTTAAAAATTTTATAAAATATAAGCAGCGGGTAAGAAAGCCAAAGTGTCGCCCCGAGATATTTTCTTATAGCGAAAGCTTTTGGAGCAAGTTCACCGATAGTTATAGTAAAATAAGTTATTATGAGAAGTCCGAATATAACCGCCAGCGTCTGGCTGAATGAATCAGAGATACCAAGAGAAATAAAAACAGGCTCAAGAAGATGAATAAAAATATCTTCACCTACCCAGCCAAGCAAAAGGTTTACAAAAGTAATTCCAAGCTGTGTGGCTGAAATATATTTATCAAGATCACTGATTATTGTTTTAGCCAGCTTTGCCCTTGTATTGCCTTTGCTTACAAGATTATCAATTTCAGCAGTACGTACCCTGATAATAGCATACTCTGTTACCACAAAAATTGCGTTAACAAGAATAAGAACAAATATTAATAATGCCTGAGTAAGCAAATTTGGTTATTTAAAATTTTTGTCAAAATTAACGGATAATGATGTTAATATAAAATCCTGAATTTAATAGTATGATCTATTTTCTTTAATTCATTTATTACTTTCGGGTCATACTTTTTACTTATATCAGTAATAACATACCCTATAAGCTCATTTGTTTTGAGGTACTGCCCGATAATATTAATATTATGTCCTGCAAAAACCGAATTTATCCTGGCTAGTATGCCCGGCACATTGTGGTGAATATGTATCAGCCTGTGCGCATTCTGAAATGACGGAAGCTGAATATTGGGAAAATTAACGCTGTAAAAAGAATTACCGCTGTTCACAAAATCGATGATCTTTCCGGGAACAAAATTTGCAATATCGCGCTGTGCTTCATCTGTACTTCCACCAATGTGCGGGGTAAGTATAACGTTAGGCAGGTTCTCAAGCCCGCTGGTGAATTTTTCATCGTTACTTACAGGTTCATACGGAAAAACATCAATTGAAGCTCCTCTTACCCTGCCGGATAATACGTTCGCTTTTAATGCATCGATATCAACCACATAACCCCTGCTTAAATTGAGGAAAATAACACCAGGTTTCATCTGCCGGAATTCTTTTTCACCGATAAGCCCGGTATTTTGCCCGCTGCCATCAACATGAACAGTAATGATATCCGCTTTTTTGAAAAGCTCCTTCATTGAATGGCATTTTTTTGCGTTACCAAGAGCTAGCTTTTCAAGGACATCATAGTAATATACTTCCATACCCATATCTTCTGCAAGCACAGAAAGCTGTGAACCAATTTTGCCGTACCCGATAATACCAAGCTTTTTGCCGCGTACCTCAAAGCTGCCGGCTGAGGATTTATCCCATATGCCATTATGCAGATTTTTACTTTTATCAAATATTCCCCGCATAAGCATGATAATTTCTCCCAGCACAAGCTCAACAACACTGCGTGTATTGCTGAAAGGAGCGTTGAAAGCTATTACTCCCCTGCTTAAGCATGCATCCAGATCGATCTGGTTTGTACCTACACAAAATGCGCCTACGGCCAGGAGTTTCCCTGCCTTCGATATAACTTTTTCTGACACTATGGTTTTTGAGCGGATACAAAGAATAGATACATCCCTGATCTTTTCAGAAAGCTCATCTTCAGTAAGGCTTTTATTGATAACCTCAACGCTGTAGCCTTCCTTTTTGAACAGGTCATGGGCATCCTTGTGGATATTTTCAAGCAGCAGTACTTTGATCCTGTTCTTGGGATAAGAAATATTCATTGGTAATTTGGATATATATAAAAATTCATCAAAGCTTGGTGTAATATGATCGGCTTTATTAATTACATTTTGCCGTTTGATGTTTTCTGTAAATGCGTAAAACCTGCTGATTAGTCCTGATTTTTTCAATTCATAATCAGTGTAGCCATCGCCAATTGCAATAAGCTCTCCCCTGAGCTTTAAGGCTTTAACCTGCTTTACCTTTCCGCCGCTTTTTGCCAGCAGGTTTTTTTTATCAAATCCTGTAATGTTGCCGGCTTTATCAAATGTGAAAGTATTGGCATAAACATTTTCGGCTGCAATGCCGAACCTGTTTACAACAGGTATAATATACTCTTTAAAGCCCCCTGATATTACAAAAATATTGGAAGCATTTTTCTTAAAAAATGATAAATTAGAGGTAATTGAAGAAGAAACCTGTTTATTTAGCTTATTTATAAGCTTTTTAATGTGGTCTTTATTTGCGTTTAATAATTTAACGCGGGTATCAAGTGAATCGCCAAAAGGAAGCTTGCCTGACATTGCATCATCTGTAAGAGCTTTGAACTGCGCGCATAAAGCATCCTTGCGGGGATGTTTATTAAAAGCAATAGCAGCCAGTTCATCAAGAGCTTCTATCTTAACAAATGTGCTGTCAAAATCAATTATAAAAAAACGGTCAGTTTTCATAAATAAAAAGTGACCGGCTTATAAAAAGCCGGCCACTTATAAAATTTTGTTTACCGGATCTAAATATGAATTATATCATTATATACTACAAAAGCCATAAATGCCATAAGTATTATAAAACCGACATTCTGCACTACGATCTGTATCTTATGTGAAACTGGCTTGCGGAAAATTCCTTCATACAGCAGGAACATAAAATGACCGCCATCAAGCGCAGGGAACGGCAGAATATTTATTATTGCCAGTGTAATTGATAGCATTGCCATAAATCCGAGGAATGAAAGGAAACCGCCTTCGGCTGACTGGCCTGCATACTGCGCAATTTTTACCGGTCCGCCTACTGCCTTGCTGAAAGCAATATCGCCTTTAATTATTTTCCACATTGATTTAACAAAAAGCACTACACCGTAGTGCCAAAGGTCTTTAAATCCCTGGGGAATAGCCGTAATAACATTGTAATCTATATTCTTAACAACACCTGTATATTTACCAATTCCGATACCGACAGTGCTATCAGCGGCAGGCTTAATGTTACCGCTCATAATGGTACCGTTACGGTTCCATTTTACGGCTATATCTTTGCCTGCATTGCTTTTGATAATATCCACAAACTGCTGTGAATGCATTATTGGATTACCGTTAGCTTCGGTAATAATATCACCTTTTTGCAAGCCTAGATCTTTTGCCGGTCCGCTTTCAGCAACCTGCTGGATCATGGGTTCCATTTGAACCGGGAAAATACCGAAAGTTCTTTCGTTCACATCTACAAGCTGTGATTTGGGAATGAAAATTTTCTGTTTAACGGGACCCATTGCAACATCAAGTGTTACATCTTCGCCCATACTTTCAATGAAAAGGTTTCCGCGGACATCATCCCAATACTGAACAGGGAGTCCGTTGATAGCTTCAATTTCAGTTCCGGGCAGAATACCGTTTTTCATAGCAACAGAACCCGGTGAAACATAACCAACCATCCTGGTTTCCATTTTCTGCTTGCCTTCAGAAAGGTTGATGGTATAAAATATCGCAAAAGCCAGCAGTGTATTCATAATAACGCCGGCGGTAATAACGAACATTCTCTGCCAAACAGGTTTTGAACGGAATTCCCAAGGCTGAGGCGGCTGGTTTACAAAATCCTTATCCATGCTTTCATCGATCATACCTGCAACTTTAACATAACCTCCCAGCGGAAACACGCCGAGTCCGTATTCAGTATCACCTTTCACAAACTTAAAAATGCGGAGGTTGAAGAAATCGAAGAACAGGTAAAATTTATCCACCTTCATTTTACAAAGCTTTGCCGCGGCAAAGTGGCCGAACTCGTGTACAAAAACCAGTATCACGATCGTTATCAGAAAATAAAGAATTGTGCTTACTACTTCCATATTATTTTAGTTTATCTCCTTTTACAGAATATTTTTAAAATGATATTCTGCTGTGTATCTGTATTAATACTTTTAATTTTCAATTTTTAAGCCAGCTCAAGCGAAGCTTCATGAACGAACCTTCTTGACCAGCTGTCAATTTCTACAATATTTTCAAGGTTTGGTGAAACATGGTTTTCATGTTTATCCATAGCGCTTTTAATAAGCGCGGGAATATCCATAAACCTTATCTTTCCCTTAAGGAAAAGCTCTACTGCAGCTTCATTAGCCCCGTTCAATACTATTGGATAAGAGCCGCCTGATTTTATTACATCATAGGCAAGCTTTAAACATTCAAATTTTTCAAGGTCAGGTTCATCAAATGTCAGATTTTTCAGCTGTTTAAAGTCAATTCTCGGATAATCAGAATTAATTCTTTCAGGGTATGTTAAAGCATATTGTATCGGCACTTTCATATCAGGTACCCCAAGCTGCGCTTTAACTGAGCCGTCGCTGAACTCCACCATTGAATGGATTATTGACTGCGGATGGATCAAAACCTCGATATTTTCCGCTTCTATATTGAACAACCATTTAGCTTCAATAATTTCAAATCCTTTATTCATTAAAGTGGCTGAATCAATTGTAATTTTATTGCCCATCACCCAGTTTGGATGCTTTAAAGCCTGTTCAACAGAAACGTTATTCATTTCTTCGCGGGTAAATTCCCTGAAGGGTCCGCCGCTTGCAGTTAAAATAAGCTTCGTCACCTGCTTCATTGGCTCACCCTGCAGGCATTGCAGAATTGCCGAGTGTTCACTATCAATCGGCAGCAGGTGTGCAGAGCTTCCGCTTAACATGGAGTAAATCAGCTCACCTGCAACAACCAGTGATTCCTTATTGGCAAGCGCGATATCTTTACCGTGTTTGATAGCTTCGGTAGTTGGTATGAGGCCGCTGAAGCCAACAAGCGCATTTACAACTAGCTCAAAATCATCCCGCCGGGAAATTTCATTGATCCCTGCCTGCCCGCAAAGAATTTCGCATTTATGCTTTAAAGAACGCAGCTTTAGCGCATTATAACCTGCCTCGTTAAAAATTACAGCGGCTTTAGGCTTAAATTCTTCAATTTGCTCAGCAAGAAGCTCAACATTTGAGTTGGCAGAAATATATTTAACCGTAACGGGAAAACCGTTGCGGTTTAGATTCCTAACAACTTCGAGCGTATTTTTACCAATTGAGCCTGTAGAACCTAAAACGGCAATATTTTTCATTATAGCGTATATATTTGGTAATTTAGGGTTAATTTATGAAAGTTAATATGCTAAAGTTGAGGTGATTGAAAATTGCAGGAAGACTATGATTTATTGATAATTCAATCGATTTATTGAATATTCTTCAAATAACTCTCCCCCTAACAGGGGGAGCGGGAGGGGGTCATATAAGCTAATTAATAATATTTGAAATTTTACCCCGTTGTTGGTGTTTAGCGAAGCGTCACCAACAACAAAAATCAAATGAATGACAAATTAATAATTTTTGAAATTGGTATTGCTAAAACTCTATTTATTTAATATGTTAAAAGTAACCTAATGTAATTTGTTATGAAAAAAATATATTTTATCCTTTCTTTAATTTGTTTATCAATTTCATTAAACGTCCATTCGCAGGATGGCTGGTTCTGGCTGAATCCTTTGCCGCAGGGTAACTCATACAGCGATATCGAATTCACTGCTAATAACACCGTTTATGTTTCTGCAGCCGGTAACACACTTATGAAATCCACTGACGGCGGAAACACTTTTTTTGTAATGCAAAACAAAGAAAGCGGCGGAGCATTAACATTCATAATTGATCTTACAGGTTTTTCAGGTTCAAACGGCGGAATTTAAAAACTACCAACGGCGGAAATAACTGGAGGTATATCCCGGCACCTGTAGATTATGTTTATAATTTCAGCTCAACTCCTTCAATAATACTTTATGGCTTAAAAGATAACAAAGTGTATTTAAGCAGCGATATGGGTGAGAATTGGATTTTAAGTCTTACTGCATTTACAAATAATTCTATTCGTACTGTTCACTTTCCAAGCAATAGCACAGGTTACGCCGGCGGCAAAAAATTCGCAATATTAAATGATGCAAGAATCTATAAAACCACCAATGGTGGAGCAAGCTGGGATACTGTCCCTGTAATTTCAAGATACGAAGTGAGAACATTGTTTTTTGTTAATAATAACACAGGGTTTGCGGTAACCAATAATAAAATACTGAAAACATCAAATGGAGGTATGATTTGGGATTCTGTTTATAGCCTTCAGACTACATTCAATCAAATTGAGTTTTTTGATAATTCAAACGGTTACTTAAAAAGTAACCAGGAAATCCTATACACCACTAATCAAGGAATCACCTGGTTAAGTGTTATAACTTTTAATACTTTATTTCTAAAAAATATAAATGAAGGTTTAGGAAAAGGAGCTTTAAATAATTATAATTTTTTATACAAAACTACAAATAGAGGAGCAAACTGGAGCAGTATTACAACAGGTTTTACGGATGATCTCTGGGATGTAACTTTTATAAATTCCGAAACGGGTTTCACTGGAGGGTATAATAAAATATATAAAACAACAAATTCCGGATTTAACTGGCAAGTATATATGCTAAATATAGAAGGATGGCCGCCGCATGTGGAAAATATTATGTTCCCGAATGAAAATACCGGTTATGCCGGTATCGATGGAGGCAGAGTGGCAAAAACTACAAACTGCGGTGTAAATTGGGAGGTATTTGAAACAGGGAATTATGATCATTTGCATGGTATGAGTTTTCCATCAGTTGATACGGGATATGCAGTAACCAAACAAGGCTATTATCTAAAATCCGTTAATGGCGGAATTAACTGGTCATTTACCGGTCCGGATACAATTTCTTATGGCGATGTACAATTTATGAATAATCTGACTGGTTTTACAGGAGGATTTAATTTTAACTCTGATATAGGAATCATTAAGAGAACAACCAATGGAGGAGTAAACTGGCAAATTAGTTATCTGGATTCAATATTATGGATTAATGATATTTGCATTTCCCCACAAAATTACTGGTATGCCGCAGGATATGGCAGTTATAACGGTACTGCTCAATCAGGTATAATCTACAGATCAACAAATTCTGGGATAAACTGGCAATATATTAAATTACCGCTTTCAATTGCTTCTGTTACTTTTCCAACTGCACTAACAGGATATGCTTCTGCATATTACAATATAACTTACAAAACCACCAATGGCGGTGAAAGCTGGTTTGCAACATACTGTATAAATGCAGACCCTTCTCATGGTTTATTTTTCATAAATGATAACACAGGTTATGGAGTAAATTTATATGGTCAGATCATCAAAACCACAACGGGCGGCGGTGTGCTTATAAATGTTGAACCGCAAAACTATATTGTGCCGCGTACATATAATTTGTATCAAAATTATCCAAATCCGTTTAACCCGACCACGAGAATTAAGTTCGATATTCCCAAAGCTATGAATACATCGCTTAAGATATATGATATTCTTGGGAAAGAAGTTTCTGTGGTAGTAGACGATTTCCTTATTCCCGGTACTTATTCATTTACTTTTGACGGAAGCAATTTATCAAGCGGTGTGTATTTTTATGTTTTAACCGGTGAGGAATTTATAGAATCAAAGAAAATGCTTCTTGTGAAATAAGAATCTAAATTTGATCATTAATTTACACTTAGCTTATCCGGGCAAGACTGAGATTTACAAAAGCTTATGAACAGCGTTTCTATGTAGTAAAATGCTTTTTATCGCAGTTAAATGGAGAAAAACTTCTTTTGCAGCTGCCGGAACTTATGTAACTCGAATCGCTGATCCGGGTTAAATCGAAACGGCGTTTCGATTTACATTAGCTAAACTGCCGTCGCCAGCGAACTGTATTTGCTGCCTGACAAACTGCCTAGCAGTCCGGCGCTAACAACGGGGGGAAAAGGAACATTTCCCCTAACATAATTGGTTTTGCAGATCTTAATATCATATTTTTATTTTTAAATATCTGCATTGGTTCGTGATAAAAAGGAGCTGCCCCATTTTTTTCAGGTACAATTGAAATGAATTGATAATTATCTTTATTAATCATGTTATCGGAGGTAGATGCAGGAGGTTTGTGGAAATTATATTCAAACTGCATATTTGTAAAACTTAACTTTGAAAGTAAATACAGGGAATCCTGCTGCTGCGTACCCAAGCTAAGAAAATTTACATATACATTGACGTACACTTTTGCTGCAGTTTCTCCAAAAGGAACTCTTAATCCAAGATCATTAATATTTGCATTCCAGGTTCTTACTCCCCCGGAAATTGTGGTACTTCCTGTATCCACCTTTTCCCAGAATATTTGCCATTCTATTGCAGCGCTGAATTTCATTGGTCTGGCTGTATCATTGACTGCAGCGGCTGAAAAAGAAGAATTCACATGTTTATCAGTACAAATACTATCAACCAGGAAGAAAAAATTATAATATCTTTGACTTCCTAATGTGTAAGTTGAAGGAAATCCGTGTTGTGTGAAAGGTGTTGACATTATTCTTTGCTGAAATGTTGAGCTTCCGCAGGAATCATTATTATTTGTAACGGGGGTCTGCGGATTTTCATTGCCGCATGAAGAAAAAATCAATGTGGAGATTATTAAAATTATTGCTGAAATTACTATAGATTTCATAAATTTTCTTTTTGGCAAATATAAGTGATTGAACAACTTGCAACAAAGAGACTTTTTAGAAATTGTCCCATAATATTGCTAAGTAAATTGATTTTTTTTGATTATTTCTCTTATTTTAAATAGATTTACCAGGTAATTGTCCCTCAAACGAAACAGTTATCAATAGAGCAAATTCATTCAAATTGAATATTTTTTCAGCAGATGTTATTTTTTGCTAATATTCATCAATAGATGAAATGTTTAACCCATGAAATTTATATGTAATTTTAGCCGTTTAAAGTTAGTAATACGCAAAATATGTTCATTGTTTATATTATTAATATTGAATAGATTTAGCGCTTATATTTCAAAATTTCGGGTAATAAAAATATTGAAAAAGAAATTTATCTTCATTTTATCAGCATTTTGCGGAATTCTTACCTTAAATTCTATTAATTTTATGGGTTGTGATTCAGGCACAACAACACAGCTTGGTGAGCCGGTTAGTTTTAACCGTGATATTCAGCCAATTTTGGCAGAAAATTGCAGCTTCCCGGGGTGCCATAATTCCACAGATAGACAGGCTGGACTTGACCTGACAAGCTGGGAATCAACAATGCTCACCGGTTCAACTTTCGGCGCTGAGATAATTCCCTACAATGCAAAATGGTCTCATATGACGATGCATATTAACAGGTTCGATACCAACATATCGCCATTTTCAGAGCCACTTATGCCTCAGGCATTGATGCCATATACCAACGGCATGCCGCTTGCTTCCAACCAGTTAATGAAGATTGTTGACTGGATCAACCAGGGGGCTAAAAACGATAACGGACAAGTAGCGTTTGAGAATATTACCAACAAAGCATTCATTACGAACCAGGCAAGCGATTTTGTTGCTGTTGTGAATCTTGATAACAATCATTTAGTTAGGCTTATTAATGTAGGGGGTCGTGATAACGCAACCCAGCCACTTGATGCGCCGCATGTTATTACTGTAGATAACCAGGGAAGGTATTTTTATGTAAGCTTAATAGCTGAAGGTTATATAGAAAAATACGATGCAATGACCTATGAAAGAGTTGGAAGAATGTTTGCAGGGAATTCACCCGCTCATATAATCCTCTCTAATGACGGAACCAGGGGCTGGTACACTAATTTTGACGCGACACTTGCACAGAAAGAAATGAAGGAGTTCGATACACAGTCAATGACAGTCACCCGGGTTATTGATGAGTTCCGTATGACAAAGCCACACGGCCTAAGGCTTACACACAATGAAGAGTATGTATTAATGGCTACTGAAGGCAGTGAGTTTCTTTACCTGATACAGGCATCAACCGGACAGATAATTGATACATACCCGGTCGATCCTTCTGTTCCCCCCAACGGTACCGGCACAAATAATTTTATACCTTACCAGGTATCAATTACACCTGATGATAAATATGCATATATAACATGCCTAAAATCAAATGACGTACGCGTTTTTGATATTGTAAACAGGGCTTTCATTTTAACCATACCAGTTGGCCTGAACCCTCTTGCGCATGAAATATCACCTGACGGCAGGTGGTGTTACGTACCAAACCGCAACAGCAACTCGGTTTCTGTTATTGACCTGACTACAAATACTGTTGTTAAAACAATTGCAAATGTTGGCGCACAGCCCCATAAGATCGATTTTACCGCAGACGGAAGGTACGCATATGTAACATGTGAATCAGTCAGCGGAGGATTTGTACATCACCCGCCTAGTGCAGGTAAAACCCCGGGAACAACAGCGGTTATCGATGTATTATCAGGCCATAACAAGATCAAAGATATTGAGATGGCTTCATTCCCTGCCGGTATATGCATAACACCGGGACTGGGAAATTAAGTTTTATGAAATCTTATAATTTAAACTTAACTTATTCTATGTTAAAATTAAGCTTTGTATTTTTATTTTTTGCTTCAATTATTTTCTACTCCTGCGGAGATGATTCCGGAATTGTAAATTCACAAAACAAAGGAGTTTTAAGTATCACAGGATTAAAACAGCTTGATAAGAATATTGAAGGCACATATGAACTTTGGGCAAGTGTTGAAACGGGACTCGATCACGATGAAAACGCATTCCGCTCTTTAGGAAGATTTGCTGTTAATTCATCCGGGGGTTTAACTGATACTTCGGGCGGAACATTCACTCCGAACTTAGGGAAGATAGCAAATATCAATAATATCGGGGATGTAATAATTACAATTCAGCCTCCCGGCTATAATGATACTATACCAAGCAACATTAAGCTCCTTGGCGGCGCAAAACAGCTTCAGGGTAATGAGCTTGTTTTTGATATGTCCATGCAATACACAGATATTCTACCGGTTTCCTCACAGTTTTCCTCTGCCCTGGCAAAATATATTCTGGCTTCGCCAACTACAGGTACAGCTTCATCGCAATACCAGAAGGGCATTTGGTTTACACTTGATACCGGCGGTACAACTTTGGGAATATCATTACCTGTTCTGCCTGATACTACAGAATGGACCTACCAGGCATGGGTTAAAGATGGTGCAGATAATTATTATAATATCGGAAGGTTTGATGCGCCGAACGCCAGGGATAACAATCAGCTTTGCGAGCTTAACGGGGGTTTGATATGGAACGTCCCCGGGCATGACTGGCTGCAATCAAACTGTCCCGGCGGCGGACTTCCTGATATACAGAGCCTGAATAACAATTACAGCGTATTGATAACTTTAGAACCAAGGTTTGAGCAGGGAAGCGCTTTGGGCAAACCGTTTTACCTGAAAATTTTTGAAAAAAATATTTTACCGCTTCCTTTCGGCACAGTTCAGGAAATGACAAATTACTTCAGTGTCACTCAGCCTTTAGCGCAGTTAAGAGTTTCTTCTAATTAGAACTTTAAATTAAAAGACCCGGCATTACTTCCGGGTCTTTTTTTATTTACTTAATTTTGAAATTAATATCGTTATTTCACCAAGATCATTTTTTTGGTTGAAGTAAATTTTTCTGTCTTTAAGGTATAAAAATAAACCCCGCTTGGAAGATTTGAAGCGTCAAATTCATAGGTATATTCACCTTTAGGCATATTTTTATTCAGCAGCACAGCAACTTCACTCCCCCTGATATCATAAACCTTCAGCCGTACATAATCAGCTTTGGGAATAGAGAATTTAATATTGGTAACGGGATTGAACGGATTCGGGTAATTTTGACTTAGTGAAAACTTCTCAGCAATTTCACTGCTGCCGATAATTCCAATGGGAATATTTGCTGTACTGATCTCATACATTGACCTTCCGTGAGTTCCGGCGCATAATATCTGTGAGCCTGCATGATAGTTTATATCAAACACCGGTGCGTTTGGCAGACCGGTACCAAGTAAAGACCAGCTTGTACCAAAGTTTGTGGTATAATAAACCCCGGCATCACATCCAATAAATAAAACTGAATCCCTGATATGATCTACAATTACGGAATTTACAGGAACATTCAGCAGGTTGCCTGAAATATTTATCCAGTTTGCACCGTAATTTGTAGTTCTGTATACATGAGTATTTCTTTCATCAACATTAAACCCGCTTAAAGTTACATAAGCCTTCGCCGGATCTCTGCGGTCACAGATAATATCAGTAATATATCTTTGCGGAAGCGAACCGGTAACATCAAGCCAGTTTGCCCCTGAGTTTGTGGTAACTGAAACCTTAGCATCATCTGTGCCGGTATAAATTACCCGCTGGTTATTGCCAAGCACACCGCTTGTAATACATGTAATTGTACCAAGCCTTCCGTTGGGGCCGCGTGTCAGGTCACCGCTTATTGCTGTCCATGAGCTTCCGCGGTTTGTGGAACGGAAAAGCATATGGCTGCCAACATACAATATTGCGGGATCAGTATTATCCAGAATATACGGTGTTGACCAGTTGAACCTTCCGCTTAAACCGTTTGTAATATCACTGAATGAAGCGCCGTTATTTGTGCTTCGTCCAAGTCCGCCGTTTTGCGATGTACAGTATATTATATTGGAATTTGTATAATCAACATGAGCGGTAAAACCGTCACCGCCGTAGATAACTTCCCAGTTGGCAGTACCCCCGGTAAATGTAATTTTGGAACCGTTATCCTGTGAGCCGCCAATTTTTCTTACCGGATTTAAATTATCAATATTAGTTGCGTAAAATTGTGTGATCGGCAGGTCATAGCTTTTTGTCCATGGGGCATTGCCGGTATTGGTTTCAAAAATTCCGCCGTCATTTCCGCATATAAGGTTATTTGGGCTTGCGGGATTAATCCATAATACATGCTGGTCAGGGTGCTGCTGGTCAAAAGTACCGCTGTATGAATTTGTTAAGTTAACCCAGCTTGTGCCGTTTGTTGTCCTGAAAATATCAACACTGCCTATATATACTTTATTATGGTCAGTGGGGTCAACTTCTATAAGTCCGAAATACCAGTCAAACCCCGAAGACTGAACACCTGACATTGGCATAGCCGTCCAGTTTAATCCTTTGTTGGATGACTTATAAATACCGCTGATATTATTGCCTGTGGTAGTTTTAAAAATTGAATATACAAAATTCGGGTTGGAACGTGAAACGGCAATACTTATCCTTCCGGTAGTAACGGCCGGAGCTGGAATTCCCTGGGATACGCCAAGCAGCTGCCAGTTAGCGCCGCCATTTGAAGAGCGGTACAAACCGCTTGATATGCCGCCTGTCTTGGATATAGATGGAGGAGTCCGGATACGCTCCCACATTGCAGCATACACAAGGTTCAGGTCATCAGGTGATACTTTTACATCAACGCCCGAAGTTGAATCTGATACAAAAAGCACTTTGTTCCAGTTCACTCCCCCGTTCGTAGATTTATAAATACCTTTGTTCTGCCCGAATGAACGGAAAGCCATAACTGATGCATAAATAATATTCGGGTCCAGCGGATGTATATCCATTGCCGGAATATGGAGAGCTTCGGTTAGGCCTGAAATATTCCATGTTTCACCCATATCAGTTGATTTAAGCACACCAAAACCGGGGTACACATCAATAGCGCTGTTCCCTTCACCTGTGCCGCAGTAAATGATATTTGGATTCACAGGATGCATTACCAGCGCACCAACTGAAAGGCTTGGCCACTGGTCGGTTTTAGCTGTCCAGTTCAACCCGCCGTTGGTTGTTTTGAAAATTCCCCCTGCTGCGGCACCTGCTATAATTATATTTGGGTTCTGTGGATTTACAGCAATAGCTGTAATTCTGCCGCCGATATTATAGGGTCCGTTGGGCGTCCAGTTCAGCATAGATGTTGGATTATCCATTTGCTGCATCACCTTTTTTTCTTCCATAGCATCATAATATTTCTCGTAAGGAATATCACCCAAAGGATAAGACCGCTGGTAGAAGAACCAGTCACCCGGCGCATTTTTTTTGTATTTCAGGAAAGCTTCTTCAGGTGAATTGTAAAAGTTGCCTGAAAGCAGTAAATATAAACCGGATATTACCAAAACAGAAGGTATTATAAAAATAATTTTTCGCATTTTTTTTGAAAATTTACATTAAGTAATAATATAATTTAGCAATATAAAGGTAATTTTAGAATGCAAATAAATAATTATAAAATGTAAAAAGGACACAAATTGAATATCTACTGCGAATTTATTTGAATTCTCACACAGAAAGATCCAACTGAAAATTCAACAGAGATAGATTTGTGTCCTTTGAGTTTAATTTCTATAAAGCAATAAGCCTGTTAAAGCATTATTATTAATTGGGGGAAAACAATATGCTAACAGGCTTATTGCAAAAGCATTAAATCTTATTATTTTTTTCTGCGCAGCGCTAAAGCAGATATTGCCAGACCTGCAAATGCCATTAACGGGAATTCCATACCAAACAATCCGCATTTTTTGCCTTCATTTTTTACAGTTGCTGTCATTTCTATATCATTTTTAAGATCTGCAAGAGTCTTTTCGTAAATAATTTTCTGCCCGTCTTTTCTGCCGTTCGTTTTAATAATTTCAGCAGGCATTTCGAATTCATAGTTCAATTTTATATCACTTGATCCCATGTTCCCTGCGTTTGATGTATCCTTAAGAAGGGTATAGCTGAAATCCATTCCTTCTTTTCCTTCCTTCCATGAAGCTTTAACCTTTTCAAATCCTTTTGCAGAAGTAATTTCGTTGATATTCTTGAATTTCAGATCAACAGTTACATGTTTGGTTGAATCATCCAGCTTTTCTTCTACCTTAACCCCGGTTACATCAGTATTTGATGAAGAATAATTCTGTTTTGCTTTAGATTCTTCAAAGCTGAATCCGCCGAGATCAGAACTTGATTTAACATTCGACATCTTAGTCCAGTAGTGAACTTTCATTGTACCTGACCCATCCTGGTTCAGTGTGGTCTTTTGTTCTACATTAACACAACCGGCAAGGATAAAAGCAAATAAAACCAGAATTGATGAAAATATGAAAAAATTGTTCCTGAAAAAAAATGTTTTTGATCTTTCTGTGTTTGACATTTTTACTCCCTCAGAGTTTTTAATTTTTAAATACTTACAAATCTAACATTAATGTGAATTGTAAAAAAATCAAAATATATGTAATTTGTTGCATGTTTTATATCATATAAATGAACCTGAAAAACCCCAAATACAACCCGTTTTTTGTAAAAGATTACTTTTTGTTTGAATATTCAGCTATTGATAAAAATACGAGAGCCCGATTCCGGACAAAGCTTTTAAAAAGAAAAGGTGCTGAAGAGCAGAAGAACGTAAAATTGATCGACATGCTGGAAGAAATTGTAAATGAAGATGATTTTAACGAAAAACATTATGCAGAATTAAGTAAAAAATTAGGGATAAGCAAAAGAATTCTTGATTGTCATAAATCAAGACTTTTAAAAAGTTTAAGAGAACATGCTTTTAACTGGAAAAATATTAAGGGAGAAAGTGAGATCAATAAGATAAGGCGAAGATTCGCAGCAGGAATGCTGCGCGAAGCAAGAATCGAGCTTTTCTTACTGGAAAAAAAACTTAAGAAAGAAAAGATCCCTCAGAAAAAATTACCGGATTTATTTGAAATTCACGAAAGGTCAGTTCAGTTATATAATTATTTAAAAGATAAAAGGAGAAGCAGCAGAAGTTTCAAGCTTGCAGCAGGATATTACAGAAGTATTTGTAAAAGCAAACTGAATGAAGATATAAAGGTTAATATCAAAATAAGGTATGACCTGTTACTTTCTGTTAAGCTGATGGCAAACAGGTTCAAAGAAGAAAATCTTAAAAGATCTCTTGATATACTTGAAAAGATCTTAAAAATTCACAGGAATAACTTAAAACCTGAGCCCGCTTTCAAAATTTTTCATAGAATGGGTTTATTATATAATGTATTGAAATTCAGAGATGACTCAATAAAAGCTTTTGAGGAAGGCAGAAAACTTGCCGGGAAATACGGTTTAAAAGCTGATGAGATTGTATTTGAAAGCTTTATATTTTTACGAAAATTTTCAGAAAACAATAAACTAGCATTCAAAGCACTTCAGTTTCACAGGGATAATTTCAGATTTATATCAGAAAATTTCACAGATGTACAGCAATTGATGGATTTTCAGTTCAATTATTTAAGATTCCTGATCTATGCAGGCGGTGAAGAAACTGAAATGATAACTGAAGATTTTGTTTCAAAACAGATCTTGTATTCACGCAAAGCGGAAGCTCTCAACAGCTGGTACCTGGAATTGAGCGACCAGCTTTCAAGCAGTATTTATATAATGAAAAAAAATAATTATGGTTTTGAGATCAAAATAAACAGGAAAATACTTGATGAATTCAGCCTAATCAACAGGCTTTCAGTTTCCCGGTTCAGTGGATTATTTATGCCTAATTCACTGGTTATACTTTATGTAAATTTAGCAGAGCAGGAATTCTGGAAACACAAGGATGCAGACTTTGAAATGGCAGAAAACTTCATTAAAAAAACTGCAAGAATAATGAAGCTGCATTACATAAATATAAGCAGCAGCTGGATAGAATCTACAAGGCTTGGCATAAAAATATTCGAAATGCTTGTATCTGAGAAAAGTGTAAAAGTTTACCGTAAATACAGAAACTCCCTTTTAAAATTCATAGATACGATCAAAAGTGATAAACAAACGTTTAATATCTCGTCTGATTTCGCAAAGCTGATTTTTATTGCCGGTATTCTAAAAATTGAAGAACTTGACAAAAAAATAGCTGAACTTTCTCAGTGGATAAGTGAAAATAATCCGGAAATATTTTCAATTATTCAAAACAGTGCTTAAATATTCAATGGTTCTGAAAGTCTTTCACTGATCAATCTGCGGGCGAAATCAAGATCAATATTTTCGGGTGCGGAAATTCCTTCGCTCAGCTCGTGCAGAATTGATTCCTGTATCCTGCCTCTTTTTAAAGCCGTGGAATAAGGTACCCTTAAAAATGTGACCATGGTATATTTAGGAATGAAAACTTCCGGGTATTTTTTATATAACAGCGCTTCAATCTTCTTTTTAAGCTGAAACCGTTCATCAGCAACCAGGTCGCGCATTTCGATGAAGTTTTCCTGCGCTAGGTCTGCAATTGCATCTGTGTTTGGCTTTCTCATCTGCTGGTAAGCGCTGAAGATCTTATCCCACTGCCCGGGATATTTATCAATGCACTCATTAAGGTAAGTGCAGTCTTCGAAAGCGGCATTCATACCCTGCCCGAAAAAAGGAACAATTGCATGGGCTGAATCACCCAGCAAAGCTGTTTTTCCGTTAAGGCACCACGGATAACATTTTACCGTAATTAAAGTACCCGTTGGATTTTCAAAAAAATCATTGAGCAATTCCGGCATTAGCTTAACTGCATCCGGAAAGTTCTTTTCAAAGAATCGCTGTACTGCCTGCTTATCGCCCAGTGCTTCGAAGCTGTTTTCACCTCCTAATGAACTGTCATAAGCAAGAAACAATGTGCATGTGAAGCTTCCATCCATGTTAGGCAATGCAATTAACATAAAAGAGCCGCGCGGCCAGATATGCAGGGCATTGGTTTCCATTTTAAATGTGCCATCAGGATTAGGCGGAATGTGAAGCTCTTTATAACCGTAATTTTCATATTCCTGCTTAAAATCAAACCGGGGAATTTTGAGCATTTCCATTCTGACAGGCGACGTAGCGCCATCGGTCGCAATAGCTATATCAGCGCTTAATTCTTCGTTTTGCCCGGTACTTTCGTTGTAGAATTTTATGGTGTTTGATCTCAGATCGATACCTGTGCAGGGAATATTAAAGTGAAACTTTACTGAAGGAAAGCCTTCAGCAAGATCCATAAGCTTTTTGTTGAGATCACCCCTGGATACTGAATTAATATACTCACTGTTATCTTTTCCATATGGCTGCAAAGATGTTGTGCCATCAGGCGTATGTATCATTCTGCCATACATAGGGATTGATATTTTTTTAATCTCATCATACAGCCCAACTTCTTTCAATGCATGTATGCCGCGCGTAGAAAGAGCCAGATTTATTGATTTACCCGCTGAGATATCTGCAGTACGCATATCAGGGCGGCGTTCATATACGTTTACATTAAAACCTCTTTTGGCGAGGTAAACTGAAAGAAGGGAGCCGGCAAGTCCGGCGCCAACAATTGTTATATTTTGCATTTTGTTATTTTTATCCCCTCGAAGGCGGGGAACTCAATTTCAATTCAAATTCTAATTGCGGCTAAAGCCGCTATACTTTTTTCTTCACATCCACGGTCTATAGACCGTGGCTAATCAATTTATTTCATTCCTAAAACCCGGCAGGTTTAAAATATGTTAGCTATACAACAACTTTACAAAATTCCATACATCTTCATAGGTATTATAGAGCGGAACGGGGGCTATGCGAATTACATCCGGTTCGCGCCAGTCACAAATTACACCTTCATTGTTCAGTTTTGTATGCAGAGCTTTACCATTTGATTTAGCTCTAATGGAAAGCTGGCACCCGCGTTCACTTGCAGATGCAGGAGTAATGATCTCTATATTACCGTTATTATTTTCATTTACCAGGTATTCTGCAAAGCCCGTCAACATCTCACTTTTTTTACGCAGGTTATCCATTCCGGTTTCATGGAAAATATCAAGCGATGCGCGTAATGCCGCCAGCTGCAAAATGGGCGGGTTGCTGAGCTGCCAGCTTTCAACAGTAGGGATGGGACGGAAATCATGATCCATAAGAAAGCGGGTAGCTTTATCCTGCCCCCACCATCCCCAGAACTTGGGAATATTCATATCAAGCAGGTGCTTTTTGTGAACAAAAGCACCGGCTATGGCGCCGGGACCCCCGTTTAAATATTTATATGAACACCAGACTGCAAAGTCACAGCCCCATTTATTAAGCTCAAGCTTTAAATTTCCTGCAGCATGCGCCAGATCAAATCCTGCCAAACATCCTTTATTATGCGCAGCTGCTGTTATTTTTTCTATTTCAAACGCCTGTCCGGTGTAATAGTTTACGCCGGCAAACATAATTAACGCTATGGAATCACCTTCTTTATCTATCCGCTCGATTAAATCTTCCGTCCGGATAGTCAGTTCACCATCACGCGGTTTCATTTCTATAAGGCATTTTGCAGAATCGAAACCGTGAAATTTGATCTGAGACTGCACGGCGTAGTGATCAGACGGGAATGCGTTTGCTTCGATGAGAATTTTATTACGTTCTTTAGTTGGCCTGTAGAAAGAAACCATCATAAGATGCAGGTTAACGGTAAGTGAGTTCATATTCACCACTTCTTCGGGTTTTGCTCCAACCAAAGCAGCGGTTTGTTCAGTCAGAAATTCATGGTATGGCAGCCATGGGTATTTTGCATGCATGTGCCCTTCAACACCCATTTTTTCCCAGTCGAGCAGTTCCTGCTCAACATACTGCCTGACGGTCTTTGGCTGTAGTCCAAGGGAATTACCCGCAAAATAAATAACATCATTCCCCTCCTTGGTTTTGGGAATGTGGAATTTCATTCTGTGTGAATGCAGGGGATCACTTGAATCCATTTGCAAAGCAAACTCAATTTTATTCTCGTAATTCATTTAATTTTTATTCTTAAGCTGTTCCAGCATTTTTTTAGCATTCTCATTTTTGGGGTCAATCTCCAGTGATTTTTCATAATTCTTTATCGCATTTTTATTATCGCCTGCTATCATGCAACCTTCTCCCATACTGTCATATACATTGGCTGATTCAGGATACTGCTCTATATTAAGCTCAAATATTTTTACGGCTTCTTTATTCAGTCCAACCTGCAGAAGCTGGTAACCAAGAATGTTAAGCTGGCTTTCTTTGAAATTGTATTCTTTTTCCTTTTCGCTGTAAAGGTCCCAGTAAGTATCTATCGCTTTACTAACATTTTTATTTATAATTATTGCCATCAGTGTATCAACAATGGATTTTTTAGGCTTATGCACACCAAGCAGCTCAACATCAAACACAAGTGTAGCGTTTGGCGGAATGATTTCTCCCGCACCACGCTCACCATAAGCAAGATTTGGAGGAAGTATAAGCCTGAACTCATCGCCTATCTTCATTAAGGCTACGCCTTCATCCCAACCGGCTATAACCTGTTTTGCGCCGAGAGTAAATTCAAACGGTTCTTTTCTATCCCTGGAGGAATCAAATTTTTTGCCGTCAAGCAGCCAGCCGGTATAATGTACTTCGGCAACTTTGCCTGCTTCGGATCTTTTACCATTTCCGCTTTTTAATATTATATATTTTAAACCGCTTGAAGTTGTAACTGTATCACTGTTTTGGGCTGATATACTGAAAGTAAGAATGAATAAGAATAAAATTGCTTTTTTCATTTTTATGATTAAAATTATTGGTTAATAGCGTAAATTACAAATACATAAATTAAACTTACAGTCAAACCAGAATATATTAAAAAAGATTAATTTTAGCCGCTGAGTTTACTCAAATTCACTCTTAAATAAATTAAATACCCTAAATAATACCAAAAAAATCATTAAATTTACGGCTATTCTATTAATTTTTTAAGGAGAGCAGCGTGAAGAAGTATTGTTTATTTGTTGCACTATTTTTCATAAATTTTTCCCTCATTTATTCCCAGTACACAAGTCCGGAAAGTGTAGTTTATGATTCTGTATATAACAGGTGGCTGGTAACTAATTCCGGCGGTGTGATAAAACAAAGGAACAATGCCACAGGCGTGGTAACTGATTTTGCGCCATCGGGCTCCGGCAGCCATGGTATAAGGATTTACAACGGCAGGGTTTACGCCTGCGCGGGAAGCACGATAAAAGGATTTTCACTCGCAACCGGAACACAGGAATTTACCGCTACTTTGAGCGGAGCATCGTTTCTTAACGGATTAGGTATAGACCAGTCAACGGGTATTGCGTATATTTCAGATTTTACCGGACAAAAAATTTACAAGCTGAATTTAAATACCGGTGCATGGTGGATCTACGTACCAACTGCAGGTGGACAGCCTAACGGCGTGTATGTTGATTCACCCCGCAACAGGCTGCTTATATGTTACTGGGGAAGCAATGCGGCAATTAAGCAGGTAAATCTTGTTGATTCATCGCTCACTACAATTACAAACACCGGTCATAATAACTGTGACGGAATTTATCTTGATAAATATGATAATGTATATATTTCTTCATGGTCACCTGCTCCCGCTAAAATACTGAGGTATGATATCAATTTTACTTTGCCGGTTACTATAGTAATCAACAGCGGCTTAAGCAATCCGGCTGATATATATATTAATAAAAACGGTGATACTCTTGGTGTACCAAACAGCGGCAACAATACTGTAACATTCCATAATATAGGAAATATTGCGGGGGTACAGCAGGTAAATTCAAATATTCCGGAAAAGTTCGCACTTCATCAAAACTTCCCTAACCCGTTTAATCCTGTTACAAAAATTACATTTGATATTACTGAAAGCTCCGCTAATTTAAAATTGGCAGTTTACAGTACCCTAGGCCAAATGACAGCAATTCTGGTTAATGAAGCGCTGACTGCCGGCAGTTATGAAGTAAGCTTTGATGCGGGTAAACTTTCATCAGGAGTATATTATTACAGGCTTGAAACAGCCAGTTATACTGATATGAAAAAGATGGTACTTATTAAATAAGTGAAAAGGCATCCCGCTAAGCAAAAAAGCGGGACCGTTTAAAGTACGGAAAGTAAAAAAAGGTAAAAAAAATATGAATGAGGGGCTGCGGCCCCTTATTTTTACAAAGAAAAGAGAATTTAGCTTTAATACGTAATTTTAGATAAAGTAATAACTTAAAAAAAGTGTTATTTTAAGTTATGTACATAACCAAATCAATTTCAAACGGAGGTAAAATGAAGCCGTCATATCTACCCGCAAAAACAGCATTAAAAATATTCTTCATCATTACATTGGTAATACAATCCTCAGCCCTGTTCTCTGAAGAATACAGCAAACAGTCGCTGATAATAAAATTCAAACAGGGCACAGAGCTTTTCAGAGATGCCCGCCTATATGCGCCCAAAAGTTTATCGGAGAATCTAGTTGCAGGTTCAGTGAATATGAACCGCAATTCAGCTTTGAATATTTTTATGCAGCAATGTAATATACTCACCCTCAAGGCTCTTAAGCCTGATGCTGATATGACGCCGCTTCACGGAGGGATTGAAAGAATATTTATAATTGAGATCAACCCCGGTGCTGTTTCAATTGAAACAGCAAGGGATTACATATCTAAAAACCTGCAGATCGAATACGCTGAGTTTGATTATATTGGATATGGCGGCGGATATTTTGGCGGAAGTAATTTCTCACAGAATACTTCGCTTGTTCCAAATGATCCTTCGTTTGGTAACCAATGGGGATTGCGGAACACGGGACAGACTATCAACGGAGTTGCCGGCACATCAGGTGGTGATATTAACGCTGTAAACGCATGGGATATAACAACCGGTACTAATTTAATTGTATCAATCCTTGATTCAGGCATGCCGCTCACCCACCCTGAATTTTCAGGAAGGATGCTGCAGGGATATGATTATGCCAACAACGATAACAATCCAACAGATGATCATGGACACGGAACCAATGTTGGCAGCATAGTAGGTGCAAAAGGAAATAACGGATCACTGATGGCAGGAGTAAACTGGAACTGCAGAATAATCCCTGTAAAGATACTGAACGCTTCAAATTCCGGACAGTATTCCTGGTTTGCCTCAGGAATCACTTACGCGGTAGATAACGGCGCAAAAGTTTTGAATATGAGCGTTGGCGGCCAGTCTTACAGCCAGGCAATGGCTGATGCAGTTACTTATGCGTTCAATAACGGCAGAATAGTAGTTGCATGTATGATGAATAACAACAATAATGTCACTTACTACCCAGCCGGACTGAACAATGTAATTGCAATAGGCGCGATCAACAACAGGATGTTCCGCGCAGTACCTTTCTGCTGGGGAGGCGGCAGCAGCTTTGGTTCACACATTGATTTTGCTGCTCCGGGCGAAATGATTTTGGGACTGGTTTATAACAATCCCAATTCAACCAACTACTGGTGCGGCACCTCGCAAGCTACGCCAATGACAGCCGGGGTAATTTCATTGCTGCTTGGTGTGAATCCATCATTGACATTTAATGATATATATAATGCGCTGAAAAATTCAGCGCGTGACCAGGTTGGTCCCGCAAACGAAGATACCCCCGGGTTTGATAATTACTTCGGGTGGGGACTTATCGATTCACGCGGCGCATTAAATCAGGTTATAGGAATTATGCCGATATCCACTATTGTACCTGATAAATTTGGGCTAAAACAAAACTATCCTAACCCGTTTAATCCTGTTACCAAGATCAGGTTCGATATCTCAAAAGGCGGAGAAAATGCAAAGCTTACAGTTTATAATTCAAACGGGCAGCAGGTTGCTGTATTAGTGAATGAAGTGGTATCTGCCGGTACGTATGAGATTGAGTTTAATGCGGGAAATTACGCTTCAGGAATTTATTATTATAAGCTTGAGTCCGGTAAGCTTAGTGATATGAAGAAGATGGTTTTAGTGAAGTAAGACAAAAGTGAAAAGGCAAAAGTGAAAAAGCAAAAAACATGTTACAATAATTTGGAATAATTATTCTATGCTTTCCCAAACTGGAGTTTGGGAAAGAGAAAAGACCACATCTGATTCCCAAACTCCGGAATGGGAAAGAAAAAGCTTAAATCTGATTCCCAAACTCCGGTTTGGGAATCTTTTTATGATGCTACATTACCATACATTTTCTGTATAAGCTCAGTTATTCCCAAAAACTCCGCAGCATTTTTCCACAGTAGTTTTTCTTTTACAACACTGTTAAACTCAGACATTGATTCAATTAACTTTCCCGGCACATGCTCCCCCAAGGGGAAAGGATAATCAGAGCCCATTACAATGCAGTCTTCGCCAATCAGGTCAATTAGGAATTTCATAGCCATTTCATCGTGAACGAGCGAATCAAGGTAAAATTTGCCCAGGTAATTTCGCGGGTTTACTTTATTCCGGGTCTGAACAAGATCAGGCCTTACATGAAAACCGTGTTCTATACGCCCAATTGAAAAAGGGAATGAACCACCGCCGTGTGCGAAGCACACTTTCAGGTTTTTATACTTTTCAAATACGCCGCCAAATATCATAGAGCATATTGCCAGCGATGTTTCAGCGGGCATACCAACAAGCCAGGGAAGCCAGTATTCAGGCATCCTGTCTTTGCCGAGCATATCCCAGGGGTGAACGAATACCGCGGCATTCATTTCTTCGCAGGCGTGAAATATCTCGCAGATATCCGGGTCATCCAGATTCTTACCGTGAATATGAGTTCCTATTTCTATTCCCGCAAGTCCAAGCTCTTTCATGCAGCGCTCAAGCTCTTTAACAGAAAGCCCTGTATCCTGCATCGGCAGCGTTCCAAGCCCGATAAACCTTGATGGATTATCCCTGACAACGTCTGCAATATGGTCATTTAAGAAGCGGGAGAGATCATAAGTTTCACCGGGCTTTGCCCAGTAATTGAACATAACCGGCACAGTGGAAATTACCTGCATTGAAACATTGTGTTCATCACACTCCGCAATTCGTTTGGAGCTGCTCCATGAATTTTCGGTTATCTCACGGAAGACCTTATCGCCTATCATCATTTTGGCGCAGCACGGCTTGTGATGTTCTATTGTAGCAAAACCGTGAGTGTTATATTTTTTGTTCAGGTCAGGCCAGTTTTCAGGCAGTATGTGCGTATGTACATCTATCTTCATTACTTAGCAGGAGGCTGAATTACTGTTCCGCATTTGTTGCAGGTGCGTTTATCCATATCGTTCCAGAACTTTTCAAAAATCGGCGGAAGCTGTGTAACAATATCATCGAGCTTAACGAATTCTTCGTATAGCTTGTTGCCGCAGTTTTCACAGTACCACTGGAAAGCATCAAGCTCTTTTTCTTCACGCTTGCGCTCAATTACCAGGCCAACTGTGTTGGCTGGTCTTTGCGGTGAGTGCGGTATGTTTGGCGGAAGGTAGAACATTTCACCTTCTTTAATATGAATATCTTTGGGCTTACCGTCTTCTATAACTTTAACAACTATATCACCTTCTACCTGGTAGAAAAATTCAGCGCCTTCTTCGTAGTGATAATCTTTGCGTGAATTGGGTCCGCCTACAACCATAACGATCAGGTCGCCGTTCACCATACATTTATTGCCAACTGGCGGTTTTAACAGGTGCCGGTTCTCTTCTATCCACTGCTTAAAATTGAATGAACTTAGTGACATTATTATAGCTCCTTATAGTTATTTTAAATTTCGTTTTACATTCTTAGCCTGTTCAAGATGCCTGCGCTGGTGCGCAGCATTTACTTCAAGTATTACAAACGCCGAAAATTTTATCCAGCTTACTGCCGGAGAAGGTAATTTTATCTTTGTAAGATCCCATGGCGCTGATCTTTCAACCAGTTCCATCCATCTATCCTGAAGCTGCAGGTAAGCCTCTGTTGCTTTTGCTTTGTTAATATTTGAATCAGGCACCCATTTGCCGGGTGATTTGAATTTTTTCTTTACCGGCGGCTCAACGTTTCCGATAAATTTAGTTCCTATCCAGCTGAATTTCATTTCGCCTGAATACCTCAGGTTCTTTTCTTCCAGCTTTTTCAGCCCTTTTTCATAAGTATCGCAGTAATCAACCCCGGTTACAATTAAGTGATCGATACATTCAGCAATTGACCAGCCGTTATCTGCGGGGCGTTTGTTGAATTCGCTTTCTTTTACTTTGGATAAAAACGCTGATGAATCCTTTTTCATTTGGCTGAATTCATCATAGATCTTTTTCAGCTCTTGCGGCATAGCGCTCATGAATATCTATTTCTCCTTTTCTTCTTTGTTTTGCGGAATGAGATCAAAAAAGTGCCAGGGAGCGCTGTAAAAATCACCGGGTCCGAAGAAATCTTTGGATACACGTTTGATATTCCCGTTTTCATCTTTATGGAATACAGATACACCGGGCCAGTAGCCTTCGGCTTTAGTATAGTAGCCCATATCTGCAATGAAATCAGTGCCCGCAGCTGAGTATGTTCTGAATTTCCAACCTCGTGAGGCGGCAAATTCTTTTTGAACTTCCGGGGGATCGGGTGATACCAGAACGAACGCCGCTTTCTTTTCTATATAATAAGCTGCTCCGCTGAAGCCATCTGCCCAGAGCGTGCAGTAAGAACAGGCTTTCCCCATATTATGAACAAGAATGAGGTATTCATTATCACCGAACATTTCTGAGAGCTTTATGTCATTTCCTTCAACATCTTTCAGGATATAATCTTTAACATCTGCTTCGGCAAGCCTGCTAATAACTTTAATATATTTTTTACGAAGTTCCGTTATTTCTTCGGTTATCTTCCGCAGTTTCTTTTCATTTTTTTCCGTTGAAGATGCGCTGCTTTTTTTGGAAACTTTTTCTTTTTTTCCCATATCAATGTATTTAATTAACCTCCCGAAAACTGCATTTTGGGGGGATTTTTGTGGTTTTTAATGGATGAATTCATTAATTATAAAAATAAGTTATTTTATAAACTATACCAATTCTTTTAGAGTAAAACGACTTTTTACTGTGTATAAATATTTGTATTTTTGCAGTTCACACACCTGAGGAATAACCAAAATATATATCATATGCAGAGAGAAATACACAAATGGTTCAGTCCGAACCTGAATAAAGAAATGGAAACTGTAGTTTACGGAACAGGAAACCAGTATGCGCTTTTAATGTTCCCCACGGCGGCAGCTGATTACCTGGAGTATGAAAGGTTTCATTTAATTGAATCATTAACACCATATATTAACAACGGAAAGGTACGCGCAATTTCCATCAACAGTATAAACAGTGAAAGCTGGCTGAATGATGAAAATCACCCGGAATATAAATCAGAGCGGCACAAACAGTTCAATGAATATGTAATAAACGAAGTAGTTCCGTTCATAAAACAAATATGCGGGAATGATGTGCAGATAATAACAACCGGCGCGTCATTCGGTGCGCTTCATGCAGCAAATACTTTTTTCCGCAGGCCTGATATATTTGCAGGCACAATTGCAATGAGCGGTTCATATGACCTGAAGGATTATTCAAAAGGTTATTATGATGAGAACGTTTATTTTAATTCACCAGTAGATTATTTAAGCAACCTGAACGATGAGAATATACTGAACCAGATAAGAGGCAGAAAACACATTTATATCACAACCGGGCAGGGCAGCTATGAAAATCCGGAAGCATCTAAAAATCTAAGCAATGTATTGCATGCCAAAGGCATTGACCATGAACTGGACCTCTGGGGATATGATATCCCGCATGACTGGCCTTCATGGCGCAAAATGCTGCCATATTTTATTGATTCGAAACTGTAAGTTGATTGTCATTCCCGCGAAAGCGGGAATCTTTTTATATGAGAGCTTAAACTGAAAATACACTAATGATTTTAGTAAGGTATAAAATCCCGTTTTAGTTAAGATAATACCTTGACACTATTTAAGGCACGAGGGAATCACTCGCCTCCCAGAAATTCAACAATATTTCCAGAAGGATCAAAACACTGGAACCAATATATATTTTCAGCCATCTTCATTGGTTCATTTTGGATCATCTCAATACCTGAATTTTTTAATTTATCATACATCTTTAAAGCTGATTCAACCCTGAATGTTATTGCTGATTTTACGCCTTTGGGATCTTTAGCAACCGGATTATAATTGCCTTCGACATATATTGCCTGTTCTTTATTAAGCTGATAGAAGCAGGAATTCTCACCCGGCTGTCCTTCGAGTCCCAGCATACCGCTGTAAAACTCATATGCTTTTTTAAAATCATCTACATAAATGCTGCCCATACCGATCGAGGTGATCTTTGTTTTTTCCATAATATATTATCCTACTGATTACTTTTATTCTTATGATAAATGTTATAATTTTATTAACTGCTTATGGAATTCGTGATATTTTATTTTTATCGGTCATTGTTTAAATCAAGAAGATACTCATGCCACGAAACCAGTTTCTATATTGAATTTCGGAATAACATGAAAAATCCGTTTTAAATCAGATATTAACATACCTGTATTCGTGGCACGAGTAATTCACTCCCCGCCAACAAATTCCACAATATTACCTGAAGGGTCGTAACATTGGAACCAATATGTATCCTCATTCATTTTCATAGGTTCTTTTTGTATCGTACGAATAGCATTTTTGCGCAGCTTGGCGAACATCTGTGTGGCGGAGCCGACCTTGAATGTAAACGATACTTTGGTGGTATCGAATCCTGCTTCGGGGGCATCATAGCCGCCTTCGAGGTACATTCCCTGTTCATCATTTACCTGGAAAAAGCAGGCCTTATCACCCATTGGAGAGTAATCTTCGAGTCCAAGCACACCATTATAGAATCTGAACGAATCGCTATAATCTTCAGCGTAAACGCTTCCCATTGTAATTGATTGAATTTTAGTTGAATCCATAGTAGTTAATTTTCAATTTCCACAAAAATATATATTAAAAATCAATATTTCAGTATAAACTGGAAGTTTATTTAAACCAAAAAAACAATGGCATCAATACAGCAACAATCACAGCCCATACTGCATAGATCGGCAGCATATCAGACATGCTTTTTTCAACACTTTCAGCTTCAGCTTTTTTACGGATAAACTGAAAAAGCTTGAATGTAATTAATATCAGATTGGAGAAGAGCAGTAGGTTTGCTCCAAGCACTGCAATCCTGTTAGGAGTCAGCCCGAAGGAAAACAGCCTGTAAATAATAGCCGAAAGCGCGATTGAGTTTATAACCAACGCTTCGATGGAAAGCAGAAGCAGTATTTTATTGTAAATTGACCTGTGATTTTCTGCACTGCCTGAAAATGTGAAAACAACCACTGCAATTATTGCGCCCAGCAATACGTTAAAAACTATGAGCTCTTCCCTGTTATTAAATGGATCTTTAGCGAAAAATACCAGCGCCGCCAAAAAACCAGTCATAGCAATGAACATTAAAGGCGTAAACAGCTTTGAAATAAAAGGAGCTACCCTGCTGATAATTTTAGGCGAGGTTTCTATCATATAATTGGCTGCAATCGGCGCAGAAATTAGCCCGTAAACAACAACATATTCTTCTATTACAGTATCTATCCTTACTTTAATGACGCTGAACATTGCAGCACTAAGCATTGTAAGCAGCATACCGGCACAAAGAATGACCCCTGTCAGTACAAAAGTATCTCCGTTGCGTTTTAAAAAGTTCATCCTTGCTTTTCTTGAGCTAATATCAAAATTAATATATGAAGCTCCCAGCAGGACCCATGTTATAAATGAAAAATGGATCGCTGAAAGTATCCTTGTCTGGCTGGTTTCCTGCCACGGGATAAAATTCATGAACCCGATACCAAACAGTACAACAGAAAATACAGCGATAATTTTTTTACTGTCAGCTTTAAACTTAAGCAGGTAGAAAAGCGCCAGTGCAGGGAAAAGCAAAAACGGCAGATTATTGGGAATAAAATACTGTGCTTCAAGACCGAAAATTTTGGGGAATTTTAAAATTGTGCCGCATACCAAAGCCGCTATTACGGTATATAAAAGATTGAACTTTCCGTTATTCCCGCCCAAAAGATCCTCAGCGGAATCATTATCTGCGGCAATGTTCAATGTTTCTTCGGTAAGCCTTATTTTCCAGAATTGGGCAAGCGGCTCTTCCTTAATTTCCGGAAATATTTCATTAAAATTATTTGTAAATTCAGTATAGTTCTCGCGGTAAAGCTTTTCAAGCATAGAGGGATTTTGGATGTTTTCCAAAATATTTTGTTTCATTTTGGTTTGTAATTAAATTTTTTGAATTATGTTTTAATTTCTGCCAACGGGAATATTGCCTAATTTCTGAAGGTCATGATAAAGATATATGAATATAATGTAACTTATGTTAACTGTTATAATAGTTAAGTTTAAAAAGCTTTTTCTGTACACCAAAAGCTCAAGTTCTTTAGTATCAGCCTTTTTAGAATTGATAAAAATAATATCTGCAAAGCAAATTAACAGTGAGACAAGCGAACAAACGTTCATAACAACGTACGGGTTTAATGTTTTCTTAATTGTAAAAAGCGCTTCATAAAACAGCTCTGACTCAACTGCCCTCAGCAGTATTGATATAATTATCATTGTTGAAGGAAGCAGCAGAACCAAACCCGTAAATGTGGTTTTATCAAAATACTTTTCCATATCCGTCATCTTTGATTCTGCCTTCTATCAATATCAGGTGCATTCAGCTTTGGTGTTTCTTCAATCTTCGGCTCATTTTCACGGGCATTAATATCATTATCATTTCGCGGCACTGTTTCAAGATGCTCATTTTTATCGATCACATTATTTTTCAGGCTGTCTAAATTTTTCTTTTTGAGCGGGAGGTAAATTTGCGACCCGTTTTCTTTGTAATATTGTTTGGTTCTTTCATCCGGCAGATTCCACGAAAGCCATGAATAATTTTCCTGGTTAATATCAAAGCTTTCAACACGCTGCTTGTAAACAGTAAGCCCGTTGTTATAGTCACTGAAAATAAAGCTGTATTCCAGGAAATCCCTGTTGAGGACATCCCTGTGTTTATCAAGAACAGGAAGCGCATCATCATTTAGCTTCAGCAGGTAATCAATATCAATTTTATCTTTTGCGGGATTTTTAAGATTGAATTCGGCAATTGTAATATCCCAGCTGAATGAGCTCATGATCAACAGCATTAATATTGCCGCCATGCTGTTGACCTTAAAAAGCCAGAACGTCGTTCTTTTCTGATGAATTTTTAATATCATTGTAACAAGCCCGGTAAGCGTGAGGATAATGAAAATCATAACGCCTATTCTTTTATATGAAAGCGCAAAGTAATGCTCTATGTAATAGATATTCCTGAGGGATACCGATACTGCCATAAAAGCGTTCTGAACTATCCATGTATATGCAAGGAGCTTTAATGTTTTGTTTGAAGCCAGGTAATTCTGCGAACCGCGGAATATTACCAGTAATATTGCCATTGAAAGCAGTATGCTGAAAATGAGATAATAAGTGCCTTCATGGACATAGTACGCAATGTTCTCAATATTTGCCGCATCAAAGCCAAGCCACGTAACCTGTATATCAATTACATTCAGAAGCAGCAGCAAAGCATTCATCATTACAAGCAGTACAATTCCCATTTTTGTTTCAAGCTTAAGCGAGTTTGGCTTAAAGCGGTATGAAAAGAGGGTATACATTAAATGTGATTTCGGTACAGGCTTAGTGCGTGAGTGCACCTTGAATATTTTATCACGCTGCAATGAATCGTGGAATGAGTTATCAAGCTCTGTAAATACCCTGATATTATTGTTATAAATAAAAGCGGTAATTAACATTAATCCCAGCAGGATATAAAAGAAACGAAGTATGGGATAATTTATAAAAATATCATACAGGTAATTCCCAATTGAATCCCAGAAAGTAACTGAGTATGAGTTGAAGACCGGATTGGAATAAGCGTAAATGGAATAGAATATCACAAAAAATATTAGCGGTATAAAGGCAAGCTTAACGAACTTTAGAGCCAGCTTAAACGCCCTGAACTTTGAAGCGAAATACCTGAGCTCAGTATATATGTTATACGGAAAGATCACAAAACTTGAAACTGTGGTAAGCACTGCGCTGTAGACTGTCTGAAGCTGCGGCTGGTGAATGTACCCTGTAAAGATCATAAAACAAACAAATGCTGCAAATTTGGCGTAACCGGAGTTTATGAACAAAACCATCGCCGAGGCATACAAAGCAGCAAGCATCGATACAATGACATTTTTATTTTTAATATTCTCTTCATTCATAAAAAGCTGGGCAACGATTCCGAGAGAGAAAAAAATAAAAATGTTCAGCCCCAGCTTTTCTGACCAGAAGAAAAAATTATAGATTACCAGAAGCGCAATTGTAATAATGAACCTGGGCTTATGCATGTTGGGGCCCTCCGGATATGATGATCTTTTTCATGATTTGTTTTTTCAGCTTCGCGCTTTATTTTGCGCTGCTGTTTATTAACCTTTCAAGTGCGTCTAAATGTTCGTTAAATGCTCTCCTTCCTGCAGCTGAAGCTGAATATGTTGTATTCGGCTTTTTGCCTATAAATGATTTATTGACCTTCACATATTTTGCTTTTTCAAGTGATGCCATATGGCTGGCAAGGTTCCCGTCAGTAACATCAAGGTGGGTTTTAAGGGAATTAAAATCAACCCAATCGTTTACCATCAGCATTGACATGATCCCAAGCCTGATCTTGCTTTCAAAGAGCTTATTAATATTTACGAGGATATCCTTCAATTTGTTCCGCTTAACAGGCTGAAATTCAATTATTTATTTTCATATTTAAAATACATCACTAATCCGTAAAGAATATTAAGCAAACCGAATCCTGCACCCCAGAAATATATAGCTTCATTAAGGAAAAGCATTGATATAAGCCCGAGCAGAATTTCAGAAACACCGAGCCATTTTATTTCACTTAAAGTGAACTTACCGGCGTTCAATAGGGCAAGCCCGTAGAACACAAGCATTGAAGGCAGCACAAGCCAGTCATAATATTGATATATAAGTATAAGGCAGAAAACTCCCCCGGTTACAAGGGGTAAGAACAGGTTCACTACCAGTCTTTTTGCGGAGCCATCCCAAACCGGGTACCCGTTCTTTTTTGCCTTCCTGGCGGTAAAGTATATTGCCGCAAGGAAAGTTATAACAAGTACAGCCGCAGATACTGTAATTCCGAAAATTATGAAATCAAGACGCGTTTCAGCGGATATCATTGGTGAGCTGGAATAATCCATAAACCTGAAAAGCTTTTGATGAAGGATAAATGCCGCTATCAGGCCCATTATACCGGCGCTTATACCTGATAGCCCGCTGAGCGATATAAAGCTGCTGGAACGCTCCATCAGGCTTCGTATCTCCGTCAGGTTCTTTAAATGCTGCTGGTTTGAATCCATTTCACTGTTTCCGGGTTTATTCTGCTCCATTGTTCAAGAATTTGGTTTCTGCTAAAAAGTACTTTGTAATGCAAAGTTAATCGAAGAAAATTGAAATGTCAAGGATTAAAAGAAAAAAACTATGGTATTTGGTGATTGGATATAAAAAAAGGCTCCTTGCGGAGCCATTAAATTTCATTTTTTTTTCTGTAACAAAACAGAACCATTATGTTCTTTCTATTCTTAAGCTGATGCTTTTTGAATCAGCTCACTTTCGCGTTCATCTGATAATCCTGCAACAGGAGCCTTCCATCCCAAAGCAGAATAATAATCCACGCATCGTTTAACGCTTTCATTGAAGTTATGGAAGAAAACGGGGAAATCATTTTCTGCCCTTGAATTATCAAGGCACATATTCATTGCTCCAACCCATACTGGCAGGTCAGCCCACGGCTGAATTTTATTTTCTTCGATGAAATCCATAGATACATCGATTAGTTCAGGTGTTTTACCGGTCAGCACAGAAGCAGAATTAATATATTCCTTAAGTGTTACCGGTTTATGGGTTACAGCGTTATAGATCCTGTTATGCTCCTTCACATCTATAGCTGCCCTAATAAGCTCTGCAAAATCCTCGCTGAATGTTGCTGTAAAGCTTTCTTTGCCGCCATCAGGAAAAAGTATTTTTTTATTATTATGCACTTTGTACAGCCAGTAATAGAACCTGTCAGTGTAATCATACCTGCCGTATATCAGCCCGGGCCTGAAGATAACTGAATCCAGCCATTTTTTATTAAGCAGGATCCTTTCACACTCAGCTTTTTTTTCACCGTAAGTGGAATTAACATCAGGATCTGTTTTCTGTTCTTCGGTACATGGCAAGGTTGGCGCATCTTCCTCCAGCGGCTTGCTCCAGAACTCCGGGTCGTTCATAGGATAAACACTTGCAGTGGAAATAAATATATACCTTCCAACCTTACCATTTAGCATTTCGGTGATCTCATCCAGGTTTACAGGATACATACAGCTGAAATCTATGACAGTATCCCAGTCTTCATCTGCGATCTGTTTTATTTCTTCAGGATTAAGTCTATCCCCCTGTATATGCCGAAGCTCAGGGAAAATTCCGGGAGAGCGTTTGCCGCGGTTAAAAAGTACGGGCTGTATATCAAGCTTTATGAGGTTTTCGGTAAGGATCCTGCCAACGAACCCTGTGCCGCCTAAGATGAGAATTTTTTTCATATCAATAATTTTACGTATTATAAAAAAGTTTCAGAAAGGAGGGCACAAAAAAAGCGGAGCTAAGCTCCGCTGTAAATTTAAATACTTATTTTATTAACTGAAATATAAATCTATATAACCGTTCACTTGTTATCATGGAAATCAAGCTCTTCAAGATCAATGAGTATCTTCCGCGCGTTCAGAATATTTTCATCTCCTGTTACCTGGATCTCTGTTACTCCGTTTTTGCTGATCGAATAAATGATTCCTGCATCGTTAAGTAATGATTCAGCCACTGAAATAATTGACGTATTACGTGATGCCAGAACTGTCTTTGGCTGGTTGTTTTTAGCCATATTAAACTCCACGAAATTTGCTATTTGCAATATTTATACTTTTATATTAACGTAAAATAAACTAAATATTGCAATGTAGGAATACCTTAAAGACGTTAGGCTAAAAATAAAATAAATCTATGTTTATTAATGATATAGAAACGGTTATTTTTTCCGGGCTTTCATAAATGATGCAATATCCCGTTTTACATTGTCCTTTTTTGAGCCCAGTTCCTCAATTATTCTTTCCCTGTCGCCCTCTGTTCTGTTTTGGCTTAATTTGAATTTCCCTTCAATTTCTTTTATTTTTATGCTGAAAGCAACAATTCCATCGAGTAAACCGTTTTTATAATCTTCCGGTAAGCTTTCCCACTGCATTTGATACTGAGGCTCGAAAACTTTGAATGAATCTTCAAGCACAGCAATTCTTTCTTCTAATGAATGGTGAATTTGAGGCACACCGTAAGCGTGTACTGCGATGTAGTTCCACGTAGGTACACTCACCGGGTTATCGTAAAGCTTAGGTGATATATATGCATGCGGTTCCTGGAAAATAACAAGCACTTCTTCATCAGCTTTAAAATTAGCCCACTGCGGGTTTGCCTTAGCCATATGCGCTCTTAGAATAATTTCACCGTCATTTTTTTCAACCAAAAAAGGGAGGTGAGTTGCCCAATATCTTTTCTTTGCGGTATTGACCAATGATGCAAAGTTGTATTGCTTCATGAATTCAACTAACTTCGCTCTTTCATTCTCTTCGAAATGTTTTGGAGTGTACATTTGGCAGTCCTGGATTTTTGGTGGCAGAATTTTTTACGATAAGACTTCAAAAGTCTTATCACATATTATATAAATAAGATTCATCTGAAAATACTATGACAAAAACAGACTTTTGAAGTCTTACGAACTTCAAAGCTCTTTACTTAAGATTACACTCTTATAATTAACATCAGGCCATTGCCAGTAATGGATATATTCATATCCGCGGTTATTGTAATAATCAATTAAATGCAAAGCTTTCTCGGATGTATCAAGCACTACACGCTTTTTATTTCTTTTTATGGCAAGTGATTCAACAAAATCCATTAACTTTGAGCCAAGGCCGTGCTTCTGCAGAGCCGGCTCAACAGCAAACTTGCCTATTAGCACAGAATCATTTTGTTTATAAATTTCCGGGGCATCATCCCACATAGTAGTATAATAGAATACAGTACCGGTAAGCTTGCTGCTTGCTTCAAGAATGTAACACTCCCCTTTTTTCAGATAATTCCGTGTGTATTCAGCACTTTGAAATGTTGCAATGAAGTTCAGCCCCATATCAGCAAGCCTTTTATATGCACGGTGCAGAAGGTCTGTTAGCTCCTCAACAGAATCTTTAGATTCATCAAAGAGCCGGATTGTATAATTTGTGTTATTTAAAGTGAATGTTTTCATTGGCAGTGCATTACCCCTACTTCGAACACAACTGCGTTGCGTTCTCTTCTCCCCCTGTTAGGGGGAGATCAAGAGGGGGTATTTTCATTTCCCGCTCTGAAGAGCGGGGCAAATCAAAATCTAATTATTAACAGACAAAAATTCCTGTTATTCTAAATCAAAAAAAATTATAAAACTGCGCCTTTGCGTCTTCGCGAGATCAAAAAAAGCAATCACACAAACAGATCAACAAATTCAAATTTACGCCCGTCAAACAGACCCTTATCACTCAGCTTTAGCTGAGGAATAACCAAAAGTGCCATAAATGATAATGTCATAAACGGCGCATGAAGCTCAGTACCAAGCTCTTTAGCCATTGCGTCAAGGCGTGTGTATTTTTCTGCGATTGTATAGCCGTCTTCATTTGTCATAATTCCCGCAACAGGCAGCGGCAATACTTCAACATTGCCGTCAAAAGCAACTGATATGCCGCCTTTATAATCAATTATTCCGTTAACGGCATTGCAGATATCTTCATCTGATGCGCCAACAGCTATGATATTATGTGAATCATGCCCAACACATGAAGCAATAGCTCCCCGCTTTAGCCCGAAATTCCGGATAAATCCAACCGCCGGCTTTTCATTGTTATACCTGCATACAACTGTCATCTTAAGAACATCGTTTGCAGTATTGGATACCAGCTTCGCATCAAAAAGCTTTGCCGGTTCATGAAGCTCTTCAGTTATAAGCTGGACTTCGAGTGCTTTAATAACCCTGATAACGGGTGCACCGTCATTACGGGCATTCACGGAAAAATCACCGGGTGATTTCCTGGTAGTGTTAAAATTATTTACAATTTCCGCCGGGACTCTTTCTATCAGAGACTTACCTTCTTCTGCAACCAATTGCCCGTTAATGAATGTTTTTAAAACCTTAAAATCAGTTAAGTTATTTACAACAATAAGATCCGCTGCATCACCTGGCTGAAGCAGCCCGACATCAAGCTTATAATGCTTAACAGGGTTCACACATGCGGCAGTAAGTACATCAAACAGGTCATACCCGTATTTTACAGAACGCCGGACATGTTCATCTATCTGGCTTACAACAAGATCATTGGGGTGTTTATCATCGCTGCAGAACATTACCATTTGCGGGTGAGAGCCAAGCAGCGGATGCAGGGCTTCATAGTTTTTAGCGGCGGAGCCTTCGCGGATGAGAATTTTCATTCCGTACCCTATTTTGCTCAACGCTTCATCAAGTGTAAAGCACTCATGGTCAGTTGATATTCCTGCTTCTATATATTTCTTTGCGTCTTCACCTTTTAGTCCGGGGGCATGCCCGTCAACGGGTCTGCCTAAACTATGAGCGATATTGATCTTATCCATTACAAGCGGGTCACGGTGCAGTACACCCGGATAGTTCATCATTTCACTAAGATATTTCAAGCCGTCTTCTTCAAACAGTCTTTTAATATCTTCAGCGGTTATAACTGCTCCCGCGGTTTCGAATGTTGTAGCCGGAACACAGGAAGGCGCGCCGAAATAGAATTTGAACGGCACTTTTTTGCCGTTATCTATCATATACCTAACGCCGTCGAGTCCGAGTACATTGCCGATTTCATGCGGATCTGATACCGTGGCAATTGTACCATGCAGCACGGCAAGCCGTGCAAATTCAGATGGAATTAACATTGAGCTTTCCACGTGGACGTGGGCATCTATGAATCCGGGCAGGATGTAGTTCTCATACTTGCCTTCAGTAGGTGTAATTGATTTAATCTTTCCATCTTCAAATGTTACTGTGCCCGGAAAAATCTTCCTGTTCAAAACATCAACGATATTGCCTGTAAGTTCCATAGTTTTATTATAAATATGCCGGGTCGTTAGACCTGATACTACACTTTGTGTTATTCAAGCGGAAGCAGGAATCTTAATTAATTACAAATTTAGTGAGTTTAGGCGAGGGTTAAAAGAGAAAAATGGAAATGCAGAAAACGTTATTGTTCGCTAATTCCCCTTGAAAACTTAGTGACTAAAAGCTATGTTTAATTAACAAAATGGAGATTTTCTCACAAATACCGGAGCTGTTCATTGATTTTATTATCACAGTTGCCCTTGCATTCCTGATAGGGTTTGAGCAGCGCAAAAGGCGTGATGAAGAAAAAGAGGACAGCGAAGAAACTGATTCGCCCTCTTTCGGTACAGACAGGACCTTTGCATTCATTGGTTCACTTGGATTTATTTTGTATACCATCTCGCCGCAGAATCTTTACCTTTTTATAACGGGCGCAGTTATACTTGCAGCACTGCTGGGAATTTTTTATTTTTCAAAGATCCGTGATACAAAATCATGGGGTCTCACATCAATTTTTGTTGCTTTTATTACATATTCTCTCGGACCGCTTATTATCACACAGCCAAAATGGCTTACTGTACTTATAGTTGTTACAGTACTGATAATGGTCGAAAAGAAAACTTTTTTCAAAAAAGTATCCGAAAGGATAGATATTGAAGAGTTCACAACCCTTGCGAAATTTCTCATCGTTGCAGGAGTCATACTGCCATTGCTGCCCAGTGATGTAACACTGCCATATATAAGCCTCTCGCCATATGAAATATGGCTTACAGTTGTGATAGTTTCGGCAATATCCTATGCAAGCTACCTGCTTCAGACTTATTTTTTCAGGAAGTCTGGAGTAATAATCACGGCGCTGCTTGGGGGAATGTACAGTTCAACGGCAACAACTGTAATAATTTCAAAACGGAGCCGTGAGGTAAAAAGCAGCTCAGGAATTTATGCTGCATCAATAATAATAGCAAATGCAATGATGTACCTTAGGGTGCTGATACTTATGTTCATCTTTAACAGGGAGCTTGCCTTCATGATGCTTCCATTTTCAGCGATATTAATTGTTGCAACAGCTTCAGCGGGAGTATTTATTTATTTAAGAAATAAACCCAAGCAAAAGGAGCTTCTTCAGTCACCCCATACAAATCCGCTTGAACTTAAGGTTTCGCTTCTGTTTGCGGGATTGTTTATACTCTTCAGCATAGTAACATCATACACTATCACGAATTTCGGCACATCAGGGCTTGATATACTTTCTTTTATAACCGGGTTTACTGATATTGACCCGTTTTTGCTGAACATTTTCCAGGGCAAATATGAGCTTCCGCTTGATACACTTGGCAGGGCCGCGCTGCAGGCGATAATTTCAAATAATATCCTGAAATCTATTTACATATTATCTTTTGCTGAAAGGCATACGAAGATCTTAGCCGGTACGGCCATGGGAATTATAACTTTGATCACTGCTGCGTTGGCATTGGTTGTTGAGATAATGTAACCGCAAATGAAGAATGATAAAAGATAACCAACTTTCAAAAGGCGAAAGTCAGGCGAATTTCACTAATTACACGAATTGAGCAGGAAAGTATTTGTAATATTATTAATATTGTTTTCTGTAAACCAATTTTCTTTTGCACAAAAAATTGAGCCGGGAAGGTATGTTTCTGTATGGAAGTATAATCATTTTACAGGAGAGACTGTTTATAATTCGGAATATCGCGAAGAAATTACAATCCTTGATAGCTTACACTTTAAATTTGGATACAGGGATGATATTGTAAACGATATTGGTTTCGGAACTTACTTGCAAGGAATGGGCTCTTTATATTTACAATTTAAAGATAAACCAATAGATTTCGATACATCAAGTTTTGTGATTATAGATTCCACTATTTCAATAAATGATACTATAAATATTGAATTAAAATTAACAGATGGGGTGGGTCCGCTCGTTAGTGCATTTATTGCGTATTGGAAAGGAAGTGAAAAAATACTTTCTATGCCTAGTAATAAAGATGGTGTTGCTTACCTAAAAATACCTCGACAAGATCTTGGTGGTTTGTTACAAGTATCATACATTGGCTACGAAACAGTAAAATTTTATTTATTCAGTGTATTCAATAAAAGAATCAGAATACGAATGAAAATACCATTTACATTAATACCAGAAGGAAAGATTTTAAAATATTCAATAAAAGACATTAATGATGACGGTTTCTATGCAAGAGGTGGAATTTTTTCCGAATGGACTTTTTTTAAAAGAGAAGAATAACCGAATTAATTTACATTATTTTTCATAGAATTTCAGATCCAACTCTTTAATTTTAATAAATCCTGAATCAGCTGTTAGTAGAGGCATTCCCATATAAAGTGAAGTGGCAGCGATAACTGCATCATTTAACTTAATTCGATACTTCTTTCGTAAATCAATAACATGTTGTTTTATATCGTGATTCATTTCTATTACGGTACAATTATCTATCATTGCCTCAATTTTCTTCAACTCAGCGTTTGAGATGTTATGATAACTCAAAAGTTCTATTTCCGTGATATATGATATGTAAACCTGAGTTCTGTTCAGAAGGGATTCGATTTTGTCATCTTCGTTAAGCAGATAGAGGAGAATATTAGTATCTACAACCAATTAGCTCCTCACTCTTCTCTCATTTTCTTTTGTATTTCGAGCGGATCTTCCTTAAGTTTCAAAATTCCATTATACTTCTTAGCATCAAAAAGTTTCTTTTGACTGGAATATCCCGTAGGTTTGACCTTACGTTTGATCTGCCTTTTTGTATCTGTCTTCTTAATTACTGTTACCATTTTATAAATTTAAATATATTTTATCAAAATTGCTATTTATTAAAACCACATAAAATGTTAAATTGTTATTAAATGAGAACAATAGCAGAAATACACCACCTAAAATGCCGGATATCGGTTTTTTTGTGGAATCAGAAATACTTGGTAAAGCTTGAGCAGGACGGACTGGAGCAGACATTTAAGCTCAACCAGTTTGATGTACTGAGTGAAGATAAATTGAAGGAAATGATTAATGAGGAGTTCATTGAATCCGCATTAAAACGATTTGATGAAATGCGCAATGATTTAGGAAAACTGATCAGTTTATAGTTGACAGTTGATAATTTACAGTTAAATCTGATCTGTTATTTGTTTTTTAATATTTGATATTTAATATTTGGTGTTTGGTATTTGGTATTTGGTATTAATTATTTGATATTTGAACGTACGAATCGATAAATATTTATGGTGCATCCGTTTATTTAAGTCACGCAGCCTTGCAACCGAAGCATGTGATGGCGGTAAGGTCAAGATCGATGGCACCAGTGTAAAGCCATCACGCCATATAAAGCCGGGTGAGATAATAACTGTTCAGCAGGGATATGTTAAGCGGGCTTTCAGGGTGCTGGAGCTGCTTGAAAAACGTGTTGGAGCTCCGCTGGTAAAAAATTATGCTGAGGATATAACTCCCCCTGAAGAGTTTGCAAAACGGGGAACAGAACGCTTCGTTTCATATCAAAGCAAGTTCAAAGGCACAGGAAGGCCCACTAAAAAAGACAGAAGACTTATAGACAGGATGAAGAGTTGAGAGTTGATAGTTGTCAGTTGAGATTTGATAGTTGATAATTTACTATGCAAACAGTTAATCAGTTAAATAGTAAATAGGTTAAAGGGTAAAATCGCTCAATAAATTTATTTTTATAAACCATTAATAATCACCATTATACGTTTAAAACTGAAACATTTTATCATTTAAACTGATTTTTATTATTAGTAATTTTGTAAAATCAATTAATTAAGGAGCAACGTATGTTATCAGGAAAGCTTCAGTCAGAACTTAACAAGCAGATGAACAATGAGTTCTTTGCTGAGTATGAATATCTTTCAATGGCAGCATATTTCCATTCAATGAACCTGGATGGAATAGCCAATTATTTCCACGTGCAGGCACAGGAAGAGCATTTTCATGCAATGAAAATTTTCCACTTTGTGCTTGATAAAGGCGGCAAGGTTGAGCTTCAGCAGATAGCGCAGCCCGATGTTACATTTAAATCACCGATAGAAGTATTTGAAAAAGCGCTTGCCCATGAAAAAAAGGTCACTAAATCAATAAACGACCTGATGGATGATGCAATAAAAGAAAACGATCACGCTGTAAACAGCTTTTTGAAATGGTATGTTGATGAACAGGTTGAAGAAGAAGCGCTTGCAAGCAAAGCTTTAGGAAAGATGGAAATTATTGGCGGTAAAGGCGAGGGTCTGCTTATTTTAGACCAGGAGTATTCATCAAGATCATTTACTCCCCCTGCTGCTTAAGAAGGAAATTGAATTCACACGATCATATAAAGGGAAGCCGTAAGAAGCCTTCCCTTTTTTAATATTTTAATAATTACAGGTTTAAAATTAATGCATAAACAAAACGATACGAAACACAGCTCATCGGAATTTTTCGGCACTGTTATGGAATTCAACCGGAAAAAATATTCAGACCAAACCCTGCTTGAGCTTTATAAGGCAATTTTGCTGCCCAGAATGATAGAAGAAAAAATGCTGCTTAACCTGAGGCTTGGTAAAATAAGCAAATGGTTCTCCGGTATCGGGCAGGAAGCTATTTCAGTAGGCTTAACAATGGCTATGCAGCAGGATGAATATATACTGCCTATGCACCGTAACCTTGGAGTATTTACATCACGCGGCGTTCCGCTGGATAAGCTTTTCATGCAGCTGCAGGGCAGCTACAACGGATTTTCGAAAGGTCGCGAAAGGTCATTCCATTTTGGCACCAATGATTATCATATTGTGGGAATGATAAGCCATTTGGGTCCCCAGCTTGGCATTGCAGATGGAATTGCACTGGCTGAGCTGATGAATAAGCTTAAGGATAAAAAACATGAAATTAAGACAACAGCTGTATTTTCAGGTGATGGCGGCACAAGTGAAGGCGACTTCCATGAATCATTAAACGTGGCCGCTGTGTGGGATCTGCCCGTACTGTTTATAATTGAAAATAATGCTTATGGACTTTCAACTCCGGTAACCGAACAATATAAGTGCAAAGCGCTGGTTGATAAGGCAATCGGTTACGGAATGGAATCATACCAGATTGACGGAAATAACCTGCTTGAAGTATATGACAGGATCTTAACTCTGCGTAACAGCATGAATAAAAAACCGCGTCCGGTGTTAATTGAATGTATGACCTTCCGTATGCGGGGACATGAAGAAGCCTCCGGTGTTAAATATGTGCCTAAAGAATTATTTGAGAAGTGGGAAATAAAAGATCCGGTAAAGAATTATGAGGCGTATTTAAAAGAGCTGGGTTTGCTGAATGATGAAATCATTCAGGATATACGCGCCGGATTTAAAAAGGATATTGAAGCCGGACTCGATAAAGCTTTCGCTCAGCCAAAGATAGTACCCGATACAGCATATGAAATTAATGATGTTTACGCACCATATAACCCCGTTATAATTGAGCCTGGTGAAGCATCCAAAGAAAGGCGCTTTGTTGATGCTGTTTCTGACGGGCTGAAGGAAGCGATGATAAAACATGATAACCTTGTGCTGATGGGTCAGGATATTTGTGAATACGGGGGTGTGTTTAAGGTTACAGAAAATTTTTATAAGGAGTTCGGCAAAGAGCGAGTTAGAAATACGCCGCTTTGTGAATCAGCAATAGTTGGTTCAGCGCTTGGGCTTTCAATAAAAGGTTACAAGGCAATGGTTGAGATGCAGTTCGCTGATTTTGTGACCTGCGGGTTTAATCAAATTGTGAATAACCTTGCCAAAATAAATTACCGCTGGGGACAGAACGCTGATGTAGTTGTAAGAATGCCTACTGGCGGAGGTGTTGGCGCAGGACCGTTCCACAGCCAAAGCAATGAAGCTTGGTTCACCCATGTACCCGGTCTGAAAGTAGTTTACCCCGCAACACCGTATGACGCTAAGGGACTGCTTTTAAGCGCTTTTGAAGACCCCAATCCCTTGTTGTACTTTGAGCATAAAGCGCTCTACAGAAGCGTGAGCGAAGACGTGCCTGATGGTTATTACACATTGCCCATTGGCAAGGCAAGATACGAAACCGAAGGTGACGATGTTACAATCATTACCTACGGCATGGGTGTTTACTGGGCATTAAATGCCCTTGAGAATATGAAGGATATTTCGGCTGATATAGTTGATCTGCGTACATTGCTGCCATTGGATTATGATACCATCGCTGAGAGCGTTAAAAAAACAGGTAAGGTAATTATTCTGCATGAAGATACACTCTTTGGCGGAATTGGAGGGGAGATCGCCGCATGGATAGCGCAGAATTTGTTCGAATACCTCGATGCGCCTATAATGCGCTCAGGTTCACTTGATACACCCGTTCCATTTGCAACTGAGCTTGAGCAGAATTTCTTCCCGAAAGAAAGATTTAAACAGCAGTTGAGGGAATTGGTTGATTATTAGTTTTTACTGCAGTGATGAGAAGACGCAGAGAGATGAATAATTAATTAAAAAGACGACCTGTCGGGTCGTCTCTACAAAAAAAAATCAAATGTAGGTCAAAGGCATGCCTTTGACCTACTATCTTACTTCATTTTCTCTTTTAAAAACGCATATGTTTTTTCTTTTGCATCTGTTGTGGCGGTAACATCGTGTTTTGGATTGCTTGGATTTGCGAATCCGTGTCCGGCATCGTAAATAATAATTGTTGCGGGAATATTCAGGCTCTTTAGATCACTTTCAAACTTCCCGGCTACCTCAGGTGTAATTCTCCCATCCTGCTTCGCGAAAATTCCCAAAACCGGAGCTTTAAGCTTAGCAAGCCTATCCGGATTCTGCTCAGGCATTCCGTAATATATCACACAAGCTTTGCATCTATCTCCCAGCTCAATTGCAGCCTGGTTGCTCCATGAACCCCCGAAACACCACCCATAAGTTGCAAACACTGCATCACTGCCTGCATAGTCTTTTGCGCCGTTTAAGATCACAAGTGCGCGGTCGTTTGTTACCGATTGCACATACTTTACGGCTTCATCATTGTTCGTTGCGACTTTACCGTCATACAGATCTATTGCGAGCACGTTTACATTCCCTAATGTTGAGGCGACTTCTTCAGCCTCACGCTTAATATAATCATTCAGTCCGTACCATTCATGGAAAAGGAATACCCAGTTGTTAGTCGGGTTATCAGCCTTTACTTCATACCCGTTTGCGTCAATGCCATCGCTTGTTTTATAGGTGATCATTTTCCCCTTTCCATCTGCCAGAGTAAAAGTAAGCGGCTGGGGATGCTCATTTTTAAAGCTCTCATCATTACCAAACATCGCCATTATGTTCGGGGCAGTAATATCGCTGCCTGTAGTGCCTTTAACTTCTTCGCAGCACTCAGCTTTGGGTTTCTTTTCAGTTGCTGTAGTCTCTTCTTCACAGCAATCATGTTTCTGAGAATATGAAATATTCATAAAAGTAAAAATAAGAATTAATGAAAGCAGTAATGTTTTCATGGCAGTATGATTTGATTTATAGAATTATAATTTTTCTGCTTTGAAATCGGTTTCTTTGGGGTTAAGATAAGTAATAATAAAACCGTGTGATACGCATTTTTCTTTTATATATGATAGAATCAGTTGAGAGGGTGAGTAGGTTCCGTATTTAACTGAGCGAAGTACAGAAAATTTAAGCCTTAAAGGCTTATGCTCTGTTAGCATGCTGTTAAAACTAATGATAATTATAGGTTTATATACAATTTCAGAGCTCATTGGGTTTAATTTTCCAATAACTGAGCTGACGGTGTTAAAATCAATATATCTCTCTTCACCGCCGGTAATAACATATAAATTTCCTGCCTCATCGATTCTGATTTTTTTTCTGAAGTGCCTTCCAACAGTTATTATCATTAACCCGGTAATAACAAGCATTACAGCTATAAGATAGTAGCCGTTAATAACGGCGCCTACTGTAGAAACCAGCGGATAGAAAGCGAGGAATGATATCCAGTTATTATCAATGGTGAATTCACCGGTAAGAGCATTCGCAGAAGTAATTGTACTTTTTTCTTTGCCCCTGCCGTGGGAAATAATGTAAATATAAACAACAAATGCTGCAAGGAACCAAACTACTGCAAGGGGTATCCTTAAAAATTGCGGGATATGCTCAAAGAGAAATGCTGCAACCAGCGGCGGCAGCGCGAAGATAAGGATTATTAAAACTGCCTGGGGACCTGAAGGCATCCGCCACTTTGTTACTCCCCTTTTATTGCCATAACCAAACGACATTCGCTTTAATGCTTTTTAAGTTTAGCTTCCAGCTCTTTTTTCATTTCTTCAAAACCTGGCTTGCCAAGAAGAGCGAACATGTTCTTTTTATAAGCTTCAACTCCCGGCTGATCGAACGGATTAACACCCAGCAGATATCCGCTCACAGCGCATGCTTTTTCGAAGAAATAGATAAGCTCTCCAAGATTTTCCTCATCAAGTCTGTTAAGCGTAATTGATAAATTTGGCACACAGCCTGATACATGCGCAAGCATGGTGCCAAGCTCTGCCATTTTATTAACTTCACCAAGGCGTTTGCCTGCGATGTAATTCATTTCATCCAGGTTATCACTATCGCGCGGCACGGTAAGTGTAAATTTGGATTCATTTATACTAATCACAGTTTCAAAAATACTGCGCGTTCCTTCCTGTATCCACTGCCCCATTGAGTGAAGATCAGCCGTAAAATTCACGCCTGCAGGGAAAATCCCTTTACCCTCTTTGCCTTCTGATTCTCCATAAAGCTGTTTCCACCATTCAATTATATAATTCAGGTTTGGTGTGAAGCTTGCAAGAATTTCAATCGATTTACCTTTATTATAAAGGGCGTTTCGCGCAGCTGCGTAAAGATCTGCGGGATTTTCATCAATATTTTTTTTCTCACGGGTAAGCTGCTGCATAGCTTTTGCACCGCCTAGCAGCTTATCAATATCATAACCGGCAGCAGCAATGGGCAGTAAACCTACCGGAGTCAGCACAGAAAATCTTCCGCCTACATCATCGGGAATTACAAATGTTTGGTAACCTTCAGCATCGGCAAGCTTTTTCAAAGCGCCTTTGGCTTTATCGGTTACAGCCACTATACGGTTTTTTGCCTCCTGTTTGCCGTATTCGCCTTCAATGTGAGTTTTAAGCAACCTGAAGGCAATTGCCGGCTCTGTGGTTGTACCTGATTTTGAAATCACTATTATAGAATAATCAAAGTTTTCAAGAGCCTGCATCAACTCTGCATGATAATCCTCACTGATATTATTTCCTGCAAAAATAACCAGCGGCGCGTTGCGTTCAGACCGGTTTAACAGGTTGTTAAAATTATCTGATAATGCATCAATTACGGCTCGCGCTCCCAAATAAGAGCCTCCGATTCCGATAACAACAATTACATCAGAGTTCTCTGCAAGTAATGAAGCACATTCTTTTATCCGTGAAATTTCATTTTGGGAAATATTTGAAGGAAGATCAATCCAGCCTAGGAAATCGCTTCCTTTGCCGGTTTTTTGATAAAGCAAATTATTTGCTTCGGTTATTTTCTCTCTGTAAGAGTACAGTTCTTCCTTTGTTACCGCTGTAAATATTTGATCGATGTTCAGTTCAAGCATAAAAATTTATTTTATTTTTGTGAGAAGTTTATCAAGGTAAAAATCGCTTAAGCCAAATTGCGATTTCATCTTTTCGATTTCAACAACTTTGGCAAAGTAGTTATCATCGGTGAACTCATCCAAAATGGCAGTAATCATGATATTCTTGCTGGTATGGTCACCTGAAATGAATTCAAACACCTTGGTTTTATAGCCGTATGATTCAAGCACAAGTGCCCTTAAGCCATCGGTTATAAAGGAAGCTAAGTGCTCTTCCAGTATGCCGTGTTTAAAAACACCCTTTAATTCTTCGGGGATGTGAAGATGTTTACGCACATATTTCTGGCAGCATGGAGCAAGGATGACAATTTCAGCTTTCAGTGCTATTGCTTTGGCAATAGCATCATCAGTAGCAGTATCACATGCGTGAAGTGCAATAACAATATCAGCTTCCTTTATTTTGTTATCATTAATTGTGTTGTTAATGAATTTCAGGTCATTAAAATCAACTGCTGTTGAAATATCATTGGAAAGCTGCGCAAGGTCCTCTCTTTGTTCGATACCTGTAACCTTAGTTTTCAATCCAAGCTTATGGTTCAGGAAATTATATACTGCAAATGTTAAATAAGATTTTCCGCTGCCGAAATCAATTACATCCACTTCATTTTTATCTGCGAGGCTGCTTGATTCTATTAGTCCGTTCAGTATCTCAATAAACTTATCCACCTGGCGGAACTTATCATACTTATCGCCTTTTACTTCTCCTTTTTGGTTGGTAATTCCAAGCAGGTTAAGATATTTATCTTTTGAATCAATATAACGGGTCTTAATGCGGTTATGTTCTTTGATCTCTACCCGCGAAAACGATGCCTTACGGGTATACGTTCTGGGAACACGTTTTTTATTGTATTCAAGCACATGATCATTTACAGTTGTAAAGAGTCCCCCGTAAAGAAAATTTTTCCCCATTTCATCACTTATGATATTCGCTGCTTCATCAGCAGTATGGTTTTTGTATATATCACGGGTTTTATACTTATACCGCAGAGCGAATTTCACTTCTTCTTTTATTTTTACCGGATTTACATAAATATTTTCCAGACCGTCTTCACTCCCACGGTATTTGCCAAGTGTAAATTTTACGAATGTATTTTCCTTAAGTGACTTTCGGAGAACTTCCATGAATTCACCCTTAACATCACGATCAATTTTTTGTTCTTTTGCCATTATGCAGGTTTATTAATTTTTTATATCAAAGTAGTAGCATTTGTACAGGGCTTCTTTTTTAAATCCTTCGCGGAAGTACATGTCGGCAGCCTTATCATTTTCACCGTTGACAGAAAGCATAACTCCCGATGAACCGCTATCAGCGGCATACTGAATACCTGTCCTGAGTAGATTCTTACCTAAGCCTTTTCCCTGGTAATCACCTGCTACACCAATAGCTTCTATAAAGATCAGATATTCGCCTTTGTGTTCTTCTTTTGTCATACTCAAAGTAGCAACCGGTGTATCATTGTGCCAGAGTAGTTTCATTCCGCCATCGATATAAGCAGGGTCAAGCCTCCAGTGCTCTAAACGCTCTGGTGTCATCCGCACGTGACCGAGTGAGTGCCCGAATGCGTCATTAATTATGCTGCACCAGTGCTCCTCATCAATACCGTCACGGAAAGTGCGCAGCTCATACCCTTCAGGAAACTGCGGTCCGGTAAATTCTTTGGTATCTCTGATAAGTATCCATGCAAACCTTCTGGATTCAAATCCAAGATCTTCCCATATTTTTGCAATATTGCTGTAATTATCTTCAATAAAACCGTAAATAGAAGTGAGCCCTGAAGTATGCAGTAAAATGCTGTTTAAAAGCTTTAAATAGGATAAATAATCACCATCGGCGGCATGGAACATCCTGAGCCTTGCCTGCCTGACTTCCCTGTATTCGGGATGCAGCATCAAAGCGGCTGCGCCGCGGACCTCGCTGCCATTAATCAGCAAATACACAGGGTCATTTTCACCAGTTGTAAAATCATCCAGCGGGGGATTCGATTCATCCTGTTCATGGGAATATTGTTTAAAATATTGTTTGAACGCGGGGATGTTTTTTTCTGTCAGCTTTACTACTTTCATTTTCTATTAATACTCAAATTTCGAAAAATACCAATGTTTCCTGTTATTTATTTCCATTGTGAATCTATCAGTGCCGTCTTCGTTTTCTGTTCTGAAACCGGATAGCCTCAATTCTTTCTGATCGTAAGGAAACTGAAGGACCTTAACTATTGTTGAGCCTACCAGCATTGAATCACTTCCGCAGCTTCCGTCAGATGGTTCAAGCCAGCCGCCTTTTTCAATATCATAATATGTAACTGTAAGATGAATTGTTTTTCCTTTCAGCTCCCACGTTCCTCCATACCCGACTTCTCTTATAGCGCAATTCATTTGATTATTAAAATAATAGAACGTTCCGTCATCATTAAATGTGAAAGTATCATCATATCCAGCCGCTACATGCGGCGCTGCCTGCCAGGAGCCAATAAGCTCCTTTGCTGACTGCGCAAAACAAACTGATGAAAGAACGAGAAACAGCAATATTGTTTTCATATTTATATTATGATTTTTTATTTCCTGATATCATCAGATAAGAAAAGCTTCCGCGGTGCATTCCCATTAACAACCCCAGAAAACATGCTTTCAAATGTCCTATCCTTACAGAATTAAGCTTTTCACCCTGCAGCATTTTCTTTAATACAAAGCTTACAACTGTGAACGGCGCGTGCATTACTGACGGCGCAACACGGAATGAAAGATCGGTAACCGTAACATTTTCAGCGCCATTCAATTTCAGCTGCTCAACAACTCCGTTCACATTAGGGAACGAAGGCAGCGCCCAGCCTTTGCAAATTTCCGTGTAGCAGTATTTAAGCAGCGGGTAAAATTTTTCAGATGGCCGCTTTAAGAATCCATCGGCAATTACAAAATTTTTACCCGGCTTAAGAACGCGCATCATTTCTTTAACAAATGCTGCTTTATCATCATCGGGGCAGTGGCAGGCGCTTTCAAGCGCGTAAGCAGCGTCAGCGGAATTATCATCAAACGGCAGATCGGTGTAATCACCCAATACAAGCTCTATATTACCGTCAATGTTCTTCTGCCTGTTAAGCTCCCTTGCTTTTTGGATCTGCCACTCAACAATTGTAATGCCTTTAACTTTTTTTCCGGGATACATTTTAGCGAAAGTCCTGCATGGCGCGGCAAGTCCGCACCCAAGGTCATAAACAATTTTATCGCTATCACCCAGCTTCAGATTTTCAATCACAAACCTGTTCATAGCATCAAGCATCTGTTCACGCCATAGCGGTATCATGGGGAACCTGTAATATCCGAAATGCATATTATACTCACGACTCCATTTGCCGTAATCAAGCCCCGTATCTTCGTAATAAGTTACAACATTTTGCGCATTTTCGTTTGTTGTAACTTCCTTTAACTTCCCTTTACCGGTCTGCTGCTCTTTGTTTTTCAGGATGGATTTGTTATTTTACTGAGGTTTTATTGCCTTAATGGTATACATTAAAGGCATTTTTCCTTCAATTCCTTTAATTTCGTAGTATCCCAGCTCATTTTGAACAGTGTTATTAAAACACTTATAATAGCTGTACGGATATTCCTTAAACTCGGTTACCTGCAGATTTTGTTTCAGTAAAGCAGAAAAAACATCACTTAAAGGATGGTTCCAGCCGTACGATAAATGGTCTATAGCACGGTCTTTATCTGCATATGAATGCCCAACTTCTTCAATAATTGGTTCAACATTAAAGTAAGAATAATCCATCTTTACGCAGTCATCATCATACATCCATCTTACGGGGTGAAATTCTGCAATAAAGAATGTTCCGCCGGGCTTTAAAAAGTGCGAAACAATCTCAGCCCATTTATTCAGATCCGGAAGCCAGCCGATAGTGCCGTATGATGTAAATACGATATCGAATTTTTTATCCAGCACTTTTTTAAGCTCATATACATCAGAGCAGATGAAGTCAGCATCAAGTCCCAGTTCTACGTTCAGCTCCTTTGCAGCATCAATTGCTTTTTCAGCCAGATCAATTCCTGTGACCTTTGCGCCGAGTCTTGCCCAGCTGAGAGAATCCAGCCCGAAATGGCACTGCAGGTGAAGGAGTGATTTACCGGAAACATCACCAAGCGCTTCAAGCTCCGCTGGATTTAGCGATGACTTTCCTTTTTTGAAAGATGGTACATCGTAGAATTCTGATGATATATGAACCGGTGTTTTTTTATTCCACAACTCACGGTTTACTTCTAAATATTTTTCCATGATGAGATTTAACGAAGCTTATCTTTTTTACATAAACAAATTCAAATTAATATATTGCTTTATTATCTTGATTGCCACGACCTTCAGGTCGTGGAGGTAGGATAAAAAAGAAATGGGCTTTAGCCCTTAAGCTTTTCAAATCCATATACTTTAATGAATTCTTCGTATTCCTCTGCAAATGTTTTTTTCTTGTGATGCTCTTCCTGATCAGCAATATATTTTCTTACTTTCGTTAATGCAGATTCACCAATAGAAACTGCTATGAATTCATCCTGCCACTCGAATTTTGCATTTGATAATTTATTATTATTTATCCAAAAGGAAGATTCACCTTTTAACAGCATAGTAACTTTAGAAATGCTTTGTTCACCTTTTAATGAAACCAGCATATGTATATGGTCAGCAACACAATTAACTGAATCTAAATAGATTTTTTTACTTTCAGCGTTTTCTCTGATATGAGCCAGTAATTTGGGCTTCAAATCCTTTGTGATTATATGAGCCCGGTTTTTGTTGAAAAAATTAAATGTATCCAGATCTTTATAAATGGCATATTCTGTTAGCGGCTAAAGCCGGGATTGATTTGCAATTTAATCCACGACCTAAAGGTCGTGGCAATAATGTTACAAGATATCTAAAGAGTTTTAAATAAAACCTATCTAAACAAAGCTAAATATAAAAATATTTGTCATCCCTTTTTACAATTCGATATTAATCTAAAACGATTTAGAAAACAAAAATATACCGAAATCTTCTCCTTTTTAATGTAAAATAATTTTAAAAAGAAAGAAAATTAAATTGCTATTATAATAGCCACGACCTTCAGGTCGTGGGTAAAGGATACAAAAGAAATGGGCTTTAGCCCTTAAGCTTTTACTTTCATAATTTAATTCTGTGTTACCGGCTAAAGCCGGGTTTAATTTGCAAATTTGATCCACGAGCTGAAGATCGTGGCAAACAAAATTATTGCTCTATTTACGAGATTGCTTCGTCGTTAACGCTCCTCGCAAAAAATATATGTTAAATATTTACTCTTATCTTATCTGCAATTTCTTTGGCTTTAAAGCGAAGCTCATCGGTTGAAGCATCCGGTTTACCATATGCCAGCGCAACACCCATTCTGCGGAATTTACGGGTACTGGGTTTACCGAAGATCTTAATATCTGACTGGGGATATTTTACAGCTTCTTCAAGTCCGCTGTAAACAGGCTGACCGGAATTATCATCACCAGCAAGCACAACTGCGCTGGCGCCGGCACGCTCTAAAGTGATTTCGGGGATATCGAGTCCCAGTACAGCCCTTAAGTGAAGCTCAAACTCGTTAAAATTCTGTGTGCCGGCAAGTGTTACCATACCTGTATCATGCGGACGTGGTGAGAGCTCACTGAAATAAACGCCATCGGAAGCAAGAAAAAATTCAACTCCCCATATACCATAACCTGTAAGCGCGCGCGTGACTTTATCAGCCATCATTTGCGCTTCGGCAAGATGTTCAGGTGAGATCACGCATGGCTGCCAGCTTTCCTGGTAATCACCGCGCTCCTGCCTGTGGCCTATTGGCGGGCAAAACAGGGTTTTGCCGTTTTTTTGTGTAACGGTAAGAAGTGTTATTTCTGTAAAAAAGTTTATAAATCCTTCAATAATTACTTCTGAGTAATCTCCCCTGCCGCCGGTTGAAGCATATTCCCACGCTTTATCTATATCTCCTTCATTTTTAATAACTGATTGCCCCTTGCCTGAAGATGACATGAGCGGTTTAACAACACATGGAATGCCTATTTCTTTTACAGCTTTTCTGAAATCATCGAGTGTAGAAGCATATTTGTAAGGCGCAGTTTTGAGTCCCAGCTCTTTCGCGGCAAGGTCACGTATCGCTTTACGGTTCATAGTAAAATTAGCTGCACGCGCGCTTGGCACAACCTGGTACCCTTGTTTTTCGTAATCATAGAACCTTTCAGTACGGATAGCTTCAATTTCTGGGACAATAATATCCGGTTTATGTTTTGCTACGATCTTATCCAGCTCATCACCGGAGAGCATGTTTATTACTTCGCGTTCATCGGCAACCTGCTGGGCGGGGGCATTGTTGTATGAATCAACAGCAATTACATACTGTCCCAGCCGCTTTGCGGCTATAACGAATTCTTTACCCAGCTCACCTGAGCCTAACAATAAAATTTTTTTTGTCATGAAATGTTAAAGTATTTTATTATCTTTTATTCCTTTTTGCCTTTTGCTTTTTGCCTTTTCACATTTTCCCCCTATACTTCTCTATCAGCTTCCTAACAGGCTGATTATCTGCATAAACGCGCCATTTGGTTATCTTTCCGTTTTCAACTGTTGCAGTCCATGATGCCGGGATCTCAAATTTATTTTCCGCCAGAATTCTTCCATCAGTTGCCAGTGTACCTTTAGCTGTGCCAAAAACTGCCACCATACCATTTTTGCTGATTATATCTTTTATAATTACAGTATAATCTGGGAAAAAAGTAAGCAAAACATTCCATGCTTTGCGCATATTTGTAACACCTTTAGTATCAATTCCCATCGAATCAATGAATACAGCATCACCGGATGTCATAGCAAGCAGGCCGGGAATATCATGTTCATTTATGAGCTTGATATACCTGCGGACAATTTCAGTATTATCAATCAGCGTATCATCATCATTGGCTGAGATCTTTGAGTTAAGCTGATGCGCCTCATGAAGTATCCCAAGGTAAGCTGGTTTAAGCTCTTTTTCTGTGACCCTGAACGCCGCCTTCTTAACAATATAAGCCTTTGCATCCGGTGAGCTTGATACTATATATTTAAGCTCCGTGCCTACATAATGCAGCGCCACACCATCCTGAACCCCGTAACCACCTTCAATTTCACCTGAAGATATCATTTTCCTGTAGGCACTGCGGAGCTCTCCGCGCTTATCATAATGCGGGCAAAAGCTTCCTTCAAGAAAACCGAGACAGCTTATCCTGCGCCAGATATCATCCTTTGGATTCTGGTAACCATCTTCATACCAGCAAATAGCGCCGGCTGACATTCCGCTTAACACTACGCCCTGCTTCCATGCTTTTTTTATGATGCGGTCAAGTCCGGCTTTACGCCAAACCTGCATTAAAAATTTGGGACTGCCTCCGCCTACGAAGATAAGATCCTGGCTTAGAACTATCTGTTCAAGCTTTTTAAAAGGTACAGATTTTTTTGACAGGGAAAGATGCGTAGGCTTACAATTGAATTTATTATAAGCACGGTAGAATTTAGCAATATAATCTTCATGGTCACCCCCGGCTGTTGGCAGAAAAAGTACCTTTGGTTTAGCTTTATTAGTCTGTAACAGAAGGTATTCATCAAGCAGAAGATTATTTGGCTGATCTGAGAATCCACCGCCGCCTAGAGCAATAATGTGACCCTGGTTCTGCTTTGTAACATTCCTGTTTAAATGAGAAGATATTTTGCGGGTTATTTTTGAAAGCGATTTAAGCATTATAGTATATTCGCCTGATTAAAATGAAAAATTGTTTTACGAATTGACAAAAATCGTTAAAATAACACAATAATTAAAGGTATAATAATTAATTGTTTTAGGGAAAAAGGATGAGTAAATTAGTATGTCATACTTACAGAAACTTAATGCAGACATTTCCTCAACAAAAAGGCTGGGTTTTATATGACGGTATGTGCGGTTTTTGCTCATGGTGGATACCGTTTTGGGAGAAGACCATAAACCGTACAGGCTATGGAATAGCCATGCTGCAGGATAAATGGGTGCGTGAAGAGCTGAAATTGCCGGGTGAGCTGGAAAACAGGGATATCATCCTGTTATTTTCTGACGGAAGAAAACTCATAGGAGCAGATGCCTATATATTCGGGATGAAAACAGTATGGTGGTCCAGTCCTTTTGGCTATATGCTTTCGGTTCCGCCATTCAAGCAGATAACCTGGCTGTTTTACAAACTTTTCAACAGGAACAGGTTTTTAGTATCAAGGGTTTGCAGGTTAAAGCCTGTTATAAGATCAAATTAAATTGATTTTAAATAAGTATAAATAATAATATTTTCGGAAAAATTACATTCGGCTTCATAATAATTAAGCTTATAATAATAAATGCAGGATATATTCAATAAAGTTGATAATGCAGCTATCATAAACAGGATCAGAAAAATCCATGCAGGCTCAAAACCTCTTTGGGGAAAAATGGGAGCTGAGGAAATGCTGTTTCATTGCCAGGAACCTATCAGAGTATCACTGGGAGAGCTGAAGCTGAAACGCGGTTTACTCGGTATTCTTTTCGGCAAAATGGCATTAAAGCAGGCATTGAGCGATAAGCCTTTTAAAAAAGGTGTTCCTACCAGCGATGAGTTCAAACCAAAGGGAAAGTACGAGCTTGAAGCTGAAAAAGAAAAATTAATTTCACTTGTAGAATCATTAGCTGAAAAAGGCCCGGGCGCAATTAGCAGGGATCCCCATCCGTTTTTCGGACCTATGACACCGGAAGAGTGGAGCCTCATCACATGGAAACACCTGGACCATCATTTATCTCAGTTTGGAGAATAAATTTAAATCAATTGATATGGGAACAAAGGATAAAAGAGTTGACGCATACATCGCAAAGTCACAGGATTTTGCCAAACCGGTATTAGAGCATTTCAGAAAACTCATTCACAAAACATGTCCGGAGGTTACTGAAACGATAAAATGGGGAATGCCAAGCTTTGAATACAAGGGACCGTTCATGGGTTTTGCAGCTTTTAAAAAGCATGCCGTACTGTACTTCTGGAAAGGCGCTATAATGAAGGACAGCAAAATACTTATGGGCAAAAATGCAAAAGGCGCAATGGGTAATTTAGGCAGAATTGAATCAATAGAAGACCTGCCCAAAGATGCTGTACTGGTTAAATGGATAAAAGAAGCCATGAAGCTTAACGATGCGGGAATAAAGATCAGCAGGAGCGAAAAGCCCAAACACGAAAGAAAAGAATACTCCATGCCGGCTTACTTTCAGAAAGAATTAAATAAAAACAAAAAAGCGAAAGCTGTATTTGAAGGCTTTCCGCCATCACATAAGCGGGAGTACATTGAATGGATAATCGAAGCAAAAACGGAAGCGACCAGGAACAAAAGAATGGAAACGGCAATTGAATGGATGACAGAAGGCAAATCAAGAAACTGGAAATATCAGAAGAAATAAAATGAAAAAAATATTAGTAATATTGTTAATTTTTTCAGCAGCGTCAGTTTATTCACAGCTTGTAAAAAAAGGTGAAACAGAGCTTTTCAGGTTCAAAACCAGCAGCGGTAAAACCGCCGTTATTTGTACAGGCGAAAATGAATCATATATTGTTTACCGTTTTGGCACAAACAGCAAGGTTGAGCTCACCTATCCCGCAGCATTAAACAGCGATTCGTGGAATCTTTTTACATACAGTTATTATTACCGCGGAGGAGGAAAGGAAAATGCAGGACTTGACCTCAACTATCTTACATTTGAAAATAATGGTTATACTTACAAGCTTTACCAGGAGTATTCCGCTGAGGATAACAGCGAATCAGCCGGTATTTTGGTAACCGGTGCAAATGGCGCAGATACAGATTTTAAAGCTGTAAAAAATTCCGTAAAAGGATCGTTAATAGATCTAAGATATAACGATAAAGTTAAAAAAGAGCAATAAACCGGTATTCTTTTTTTGAGTATTAAAATTACTTTTCTATTTTTATTTTTGTGTAAGCAAATTAAGTTATGAGCTTATACGAACAACTATCCGATATTTCCCCTGTAGTAAAGAATTTTTACCCTGATGCAGTTTCATTGAATAACCTGATGCATAATGTAATTCAGTCAATATTCAATGAATATGATTACACACCAAACCAGATATTACTTGCGAACTCCATATGCAGCGATGATATAAACAGCATTGAATACCCTGCAGATGCGCGGCAAATGCTCGGGGCTTTTGAGCTGGGTGGACTCAACGGCTTCCCGTTCACCGGGTTAACGGGTATGAAAGCCTTTGCATCCCACGTACCGGATGACGGGGCTGTATTGATATTTTACGGTCCGCATATAGGCGTCACAACACATGGTGTGATTGGTAGGGTAACACGCCCGGGCCAGCATAAGGAGTCAAATTGCTGCGGAGCTGCAGCCATGGCGCTTTCCAGAATTAATGAAGCTGAAAGAATCGATGTGCTTGACAGGCAGCAAATCTACCTTGAAAAACTGGTTAAAGATAACAAACAAAGGATACTTTCGGCAAATATTCCGGAAATGGAAGCTGCAGAAATATTCTACGAGGCAAATGAAAAAAGGTTAATGGAGCTTATCAACCGTACAGATTTTACAGGGAACCATATTTTTCTCATCGGAGGCATTATCATAAACTGCAGACAAAAATTCGGTTCTTATATTTCTTTAAGGAATAACGGAATATTAAATGCATTAACTAAACAACTTACCGGTAAACTAAATATTTAAATCAATCCAACCGAAATTTGCCTGATACACCGCTTTATATCTAATTTAGTAATTTCAGAAATTTAATATAATTTGATTTTTACTTTTTCGGCTAATTTCAGGAACCGTACAGCCTTCTTCAGGATAACCGACAGGAATTAATAAAAATGGGCGTTCATTTTCCGGCCGGTTAAGTATTTTAGATAAAAAACCCATTGGACTGGGCGTGTGTGTTAGCGCACATAAACCTGCATTATGAATAGCTGTAAGTAAAAATCCGCAGGCAATTCCTACAGATTCACTCACATAATAATTCTGCAGTTTTTCTCCTGTTTCAGATATATCATATAATTTTTTAAATACTACAATTATATATGGTGCTGTTTCAATAAATGGTTTTTTCCAGTCAGTGCCGAATTTTTCAAGGTCCTTAAGCCACTGCTCATCCATTCTTCCGTTATAGTTTTCATACTCTTCCTTTTCAGCAGCCTCGCGAATTTGTTTTTTGATATCAGGATCAGTTATTACGCAGAATGTCCAGGGCTGCTTATGTGCCCCGGATGGAGCTGTAGATGCTGTCATAATGATGTTCTCTATTATTTCAATAGGAACATCGCGGTCAGAAAATTCACGAATGCTTCTTCTTGAATCCATAAATCTTCTGAATCCTTCTGATCTTTCATGCATTTCTTCGCTGCTGAAATTAGTATGTAAGTATTTAATGAATTTCATTTATGATTCATGGGGATTGTTTTCATTTCCTTTTTTTATGCTTAAAAATATAAAGAATAATAAATGATAATATTAAAAATCCCGCTGCAATAACCGTAGTTAAGTTTAAATTTTCCACTCTCTCAATATTACCTGTTAATTTTTGGTTGGTTTATACCACTTTCCCAGAAAATTTATTACAGCAAACCGGATATCATTTGAAAGATCACTTTTATCAGCAGGATCCGGTTCAGTTACTTTTATCACCCCCGGGTTTTCTTTTGTAAGATACCCGAAATTACTTTCCATACCGCTCATTAAATAATCAGCAACCGCGGCGGTATAAACTTTATTCTCATCAATAAGCTCATTTTTGATCTTATACCCGGCTGCAGTTTGCTCAAGTCCGTAATACTGCAGGTATCCGCCGCTGCCCGGCTGCGAAAAGCTTGTTTCAATAATTTGCTTAAGCAGTGACCCTTTAAGCTCAACCCTAAGTATCTTTCCACCAAAGGGAAGCACCCTGATAATATCATATTCTGTAATTTCACCAGTCAGCTTATCATCCAGCCTTATTGCACCGCTGTTGAAAAATGCCAGGTCTGCTCCTTTTACCGCGTCAAACATTGCATTAGCTACCAGGTATCCTAAAGCACTTTGAGAGTACCTGACAGTTTCATCTTTTCCGTCAAGTGTATCTTGTTTAAGATCAATAACCATCTTAAGCGGGTCAAAGCCTTTATCGTAGAATCCTTTATAAGCGCGCGTGACCCATTCATCAACCAGCGCTTTTACTTTGGGATCTTCTGGTATTTTCTCATCAATACTTACCAGCTCAGATTTTATCTCAAGCAGCTTATTATGTTCATCAAAAAGAAGCCTGTGTATATAGATAGTTATTGCATTGGCATCAGCCTTGGTTATCAATGTTTCACCTACTTTATGAAGCATGTTCACATGTTCATGCCCGCCCATAATTAACTTAATCTGCGGCACTTCAGATGCAAGCTTTTTATCTTCATCAATATTAAGATGTGATATAGCAATGTAACAGTCTATGCTATCACGTAATATTGAATATACTTCTCTGGCTGAGCTGTAATAATCAGAATAACTTACATAAGGCTGTTTATTAGCATCTATACAGATACCGGTTATGCCTATTTTAATAGGCTGGTTTTTCAGGTACCCCTGCACTTTTAATACTTTATATTCAGGCAGATCGATACCGTTGCTGCTGAAAGGATATGTAGTGCCGTTATCATTTCTTTTAACATTGCTTGCTATCCATTCAAATTGTGACTGGTTCAGCCTTTCCTGCAGCACATCATATTTATAATCAAATTCGTGGTTGCCGAATGTAACATAATCCAGCCCGATGGCATTAAGAACATCAACCATCTGCCGGCCGTTTATTCGTTTATCTTCATATGTGCTTGTGCCAAGCGCGCTGGGTGAGATAAAATCGCCTGAGAGCACAACAAATGTGTACGGGTTGTTCTGTTTAATTCTATCGATAACGGTTTTTACGCGCGCAAGTCCGCCGTACTTACCTCCTTCAAGCGGGGCAATTTCGTAAACATCGTTCATCTGTATAAATATAACTTCGCTGGTTTGCCCGTAAACAGAGCAAACCAGCAAAACGAAAGCCGCAATAATTTTTTTTATCATATAGTGGTATTAAGGGTTTGGATTTTCTTCGCCTGAGTCATCGGGTGAATTTTCATCGTACCAGTCTGAATCTTCATCAACTTCAGCAAGAAGTTCTTTAGCGTAATCAACATCATCAGGCATTACCTGGAAATCAACAGGGAAAGCATTGATAGGTACTACCCCCTGAATGCCATCACCTTTTGCCATGTATTTTATGCCGGCTTCATCAAGAATTGACTTCACAACTGCGATAATTGCCATGTTATCTGTTTTAAAAACTGAAACCAGGTATTCTTCGTTCAGGCCTTCATTTCCTGAATCGATACCGCCCGGATTAACATTTTCGTCATTTGACATATTTAAGTCCTTTATGTACTATAGTTTAATTTAATTTATACGTTTTTATTCTGAATGCAAGCATTATTGAAAATATTCCGCTTAGGATTGCGAATGCGCCAAACACCATCAGCATCACGCCCGCACCCTGTATCAGGTTACCGGCAAGCAGTATACCGAAAATTATTGAGACTATGCCGTTTAATATCATCAGCCATTCATTTGTAATTACTTTACGCATCTTTATAGCGCCTATTATATGAATTATACCCGATAGTATTGCCCATGCGGCTATGAATATCATTATTCCCCCAAGAGCAGATACAGGGTTAAACAGCACTAAAATTCCCGCGCCAAGGAAGATAAGCCCTTCAATTATTCGCAGACCTTTATTATCGGTTTCACCCAGGAAAGCGAGTGTTAAGATAAAAAACCCTGAAAGTATTGCAAAGAACGCGAAGAAAGTAATGAGTGAAAATATTACTATATAAGGAGATGCAAGCGCAAGAATACCGAAAATAATTGCAAGTACACCCCTTACAGCAATTAACCACCAGTTCTTTTGTAATGTTTCGAGCATAGTTTTATTTATTTAGTTGAAAGCTGTATAATTAAAAAACCCTGTTATAATTCCAGCGGAGTGAATTCAGCAAACAGTCCCGAACACTCTGCTACATCAACCAGCTTTATGTATTCGCAGCAGCTTTCGAATTCTTTCCACATTTTGTGCACTTCAGGATGCATATGAGCATCTTCTATAGCAAGCGGCGATACCCATTCAAAAACTTCAAGAATAGTCCCATCCCCTGCCTTCATGGCTATAACTTCCCGGTCAGTTGCCATCCCCAGTGAACGAAGAATAGGTACATGACTTTTAACTGCGGAATACAGCTCAGTATCCATGTTATGTTTCGGCTTATAAGCCGATATTACAATGACACCCATAACATATTATTTAAATGAATGTATAATTTGGTGTAACTTAAGAATGAATTATGAAATTAAAAAGCATAAAAAATTATTTTTCAATTAATTCAAGGGCTTTTTCCAGAAATTCATCTCGTTTCTCACGGATTCCCTTGATAGTACGCCTTACCGGAACAGTCGGGTGAATTCCTACTCCGTGATGAGGGGTACCATCATGTTTAAGCACTTTCATACCTGTAAACTGAAAGGTATACCCTCCGGGAAGTGATACCGGATTTATATTCCCATTAGTGCCGGCTGTTGTTTCACCAACAATCTCTCCAAGCGAATACGCCTCTACTATTCCCAAAATCGATTCAGCATAGCTGATAGCCCCGCCATTTGTCATAAATACTATTTTCCCCTTGAATTGCGGTTCAAGCGGTTCCATTTCCCATCTTTCAGATGTATCAAATCCAACCAGGTTCTCATAATCAGGGTAAATTAATTGAGGAACATTCCACTTCGCTGAAAAAAGTTTTTTATCAGATAAATTATTCAAAAAATCACATTCTAACATTGGATAACCGCGAACATCGAATATAACACCTTTTGCAACTGCCAATTCATAAATTTTTCCATTCAGCTCTTCTGTGGTTAAACGTGTCAGGTCCACATAAAAAATCCCGGGTTTCACTTCCGAAATTTTTTCAGGTCTGTATTCCGGATAATATCCCTTCTCCATTACGTCGGAAAATTGGAAATTGCGTTTTAATTCTGAATTTAGTTTCGCCCCTTCCCTCGTTAATTTCAATTTGATAACTGAATCTTTTACTCCCTTGGTTAGTCTGCCCCAAAGGATCCCGTTAATGCGCGAGCCTTCCGTAGCTGAAGATATCAACTCACCCTCTTCATCCGCAATTTCATGAACATTCCTGCCGTCTATCTCAGTTAAAATATCCCCTTCTAACAAACCGGTGTCCTTTTCAAAAATGCGGCTTATCACATACTTTCCTTCGGCATGATCGAGCAAAAAAGGCGGGTAACAATAATTAAATTTGTGTTTGCTGTATGCCGCACCTGCATGACCATCATTCAAATTAGAGGTTATAATTTGTAAGTATTTCAGGAAATCAACTCCGTTCTTACTTATCACCGCAAATTTCAATGCATCATTCAAAATACCGTTCCAGTCAATATTATAAAGCTCAAAGTACGGGTATGAATGCTGTATTACATTCCAAAGTTTGGCAATACCTGCTAAACGTACGTATTTACTTTCCCCGCTGAGCTCACTGAACTTACTCTCTTCAAGTATAGCCTGCAAATTTTTCAATGATTCAACATCTGAGTGCGGCAATGTACCAACTGTATCTGAATATAACGCCAGTGGGACAATGCAGCTTAGGCTGCCTGAAATTGGTTTATTGATGAGCTCCCCGGGCAAAGGATATTTATCAAATGGCTGTTTTTTGTAACAGCTCTGAATAAAACACGCTTTATCATTATCAAATGTATCAAAATCAATAATCTCATATATATAATCGCAGCTTACAATGTTCCACTCTTGGGGTGATTTACCACAAGCCTGTTCTTCAAACCTACCATCAGTAAGTTCTGCTGTTCTCCATTTTCCTGCACTATAGACTTCCAAATTGAAACCATTTACAAACAATATACCTTCATTATTCAGTCTAACTCCATACTCAATTTTTAAATCATCTAAGTGAATGTTAATTTCAGCTTCATATTTTTTCCATTTGTCAACTTTAAAATGAGTTTCAGAGTACCCGGAAACTTCTCCGTTAACTCCATATGTTTTAACCCAAAGCTCTCCATTCGTATCTCTATCTTCGAACGGTATTTTAATACCCGTAATAATCTTGATCTTTTTTCCTCTGAATTCTGACGCATCGATCGTTTTTGAGAGTATTGCAGATTGATTTACAACAGGCGGAATCCTGTTTATTCTGGTACTTTTATAAATACCATAAATTGTGTCCATATTATCCTGAATTCCCTTATGCTGCCACGCTACGGGCAGCAAGCCTTCTGTATTTTCGGGAATTATTTTTCTCAGGTCGTAAGTAAAATCATCCCCTGCAAAATATATCTCTAGCGAAGGAGCAATAGGTAAAAACAGCTCAAGGAGTCTTTGTTTAAGCTCCATTTCACTTTCAGCATTTTCAACATACTCAAATCCATAAACAGAAAATTTATCCCAGTCAACGGATGCTGCTTCATCACTTGGATGGAAAAATCTGATGTAACCGTATAATTTGGTAAATGCGCGGAAATTCTGAAGAGTTTGTTCATTCATATCAAGGAATAATTAAATTAAGAATATTTGAAATGGATGAAAAGCGGCTACTATAGATCCTTTACTTCAATAATATTGAGCTATCACCGTAACTTAAGAAACGGAAATCATTATTTAAAGCATATTCATAGACCCTCTTCCAGTCGCCGCCAATAAATGCTGCTATCAGAAGTAAAAGTGTGCTTTGGGGCTGGTGGAAATTTGTAATCAGACCGCTGAATATCTTAAAATCATAACCGGGAACTATAATAATATTGGTCTTACCGTATAAATGTTCAATGCTGGCTGAATTAATGTATTCCAATACAGCCTTTAAGGCTGTGCTTACATCTTCGATTGTGTTTTCATATGGCTCCCACTGGCTGATAAGCACCTCGTTGCCTGAATGCCTTCCCTGTAGGAGCTGTACACCGAACCAGTATAGCGATTCAATAGTACGCATAGAAGTTGTGCCAACTGCTATTATTTTGTTTACATTAAGATTTTCTAGCAGGCTGCTGATAGTTTTTTTATCTATATAAAAGCTTTCGGAGTGCATTTCGTGTGCGGTAATTGTTTCTGATTTTACCGGCTTGAACGTTCCCGCACCAACATGCAGTGTTACAAAATCTGTTTTGATATTATTTCTCCTCAGCCCTTCAAATACTTTTTCAGTAAAATGGAGTCCGGCTGTTGGCGCTGCAACTGAGCCTTCATTTTCCGCGTAGACTGTCTGATAAGTTTGTTTATCGTTTGTTTCGGAATCCCTTTTCATATACGGCGGAAGCGGTACATCGCCAAAAAGGTCGAGTATTTCGGCAAAGGTTTTTTCCGCAGGCTGCCAGCTTAATGTTACTATAAAAGAATCACCTTTTTTTTCAAGCAGCTCCGCTGCTAAAGTAATGCTGCCTGATTCTGTGTTTATTTGTGATTCAAGCTTCCCGCCTTTCCATGCCTTCAGGTTTCCCACAAGGCACAGCCAATTTACACTGCCTTTTGTGTTTAAAGCAGTAACCAGCTCGGTTTGTTCAGCGGGTTCTAATGTGAATATTTCAATATTTTTACCGCTCTGATTTTTAAATCTTAGCCTCGCATTTATTACACGGGTTTTATTAAAAATCAGAAGTGTGTTTGGCGGAATAACTCCGGGAAGCTCATTGAATTTCTTTTCAGAAATATTTCCTTTTTCATAAACCAGCAGCTTTGATTTATCCCTTTCGGATAAAGGATACTGTGCAATTTTTTCAGTGGGAAGGCTGTAAGTATAATCGTTAATTTTTATATCGGGCAGTGAATTTTCCAATAATTTCCAAATAAATTAAATATTGCTGTTTTAAACAAAAAAAGATTCCCGCTTTCGCGGGAATGACAATAATACTATTTTAGTAATTGTTTAATATCGCTGTAGATCTTATCGACCCACATACCGTACATTTTACCGGAAGGATGCAGCCCGTCTGATGCTGTTAATGCGGGGTCGCTGGTGCGGGATATTTCGGTTATATCGTAAAACTTCACTCCAAGTTTTTCGCATTCTTCCTTCTTTACACTGTTATACTCATCAATTTCTGCAGCAATTTTACCCCTGTCCTTCCCTTCCGCAAAGGGGGTAACACCCCAGTCAGGTATAGAAAGCACAAACACATGTTCTTTTTTCCCGCCGGTATAATTTAGGGCAATATCCAGAAGCTGCTTTAATTCAGCCCTGTAATTCTCAGCATCCCTGCCGCGGTACTGGTTATTTACACCAATGAGCAAAGTAACAATATTAAAAGTATCTGTAATATTCTTTTCTTTTATTGCAGCCATCAGCTCATCGGTAGTCCACCCTGTGGTTGCAATAATTACGGGTTCCTTAATGCTGATGCTGTCACCCCGCAGCCTGTTAACAAGCTGCACTGGGAAGCGGTCCTTTTCATCTACCATTTCACCGATAGTGTACGAGTCACCCAGTGCCAGGTAAGTATATTTATGTTCCTTAGGCGGTTCTGATATCATAAAATATGCAGGAAGTAAAATTAAAAAAGCTATTGCAGTTATAAAAGTAATTATATCTGCCCGTTGTTTTCTGCAAGCGCAATGCATTTCAGTTCAATTGCTATTGGTGTTGGTAAACAGTTTATTTCAAGGGTCGTACGGCATGGCTGGCTATCTTTAAAATACTCAGCCCAAAGCCTGTTATAAACCGGGAAGTCGTCTTTCATATTGGTAAGATACACTGTCACATCTATCAGCTTATCCCACCCAGAGCCCGCCTCTTCGAGTATCCATTTCACATTCTGAAAAACTGAGCGGCATTGTATCTCGATATCATATGATATAATATTGCCATTATCATCCAGTGTAACACCGGGGATCTTTTTAGTGCCGCGCTCACGGGGTCCAACCCCCGAAAGAAAAAGCAGATTACCCGCTCGCCTCGCATGCGGGTACAATCCAACTGGTTCAGGAGCCTTCCCTGAATTTATTGCTTCTGAATTATTATTTGTACTCTCAGCCATTACTCTTTAAAAAGATCTTTAACTTCCGGTTTTAAAAAATCAGAAATTTCACTTACGGGAATTGTAATTTTTATTTCACCATCTGCATAAGAAGCAATTTCATACGGCACATAATTGAACATAATATTACCCGGTGATATCATAAAATTGTCATTCACAGGTATCGTATCTATAAATAGACCGGCATCCATGAGAGTTTTTTCCCGCGGAACTCCTCTCTGGATCTTAAAATATTTTTCAAGCAGAGCCGGTAATTTTTCTTTTCCTTTTTTGGTAACAACATCATCAATTGAAAGGACTTTTTTGCGCTTCAGGTCTAGGTTTGCAAACCCTGTTCCATAATTTCCGTGCGCACCGCCGGTGTAGCTATAGTCAAAATTAGATAACACAAAAAGCTTATCATTGAAAAATACCGGAATGCTGATATTCTGGCTTTCAAGCGAATAGCTCCAGCCGTCACCCATATCATCACGCTTTAAGTCTTTGTTATATTCCTTAAATTCCATGAAAAATTTCTTTTTATTGGCAAGCATCTGCTCGCCGATTTCCGATGCGCCGGTTTTCATATTTTTTGATTTGAGTATGTAATTCCGTATGAACTGCGCATTATCAAACTCATCAGTCGGCCATATTGTACCTTCTGTGTAGCTGCAGAAAGGCGCTTCCAGATCTTTGAAATATTTCTCTTTGCCTTCAACATACACAAACTCAAAATTACTGCTTTGTTTTTTATCTTCAGTTAATGAAAAATCAAATACCCTGCTTTTTGATGGCTTATCCCAAACTCCGGAATAGCTTATTCCTTTTAATACTCCTTTAAAAGCTTCTGTATCGTCATAGCCTGAATATGAATACAGTGAAATTGAATCTCCCGTCACGTTTCCGTAAACATCTATCGGCTGTTTGAACTTATCGTAATAATAAAACCCACGTACTTCTTCACCATACTTAACCAGGCACATGGTAACAGGGTAAGAATCTATTTTACCTGTAAAAAATTTATACCATGACTTATCACCTGCATAGATATTTATAGCTGCAACAGCAAAAAGCAACAAAAAAGCTATTTTTTTCATAATTTCAACAATTTTCTATGGAACTTTCAATTCCGGTTAGTTAACAAAATTATGAATATTGTAGTGTAAAAACAACTGGAAAGTTCCTCAACTAAATTGAACGTTTCTGCTTATTAATATCATTGAAACTCCTGAAGCATAAAGTTATTTTGCCTCTTTAATTCTATTAATAACCAAAAAACTGTAAAAACTATGGGAATGAACGAAGTTTTTATCGCGGAGCTTCAGCAGGAAGCTGCTGCAACAAGAAAGCTGCTTGAACGCGTGCCAATGGATAAAGCCGACTGGGCACCGCACGCAAAATCAATGAAGCTTGGCAACCTGGCTAATCATGTTGCTGAACTTTTGAGCTGGACTATGGTAACAATTGACCAGGATGAGCTTGACTTTGCTAAATTTGAATACAAACCAGAGATCCCAAAGACAACTGAAGCACTGGTTGAAAAATTTGATGATATGGTTAAAAAATCTGTTGAATGTCTTAAGAATGCAGATGATGCAAAATTTATGGAAAATTGGACAATGAGAAATGGTGAACAGGTATTTTTTACACTGCCTAAAGCAGCTGTACTGCGTTCATTTGTGTTTAACCATGAAGTTCACCACCGCGCTCAGCTTGGTGTTTATTTAAGGCTGCTCGATATTCCATTACCAAGTTCTTACGGACCAACTGCTGATGAAGCAAATATGTAATTAATGAAAAATGGATCTTCGAGAGGAAGTTTTAAAGGAGCACTCCAAAAAGCAGATTTTAAAAATTGCTGCCTGGATCGGTACTGATGAAGACCGGTACAGGCAGTTCCTTTTTTTATTCCTGAATGATGAATACAGGGTCGTACAAAGAATTTCATGGGTACTTAGTATTGTTGCAGAAGAACATCCGGAGCTTGTAGAAAAAAATATAGGGAAGATAATCAAAAGGCTTGATAGCGAAAATATTCATACAGCGGTTAAAAGGAATATTATAAGAGTACTTCAGTTCCTGAATATACCTGTAAAATACAGGGCAAGAGTGTTTGATCACTGTATTAACTATATCACTGATCCTAAAGAAACTATTGCCGTAAGGTGTTTTTCTATGACGGTTGCTGCAGGTATAGTAAAACAATATCCGGAGCTTAAAAGCGAGCTGGTACAGACAATAAACCTGCTAATGAAAGATTCAACACCTGGATTAAAATCACGCGCAAGGAAAGTACTTAAGGAGCTTGAAAAATAACATACACAAATCAGCTTAACATATTTACTATCTCACGGGCAATGTAACCTGAAAGCGCAATTCCCATTCCGTTGCAGCTCAATGCAGCAATTGTGCTGCTATCGATAACTTTAATTTCAGGCAGCTTATTTTCAGTGAAACCCATAATCCCTGTCCATTTATCAGTTATTTCATATTTCACTCCCGGAAGTATCATATTATCCAGCTTTTCTTTGAGATCATTTAATATCATATCATTATAGCTGAAATCATATGATTCCTCGGTTTTAAAATCCAGGTTCCGCCCGCCGCCGAAAATTACACGGTTACCATAATTCCTGAAATAATAATAACCTTCATTATAATGGAAAATACCTTTGAATTTTAAAGATTCAATTTCATTTGTAATTATCACCTGTCCCCGCCCCGGTTTTACCGCCAGCGAAGGGAATATTTTATTTACAAATGCATTTGCGCAAATAATAACTTTCTCACCTTTAAACTCAATTGAGCTGTTAAGTGCAGGATGGCGGACTGTAACTTTTCCGCCGGAGGCTTCTTTAACATCAGCGCCGTTGATGATCTGGATACCAAGGAACTGTGCGTAGTTTATGAGCGTTTTCATCATTTCACCGGTATCAATCTGCGCTTCCATCGGTGAATAAACCAGGTGAGAAACAAGCTCTTTATTAAAGCCGAATTCACTTATTTTACTATCGGATATTTCAAAAACATTTTTTCCGAATATCTGTTTTAAAAGATCATTTACTATATCAATTTTTCTGATCACCCCGGATCTTGGTGTATCAATAAGGTCATACCCGCCGTAAGAATAATATCCTATCTTGTTTTCGGCAAGCCTTTGCTTAAGATAATTTATCCCTGCCCATCTTTTTTCAATGAGGCTGAGCGTTTCAGCTTCACCTTTAATTTTAATATCTTCAAGTATTTCAGTTATCGAGCCAAAACAAAGGAAGCCTGCATTTTTTGTGCTTGCGCCGGTGGGGAAAATACCGCGTTCTAAAACCAATATTTCCTTACCGGGATCTCTTTCTTTTATTTCGCATGCAGTTGAAAGTCCAAGTATACCGCTGCCTACGATAATAACATCATACTTCAAAAACGAGTTTTTTTCCCAGAATGAAAGCATCAGTTTTCAAACTCCTCGTCTTTTTCTATTTTATCTTTCCTTCTTCTCAGCTCAAGCTCATCATCTTCTTTGCTTTGCTCTGAGCGGTAGATCATTTCCATTGAAGGCGAAAAGACTTTAAGCCTGTTATAGAATTTTGCGGCAAATATCGTTCCGTCTGGCAAAACAGCAATGGTATCTTCTTCCTGAAGCTTGCCGCCTTCCATCAGGTCAACTATTATAGTTTCAAAAGAATCTGATGATACGTGATATCTTATTACTCTTGTGTTAGACTTTTCATCACTGCCAATTATATATATATAACCTCTTTCATCCTGGCACGGGCGGCACTCCTTATAATTAAGCGGAATGTATTTTGACCACACTTTAGTACCTGAAAGCTCATACTTGGCAAGCTCTCCATCGCTTGAGCTTCTATCGAGCATATACAAATACCCGTCTAGCCCTATATTCATGTAAGTAAAATCACCATTTATCTTTTTAGGACATGAACCCACATCTTTAACATAAGGCGCCCATTCGCCGTCACCTTCGGGGATATCATCGCCGGCTCCAGATGAAAACAGCCCCAGTTTTTTTGCTTCCCACAGCTCAACCCGCTCGCCGTCTTCGTTGAACCTCGCAAAAACGTGGTTTATATTAGCCAGCAGCGTTCCATCGGGATAAGCAACAAGGCGCTTGCAGCCTTTCATGTTAAGCTTTTTGCGGTCTTTGCTGCCTTCAATCTTCTCAATCAGCTTACCGTCCTCTGAACTTATTTTTACGAGTGAATGCCTGTTGGGATTATAAAGATAAATATTGCCGTCAGCCGCAATTTCCATTCTGGTATCTTCGTAATTGAACTTTATATCTTTACTTATCCATCTTGTATTCAGCTCTTTATCAATTGACCATACCATAAAATCGCTTTCGCCGTCATTTGCTGTAGCGAAATATACATTCCCGTTTTTATCGGCTATCAAATCAGAAAGGTAATACCATTCAGGCATTTTTCCTTTTGGCGGCAGTGCGTTTTCATCAAGCACCATGTACCATCTTGTAACCTCTTTAGCGGGGTGCAGTCTAAGCCAAAGATCATCGGGCAGGTAAATTTGTGAATCGCAGAACTTACAGTTCACCATCCGGTCAGTGCCGTCAATTTCCAGATTCCCGGCACAAGCAGGACAGGTGAACAATACAGGCTTTGCCGATGAAGGCAGCTTGCCGGGTTCGGAATTTTTCCTTAACTGGTCATCATCTTCACCAACAAGGTATTTTACATTTGAAAAGCTTTCTGATATTAACTCATCCGGCTTGCGGATGAATATTTCCTCAGAACATTTTTTGCAGTGAGTTTTGCCTTTTTGGGCATAACCTTCAATCTTTTCAATTTCTACATTGGTTTTACATTTACTGCAACGTGGCTCCTGCCTGCCGTACATAAGCTGGTAAGTGTACTGGCCGCGCATAATTGTTGAAGGCTGGCCTTCACCCAATTCCATTTTTGGAGCTTCCTCCATTGCATCTTCCAGAAGGTTCTTCCATTCTTCGCCATCAAAATAATTATTTTTGTAACATGAAGGGCATAATATGCTCTCAGTAAAAGCATTCAGCATCAAAGGTGAGCTGCAGTGTTTACAAGTGGTTTTAAGTTCTATACAGATCCCGAGCATCATAAAATTTAAATTTAGTTAACGAAAAAAACATTTCCCAAATCTACCCCACCGGTAAAATTTAAAGACAAAAGTATTATAGCTTCACACAAACATTTTTAGGCTCGGTAAAGAATCTTAAGGCTTCCGTGCCGCCTTCCCTGCCAACCCCTGAGGATTTCATCCCGCCGAACGGCGTGCGCAGGTCGCGCACCATCCAGCAATTTATCCATACTATACCTGTCTGGATATTTGCCGCCATCCTGTGTGCGCGTGAAAGATTCTCAGTCCATACAATAGAAGCCAGACCGTACTCTGTACTGTTTGCCATCATTAAAACCTCTTCCTCGGTTTCAAACGGTGTTATTGTAACAACAGGCCCAAAGATCTCTTCCTGATTCGTTCTGCAATTATACGCCAGACCTTCAATAACAGTTGGCTCTATGAACCAGCCGTTTTCGCACCTGCCTTCGGGTATGAACTGATTTCCGCCGCAAAGTATTGTACCGCCTTCATCCTTTGCAAGCTTTATGTAACCAAGCACTTTTTCCATATGCTCTTTAGAAACTATAGCGCCCTGGTCAGTATCATTCTGCAGCGGATCGCCTATTTTCAAAGCTTTTGTGCGTTCAACAAAATCATTTTTGAATTTCTCGTATATAGGCTTTTCAATAAATATCCTCGAGCCGCACAGGCAGATCTCACCCTGGTTGCGGAATGAGGACATTACGGTTGTGCTGAGCATTTTTTCATAATCAGCATCAGCAAAAATTATATTGGGATTTTTCCCGCCAAGCTCCAGCGAAAGCTTTTTGAACATTGGCGCTGCAACCGAGGCAATATCCGCACCGGTTTTGGTACCGCCGGTGAATGTTATTGCTTTTATCTTTGGGTGAGCTGTTATGGCTTTTCCAACTTTATTACCGTACCCGTGCACAATGTTCAGTACTCCTTCCGGCAGGGCCGCTTCAATGCAGGCTTCCGAAAGCAGGTAAGCAGTCATTGGCGTAATTTCAGATGGTTTTGCAATTACGCAGTTACCTGAAATTAAAGCCGGGGCTATTTTCCATGTGAATAAATACAGGGGTAAGTTCCATGGTGATATTGCGCCAACTATCCCAATTGGTGAACGCAGGGTATAATTAACAGCTTCGCCTTCGGTATGATGCGCTTCACTTGAAAAGCCGTGTATTGCAGATGCAAAGAACTCGAAATTCTTAATTGCGCGCGGAATATCAACTGTCTTTGCGAGAGTGAGCGGTTTGCCGTTATCGATGCATTCAGCCCTTGCAAACTCTGCAAGATCGCGTTTTATCAGATCTGCTATCTTAAACATAATACGCGAGCGTTCATCGGCAGGCATTGCCGACCAGGCCGGAAATGCAGCCTCGGCTGCGGCTGCGGCCAGCTCAACATCACGCTCATCGGAATCAGGCACAATACCGTACGGCTCGCCAACAGCCGGATCGAAGTTATCAAAATATTTTTCTGATACCGGCTCAACTAATTCACCGTTAATATAGTTTTTGATCACAGATTTGTTTGATTAATTGATTTCACTGATTTAATAATTACATGATACAAGTTACAGGTTTCCTGTTTCAATAATATTACCTAAATGTATTTCGTAGAATTCTTTCCCTTTGATTATCTTAGTGATCTTAATGACAAGAAATGATCTCTCTCTGCCATAACCATTAACAAACTTGACCTCATCATAATGATTTTTTAACAGCTTTTCATAATATGGTTTTATATCTCTGTATTCAATTGTTTTGGTCCCACACAATATCTCTTCAAACCACTTTTTGTATATACTTAAATGTAACCTGCGCATAAATTATTGATCTCCGCTTCAGTTATTTAACCTGCTTACCTATGCAACCACATATCTACTCACCATTTCACCATTTCGCTATTTAACTATTTCACTATTTAAGATTCTCCGCAGCAGCTTATCACTACATTTTTGCATTTTGGGCACTGGTAATGACCATGCACCCAAATATATTCAACTGCGCTCTGGCAATACGGACAGAACTGGAATTTATTCAGCTTTAGCTTCTCAAAAAGTTTAGCTAATTCCTCTGAATCAATTCCGCCATCAGGTTTCGTTTTGTTCTTTTCTGAATGATCCATAATTGATCATTGTTAATTGCTCATTGCTAATTATATCAGACCTCTTCCATTAGAGACCTTATAGCTGTAAACTTGCCGCCGAATTTTTCCTGGTGCGCGTTCTGCAGCAAAGCTGCATGTTCGATCTGGTAGCGCTCGTAATCTTCAACATTATCGCACATATACTGAATTACATATGTTGTGCCTTCTTCAGGCTCCGGTGAAAGCAGCCTGTGCATGCTGTAGTTATTGAAGCACCTTGTAGCAATGACATCCGGAATGTGCTGCGAAGTCATCCAGTCAACCCAATCATCATGGATATCATCATCTACATTTATTGTTACGTTGTATGATAGCATAGTTTAATTTAGTTTATTGTTAATTTGTATATTCAAAATTTCAGAAACAAAAACGTAAACCACGAATTACACTAATTACACGAATTTCCTTTTTACACTTGAATTACGGCTTAAACAGAATTGATGTATTGAGCTGTTCAACTAAGAATGATTTAACCAATTCTTATTTGTGAAATTAGTGTAATTAGTGGTTAAAAATCTTTTTAAATATATTACAAACAGTTTAATCTTCCGCCATCAACCGGCAGGTTTATGCCGTTAATATATGCTGCAAACGGTGAAGCAAGAAAAGCTGCCGCAAACGCAGGCTCTTCGGGTTCTGCAAACCTGCCTGCAGGGATCTCAGCCAGCCATTCTTTTTCGATCTCTTCAAAAGATCTTCCGCTTGATTCCATCCGTGCTTTAAAAATACTGGTTAATCGTTCTGTTTTAGTAGCTCCCGGAAGAATATTATTTACTGTAATTCCGAACGGAGCAAGCTCCACAGAAAGTGTTTTAGCCCAGTTAGCTACCGCTGCGCGGATAGTATTTGATACTCCGAGATTCTTAATTGGCTGCTTAACCGATGTTGAAATAATATTTATTATCCTGCCATATTCATTTCTCTTCATACCGTCAACTAAAGCCTGGACCATAATCTGATTACATATCAAATGATTCCTGAACGCCTGTTCAAACTCACCGGTTTCTGCTTTATGAATTTCACCGCCTTTTGGACCGCCGGTATTATTTACAAGAATATGCACCGGCCTGGCTTCAGTTGCAAAATTATGCATCTTTTTGCGCAGTTCTTCAGGTTCACTGAAATCAGCAACCATGAAGTTATGGTTCTGGGTTTTTGAAGCAGGCAGCTCCCTTAACACTTTACGTAATGACTCTTCATTCCTTGCAACAAGTACAACATTAGCTCCGCACTTTGCAAATTCAATTGCTATTGCCCTGCCAATCCCCTGCGATGAACCGCAGACTACGGCATTTTTTCCTGATAAATCAATTTTCATATTTTCACAATTTTACAATTTTGGTTTTACAAAATAACATTAACCACGAATTACACAAATTTCACTAATTAAAATACAACTCTTTTGGAATTAAATGAATTTTCACCAAAATTTGCTAATATTCCTAATTTAAGTTTTGTAACTTTTAAATAATTTAGAGTTTGCAGCATATTATCGTCAGATAATTTTTTGTATGCTTTTACTTCCAGAATTATTTTATCATAAATAACAAAATCCGCATTATATTTTCTGTTTGTAGGTTTACCTTTATAATATACCTCAAACAATTTTTCCCTGGAGTAAGGAATATTATTTAATTGAAACTCAATCTCCAACGCATCCTTATATACAACCTCTAGAAATCCGGGACCCAGTTCCTTATGTACTTCAAGACAACATCCAATAATTTTATATGATTCTTCTTTAAAAATAGGCTCATTCATATAAATTTGACCAAAAAAACATTAGTGAAATTTGTGTAATTCGTGGTTAAATTTTTGAAATAAATTGACGAACTTACCTGTTATTGAAACTAAAGCTTAACTCTTTGATCAGCTCATCCGGAAGCTTTGGCAATTCAGAGCGCGGAATGAGGTATGTTGAGAGGTTGAACAGGTCTGTAAATATCCTGTGCTTATCAACAGTATTCATAAGGTACTGGTGACCCGAAGAGCCGCCTGTACCTATCTTTGCGCCTATCATCCTGTGAACCATAAGCGCATGCCTGTAACGCCATTCCGTGAATAATTCATCGATCTCAACCAAATGATTCAGCAGCATATATGGCATATGAAGTATAGGCTCATCCCTGTATAAGTTAATGAATATAGCTGCAAGCATTGCTTTATTGCTCAAATGCCTTTTGCCTTCTTCAACAAGCTGCTTATGTTTGTTCTCATCAAACAGCGCTTCAAAATTTTCACGGGTCAGCTCAATATTTTTAAGCTGAAAATCCTTTTTCTTTTCGCTTAATGTTTGATTGCTGTTTATGATATTTTTATCATGTTCAAGCATTTTTTCAACTGCAAGCTTATAGCTCTGCCAGAAATTGAATTTATCTGTGTTTAAAAACGGAGTTCTTTCAAGCCATTTGTTAAGAAGTTCGAACATTGATGGATCATTAACAGTATCCATTATGATCTTCCTGTGCTGTTCTTCAAGAGTGTTAAGGTAATCAACATTGTTATACTGGATCCGTTTTTCTTCGCTTAAACCAAGCTTATTTTCAATAAGCCTGAACTGAAAGCTCTGGAAACCGCTGGCAGGTATCAGGAAATCCCTGAACTCCAGAAAATCCAGCGGGGTCATTGTCTCAAGTACACGGAGCTGTTCAATTATCAGCTTCTGAATCTCAGTTATCCTGTGTAACCTGGCAACAGCTATGCCGATACTTTTTTCATCCACAACTTCATCACGGAACATTTGCGTAACAGAATCAAGCTCATGCAGTATCTGTTTGAACCATAGCTCATAAGCCTGGTGTACTATTATAAACAGCATTTCATCATGCGCTTTATAGCCGTATTGTTCACTCTTAAGATTCTGAGAACTTAACAGTTTATCAAGCCCCAAATATTCTGCGTAATATATCGGCGGATATTTGCTCATTTTTGCTAATTTTAGAATTTAAAATGTAAAATAAGGGTATTGATTGAATTTAAAAAGATATAAAAATTCGAATTAAATTACCTTAAATACCGCGAATTTGAGGTAGGTTGTTTCATTCATTCCGGGAATTGAAGGATGATCGAGTGAAGCGGAATTAAAACGGACCTGCTGTAATTTACGGTCAGCCTTAGCTGCGCCGCTAAAAACAGCTTCTAAAAAATCCTCCTGTGAAATATGATGTGAGCATGATGATGTAACCAGGTACCCGTTAACACCAACACAGCTGGCAGCCATTTTATTAAGCTTTGCGTATCCTTTCAAACCGGCAGGGATACTTTTCCTGCTCTTTGCAAACGCAGGCGGATCAATCATTACAACATCAAAAGTTCTTCCGGCATCAATACATTTCTGCAGGTATTCAAATACATCCATTACAATGTAATCGGTTTCACTAGCCAGCTCATTAAGTGCAAAGTTTTTCTCCGCATTTTCGATCTCACTTTTGGATGAATCAAGGAAAGTAACATAACCTGCACCTGCTTTTGCAGAATGCATTCCAAATCCGCCGGAATTGCAGAATGCATCAAGCACGGTTTTACCGCTTGAGATCTTTTCTATGAATTCCCTGTTATCGCACTGGTCAAAATAAAAGCCCGTTTTCTGGGATGATGCAAAATCTATTTTATATTTCAGGCTGCCGTCATCAATTGTTTCAGGAGAGGCTTCGCCTAGATAAACTGTATCATCTTCAGGCAGACCTTCGAGCTTTCTGAAATACGGATCGTTCCTGGTAAAGATATTTACAGCTCCAAGCTGGTTTTTCAAAACATCAACAACCAATTGAATATTTTCATTCATACCGTAACAATAGACCTGCATTACAAATGTACTGTTATACTTATCAATTATCAGCCCGGGAAGGAAATCGCTTTCACTGAATACCATGCGGTATGAATCACGGTTCGGGTAGAATGTCCTTCTTAGGTCATTAGCATTAAGAATGGCATTTTTTATATATTCTCCCAGGTCACCTTCGTAAGAATTATTCAGCAGTCTTAATGAAATAAGTGAATTTTTGTTATAAAAACCGGTTCCAAGATATTCCTTTTGGTCATAAAGCTCAGCAAGAGTGCCGGTTTCAGGGCTGCCTTCTGTTTTTGCAATTTCATTGCTGAATACCCACTGGTGACCGTTTAAAATCCTGCGGGATTCGTTCTTTTTTAAAAAAATAGCAGCCAATTTATTTTAATTTAAATTTTCAATTACCTTCGCAAGCTTACTGCTTACGGTTGATGCAACTTCTTCAAGCTTCGGGTTCGCAACTGCTTTCATTGATTCCATTGGATTGATAGCAGATACCTGGACAACACCGCCTTCTTTTTCCTGAATAATCACATTGCAGGGCAGCATCACGCCTATGTTCTCTTCTTCACTTAACGCTTTGTATGCAAGCGGCGGGTTGCATGCTCCAAGTATTCTGTATTTCCTGAAATCCACATCAAGCTTTTTCTTTAATGTTTCTTTTACGTCAATTTCTGTGAGCACCCCAAAGCCTTCATTTTTCAGCTCTTCGGTTACTCTTTCGATTGTTTCTTCGAATGTTGTTGAAACAGTTTTTGAATTGTGGTATGCCATAATAATTTGATTTGTAATGTTAATAACTGTTCAATGCTTCAGCCAATTGTTCTGCATCACTGTAGTTATTGTAAATATGCGGTGAAACTCTAAGGAAACCTTCACGTACTGCGATATATATTTTCTTATCTTCAAGCATTTTCTGCACTTCTTTGTTCTTACTACTGTCAACATGAGAAAATATCAGGATGTTCGAGCGGTGTTCTGCAGAAAGATCGCTTTCAATTTTATATTTTGTTTTATCAAGCAGGCTGATAAGCTTATCCTGTATATCAATTATGTGATCGAATATATTTTTTACACCCAGCTCCATAAAATATTTGAGTACCTCATCGGTACCGATCAAAGCCAGTGTGTTTAGTGTTGAATTCTCATAAGCTTCACCTGAGGTTTTAAAATCAAGCTTGTAATCAAGAAAGTTATCGAAGTTATAATTCACATTCGTAGTACCCGCATAGGTTGGATTAATAAGCTCACGGTATTTTTTTGAAATGTACGTAAACCCTAATCCGGCAGGAGACATAAGCCATTTCTGGTTCCCTGTGCTTAAAAAATCGATACCCATTTCCTGGACATCAACAGGGCAAACGCCTGTTGCCTGAATTGCATCAACAACAAGATAAATATTGCGTTTTTTGCAAAATTCAGCGATATTTCTTATTGAGTGCCTGTACCCGAGGAACTGAACCAAACTTATGGTAAAAACCCTTACATTAAAATCCATAAGCGTACGCTTTATAAGAGCTTCGTTGGCATAGCCTTTATCGCTGGGTATAAGCATTACATTTGCCCTGCCGAGCTTTTCCTGGTTAAGCCACGGATAAACAACTGCGGGGAATTCTGAATCAAGCATTGCCACATTATTATCATTCGCTTCAAGCTTTATCCCGTTTGCGAAAATATTAATTCCGTGTGTTGTGTTCGATGTAATAATAATATCATTTGCTTCGCAGTTCAAAAGCTTACCGCATGTTTTTCTGAACTCACGTGAGCTGTTAATGTTCACCAGGCTTAGATTCAGGTAATCAGTTGTGAATTTATGTATAAATTCGTTCAGCTTTTCTACAGATCTTAAAGGGTAAGGCGTATAATGCGCTGCATCAAAATAAATAAATTTTTCTGTGAACGGGAACTGCGCGCGAATGGTATTATGATTATCAAGCATTATTTTACTCCGCCAAGTGCATTGGTTATATCTTCTATCAGGTCATCGTAATCTTCAACGCCTACTGATAGCCTTACAAGTCCGTCTGTTAAGCCGAACTTTTCGCGTTCTTCTTTCGGCACAGCGCCGTGAGTCATGCTGACAGGATGGCAAACCAGGCTCTCAACTCCCCCGAGTGACTCAGCACGTGAGAAAATCTTAAGTCCGTTAAAAAACTTAATTGCATTATCAAGTGAGCCCAGGTCTATAGATATCATTCCCCCGAAGCCGCGCATCTGCTTTTTTGCAAGCTCATGCTGCGGATGTGAGGGCAGCCCCGGATAGAATACGTGTTTTATCTTATCCTTATATTTATCGTACAGAACAGCGGCAATTTTCATCGCATTTTCGTTGTGTCTTTCCATCCTTAAAGCCAGTGTTTTAGTAGCGCGAAGGACTAAATAACAATCAAACGGCGAAGGAACTGCCCCTACTGAATTCTGTATGAACTTAAGCTGTTCGGCAATTTCTGCGTTCGATGTGGCGGCAAAGCCGCCGATGGCATCACTGTGCCCGTTTATATATTTGGTGGTGCTGTGCACAACAATATCAATTCCAAGGTCAAGCGGATTCTGGAAATAAGGGCTCATAAAAGTATTATCACATACAGATATCAGCTTATTTGCTTTTGCGAACTTTGAGATCATTTCAAGATCTGTGAGCGTAAGCATCGGATTAGTGGGAGTTTCCACAAATATCATTCTTGTATCAGGCTTTAATACAGCATTGATCTCAGATTCTTTTGATGTATCTACCCAAGAAAAATCCAGCCCCATTTTGCGGAAGATGCGTTCAAATATTCTGTAGGTTCCGCCGTAAACGTTCTGTGATACTATTACATGGTCTCCTTTTTGGAGAAGTGTTGCAATTGCATGTGTGGCGCCCATTCCGCTTGAAAATGCAAAACCGTGTTTTGCGTTTTCTAAAGCTGCAATATTGGTTTCAAGCGCTACGCGCGTTGGATTAATTGTTCTTCCGTAATCAAATCCTTTTGATACTCCAAACGCTTCATCAGCGTATGTTGAAGTAGCGTAAATTGGTACATTCACTGCCCCGGTTGTAGGGTCAGGGTTGTTGCCGGCATGTATAGCTTTAGTTGAAAATTTCATTTTTTTTTGATCTCTCGCAAAGACGCAAAGATCGCAAAGTTACTTTTCGGAAACTCTGCTTATTTTGCATCCCTGATATTGTTTAAAATTAGTATAAATTGGAATTCTTTGTACTTGAATAAATATAATTTAAGAAAATGTATAAAACACTTAGCGGCTTTGCGTCTTTGCACGAAGTATTAATGATGATATCACACAAAATCAAGCACATCGTATCTTGTTAAGATACCTATCAATCTGCCGTACTGGCTTACCAGTATCGCAGGTGATTCCTTAAGGTACTGAATTCCATGCCTGATATCCTCAGATTCATCGATTACCGGGTAAGGTTTTTCCATAACTTCAGATACCTTTTTATCTATAGTTGCCGGATTATCAATTATCATGCTCATCATATCTGCTTCGGTTAATGAGCCTACTGAACGGTTATCTTCAAGCACAGGTATCTGGGAAACATTATACTGCTCAAGTCTTGCAAGCGCTTCACCTATCGTTTCACCCGGCGCAGCGGATATCATATTTGGCAAACCGCCAGAAAGCTTGGTTTGGAACACAACCCCTATAGTGGTTTTATCCTTTTCAAGCAGGCGTTTTTCCCTCATCCATTCATCTGAATGATGCTTGGTCAAATAGCGCTCACCTGTATCACAAACAATAAATACAACCAAAGCATTCTCATCAAGATCCTTAGCGACTCTTAAAGCAGCTGCAAGATTAGTACCCGTGCTGCCTCCGCAGAAAATGCCTTCTTCCCTGCCAAGCCTTCGTGAAAGCTGAAATGATTCCTTATCGGTTATGTTTATTATCTCATCAATATACTTAAAATGAACATTTTCAGGCAGCATATCCTGACCTATACCTTCAACAAGATATGGTGTTCCTTCTGTCATTACGCCTGATTCTTTATAAGTTTTAAAAATTGAGCCGTATGGATCAGCGGCAATAATTTTAATACCCGGATTCTTTTCCTTCAGGTATCTTCCTGTACCGCTTACAGTCCCGCCTGTACCAAGGCTTCCTATAAAGTGTGTAATTCTGCCCTGCGTCTGTTCCCAAAGCTCGGGTCCGGTTGTATGATAATGAGCATCCGGATTAGAGGGATTGTTATACTGGTATATAAAAAGTGAGTTGGGTGTTTCTGCGTTAATGCGTTTTGCAACGTTTACATAATTTTCGGGTGAGTCATGTTTGGCAGTCATCGGGCAAATAACAACATCCGCTCCCAAAGCCTGAAGGTAACGGCGTTTTTCCATTGAAACCTTCTCTGTCATTGTAAAAATACATTTATAGCCTTTAACTGCCGCGGTTAATGCTAGACCAATACCCGTATTTCCGCTTGTAGCTTCAATGATAGTTCCGCCCGGTTTCAGCAGGCCGCGTTTTTCAGCGTCTTCGATCATCGCAAGTCCTATTCTATCCTTAACGCTTGCGCCCGGATTCATCGATTCCATTTTTGCGAACACCGATGCTTTAATATCTTTGGTTAAATGATTCAGTTTTACTAAAGGGGTTTTTCCGAAGAGTTCTAATATGCTGTTTACTACTTTCATTTTAAAATATCACTTTCATTACAAAGTTATTCTTATCAGTTATTTTCTTTAGCGGCGATAATTTTTTTATCCGGATCACTGCCGTAAACATCCGGAAACCATAATTCCATGCACCTTTCAGGTGCGTGAAATTTTATAAATCCAAACTTTGAATATAGTTCCTGGGCGTCAGCTGTCAAAAGCATCCACCTTCTGAAGCCCTGCAGCTCAGGGTGTTTAAGAATAAATGTCATCAGGTTTTTTGATATTCCCCTGCCGCGGTGCGGCTGTAAAACGAATACATCTCCAATATACCCGAAGGTAGCTTTATCTGTTACAACTCTTGCAAACCCCACCTGCTGGCTGCCTGAATATATCCCGAAGCATTCGGAATTATTTATAGAACGTTTCAATATATCCCGGGAAATTCCCTTAGCCCAATATGAATCATTTGCTAAAAAATTATGGATCACATCAAACTGCAGCTTATCTTTATCGGTGGAATATAAATATCCGTCTATGGTTTCTTCAAACAGCATTCAAAATTTTAATTTTGGGGACTAAAGTCCCGATAGAGTTAAACATATTTTTTCCACGCCCTAAAGAGCGTGGCAGCCCAAATACTTTTGTCATTCCTGCGAAAGCAGGTATCTTTTAAAACTGAAAATAAAATTTTAAGATTCACAATTATGACAATTCGAAAAAACCAGGTCAGTTTATTTTTCATTGATAGATAAAAGATCCTCTACAATGGTCTCATTAACGGGAAGAACAGAACATCCCTGATAGTTGCTGAATTTGTAAGCAGCATTACGAGCCTGTCAACTCCAAGCCCGACTCCTGTTGTAGGCGGCATACCTACTTCAATTGCGCGTAAAAAGTCTTCATCCAGCGGATGGGTTTCCTCTTCACCGCCTCTGCCGCGCTCAACCTGCTCTTCAAGCAATGCTCTTTGCAATACCGGGTCGTTAAGCTCTGTGTATGAATTGCCAAGCTCCCATTTATTTATATACGGCTCGAACCTTTCAACAAATATCACTGCTTCAGGGTCTTTTTTCATTTCATCCAGCTGCTGCATTGAATATTCGCGCAGCGGCTTGCAAAGCGGTGTTGTATCAATCGGGTGATCTATAACAAATGTGGGCTGTACAAGGCTCTCCTCACAGGTTGCCTCAAATAATGCGGATATAACCAGCCCTTTGCTGTGAGTAATTTTAGGGTCAAGATCTATTTCTTTATCTTTCATGTACTGAATGATATCAGCTTTTTTCATATTAAGAACATCTATACCGTTTTTTTCTGCAACTGCATCAACCATTTTCAGGCGTTTCCACGGCCGCTTAAAATCTATTTCTGTGCCCTGGTAATTAACCTTGGTTGAATTATGCACAGCAAGGCAGGCATTTTCAACTACCTCTTCGAACAGGTTCATACTGTCATTGTAGTCGCCATACGCCTGGTACCATTCAATTTGTGAGAACTCAGGATTATGTGTTCTGTCTATGCCTTCATTGCGGAAATCCTTAACCAGCTCATACACCCGGTTAAAACCGCCTACAACCAGCCTTTTTAAATAAAGCTCATTTGAAATTCGAAGGTACAAAGGAATATCAAGAGCGTTATGGTGAGTAATGAACGGTCTGGCATTCGCTCCGCCGTAAATTGACTGAAGTGTAGGGGTTTCCACTTCCATGAAGTTATACTTTTCCAGTGTCCTTTTTATGGATTGTATGATCTTAGTCCTGTTAATAAATGTTTCCTTAACATGCTCATTCACAATAAGATCAATATACCGCTGGCGGTAGCGAAGCTCAACATCAGCAAACGCGTCATGAACGATCTTTTCACCGGTTTCGGTGGTTTCTTCTTTAACGATCGGCAGAGGCTGTATGGTTTTTGTGAGCAGCTCTATTGTTACCGCATGAACAGAAACCTCTCCCATTTTAGTCCTGAAAACAAAGCCCTTCACCCCGATTATATCGCCGATATCAAGCAGCTTGAACAGCTTGTATTGCTCTTCACCAACATCATTCTGTCTTATATATATCTGAATTTTTCCCGTATCATCTTTTACCTGGAAAAAGCTGGCTTTACCCATTTTACGTATAGCCATTATCCTGCCGGCAACAGAAACAATTTTCTGTTTCTGCAATTCAGCTTCGGCTTCATCAGCCGGATCTTTGAAGGTGCTTAAAATTTCAGCAGAGTTTGTACTTACATCATACCTGTGCGGGTACGGGTTAACACCCATCTTTTTAATTTCTTCAAGCGCTGCAATTCGGTTCTTTACCAGATCGTTGGTTTCCTGCAAAAAATTCTCCTGTTTAGTTTAATATCAGATTCAATAATGATAAAAGGACACAACTTTTTAAAACCCCTCAGAGCAAAATTGTGTCCTTAAAAATTTGAAGTAAAATTGAAAATATTAAAAACGGGTTTAAAGCTTTTATTCGTTGTTATCGGAAATCTGTTCAGAAATATTTTCAAGTTCTTTGGATATACTTTCCAGAACATCAGAGTCTGAAGACGGCTGCTGAACTGCAGCAGCTTTTTTAAGCTTGTCTTTTTTCTTCTTCTTCTTTTTGCCGCCCTTCTTGCCCTTTTTTTCCTTTTTCACGGGCACTTCACCTTCGGGAGCTTCAGTAACCTCAGGTTTCCTGAAAACCGGTGGTTTTGGCGTTGCAAGCTTTCTGGCATCGGCAAGCTCTTCAGGGGTCATGTATCTCCATTCACCCGGTTTTAAGCCGTCAAGGCCTATCCTTGCGTATTCAACTCTTTTTAATCTTTGAACTATATACCCTAATGTTTCAAGCATTCTTCTTACCTGGCGGTTCCTTCCTTCGTGGATAGATATCCAGATATTCTGGTCGCCTGTATTGGGAATGATCCTGACCTTTGCCCTTGATGTCGGCCTGCCGTCGATCATAACACCTTCGCGAAGCTTTTTAGTATCATTCTCTTCCATGGGTTTATCCAGCTTGGCAAAGTAAGTTTTAAATACCTTGTGGCGGGGATGCATCATCATATTGGAAAACTCCCCGTCATTTGTCAGCAGGAGAACTCCGTCTGTATCGTAATCCAGCCTGCCGATAGGGTATAGGCGGGTATTGAGACCTATAAGATCCATCACGGTCGGTCTGCCTTTTTCGTCGTGAGTGGTAGTTACATATCCCCTTGGTTTAAAGAGGACGACATAGATAAACTCGGATTGAGGCTTTACCTTCTCCCCGTCAACTTTAACTACGTCTTTTTCCGGGTTAACTTTTGTGCCCGGTTCTGTAACAGTCTGCATGTTTACTGTAACCCTTCCTGTAAAAATTAATTCGTCTGCTTTTCTTCTTGCGGTTACACCCGCATTCGAAATAAATTTGTTTAGCCTTGTAAGTTTTATATCGTCAGTTCCTGAATCCTCACCCCGGTAATTATCTTCTGCATCAGATTTACTCCATGACTTCTTTTCGGGATTTATATATTCAGGTACATCATCAGATCTTTTGAAAGTTCTTTTTTTAATTACTTTCTTCATCACTGATACTTTCTATACCGTCTCTTTCAGAGCTTGTAACATCGTTCTTATCATCAATAATATTCACTTCTGCTTCTGAATCATCAGTTTTTAAACCGGATAATTCAGAACTCATTTCGTGGATAATAACATTTTCGTTCTCATCTGTGTTAACTTCCGAAATTAACTGTCCTGCGGCGTTCCCGCCGGATGTTATCTTTTCGCGGATCTGGTTAATTTCTTCGTAGAAATCAATATCGCTCTGGGTAACACCTTCCGGCGGACCCGACTTGATAATTTCATCAATTGCCTTTAACTGCGGCAGGTCTGTTATATCATTTATTCCAAGATACTCAAGCAGGTTATCGGTTGTGCCGTATAACATCGGCCTTCCAACAACTTCTGCCCTGCCCTTTATGGTGATAAGATCTTTTTCAAGCAGTGAGCCGATTATGTAATCAACATTAACTCCCCTGATCGCTTCTATTTCACCTTTGGTTATCGGCTGAGAATATGCAATTATGGCAAGTGTTTCAAGGGCTGATTGTGACAGCCTGCGTTTTAATTTTTCCTTGTTAAGCTTAGCCAGCCAGGGAGCGAACTCACGTTTGGTAGCAAACCTGTATGCGCCGGCTACCTGTATGATATTAAATGAATAATCGCCGGTATTATATTTTTCTATCAGCTCACCAACAGCCTTTTCGATATTACGGATATCCGAGGTAACTCCGGTTTCGGATTTTTCCTGGTTGATAATATCCTTCATCTGTTTTAACGTCAGGGGCCTATCTGATGAAAAGATCAAAACTTCAACAATTTTTTTTATGCCGTCAAAATTCATTTATGGTATATATTGTTATTAAACTTTAGTTTAGATAAATAAGAAACGAGATACCACGCCCGTATAGCCTTGTATTTGAGTTTATAATGCAGATTACGAATATAATAAAGCTTTTTTGCTAAATAAAGAGAAAAAACAAAAAATTAATTAAAACTTGAGGTCTCTATAATACCCTCTTCAGGCAGTTCTGCTATTTTAAAAACATGAAAATCCGTTAAAGTTTCATTGATTTTTATACCAATTATGCCGTTTTTTGCCATTTCTAAGATTGCAATGAATGTTACCACTATTCTTATCTTTTCCATCCCTATTATCATTTCAAGGAATGACACATATTCAGCGCTGCTGCAAAGCGTATTTACATGCGCTATCTGCTCATCAATGGAAACATTCATTCGCGTGATGTTGTGAACAACCTCTTTGGGCTGATGCTCCATTGCGAATTTATACGCTTTGATAAGGTTATATAGGGTCAGATTTTGTATAGTTACATCTTCTTCGGCTTCATCGTCAATTTTATAGTCGCCGTCAAAATCATTGCGGTAAAACACCTTCCGGTGTTCTTCTTCAAGGGTTGCGAATTCCTGCGAAGCATCCTTAAACCGCTTGTACTCAAGCAGCCTTTTTACCAGCTCATACCTGGGATCCTCTTCCTCTTCGGTAATTTCCTCAGGCTTAAACAGCATCATCTTGGCTTTTATCTGTATTAAGGTAGCCGCCATTAGTATAAACTCGCTGGCAAGCTCAAGATCTAGCACCTGGATATAATTCACATATTCGCAGAATTCATTGGTGATTTTTGATATGGGGATATTGTGAATATCAAGCTCATCCCGCTGGATAAAGAACAGCAGGAGGTCTAAGGGACCCTCGAATTCATTGAGCTTTATTCTGTACATATTCCTGCGAATATAAAGGTATCTTTGTTGAATTTAAATGCAGTAACGATGATAATAACTAAACGCTTCATATAAACAAAACAAGGGGCTTGAGGCCCCTTGTTCATACATTAGTGTAATTCGCCGCCGTTGGTGTTCTCACCAACGGCCCACTCATTATAAGACTTTAAGAATGGCAAAATCATCTTTTAACGATAACAATTATTTTCTCCTTGAACTGTATGATTTTGTCGTTGGTGAAAACACCAACGACGGCTTTTAAACTAAACGCTTCACATAAACAAAACAAGGGGCTTGAGGCCCCTTGTTCATGAATAATAATATTCTCTGATTATTTTACTTGCCTAAAATAAACCTGAAGCCTGCATATATCTCTCTGCCTTTTGTCGGACCCCAGATGAATGAGGTATCAAAATACTGCCCGAAAGGATCATCTGCGGCAATAATTGGGTTATCCTGTTTAAAATCCAGCAGATTTTCAACGCCTGCGTATAATTCAAAATATTTAAAGTTCTTATTAACCTGCGCGTTTACAATTGTATACGGCTTTGATTCCGTTGGCCTTTGATACTCCACCGGGTTTGATGCCGTTGAAGGCAAACGCTGTTTGCCGAACCAGTTGAGCCCGGCGCTGAATGACCACTCCTTATTATTTGTAATATATGATATTGTTGAAAGCACCCTGTGTTTTGAAACAAACGGCTGTTCATATTTTACGCCGTCTTTTTCATAGTTCAGGTCAATGAATTTATACGCGAATTTAAGATCTAAGCTGCGAAGTAAAGTGATACTGACTTCACTCTGCATTACATTTGAAAATGCCCTGCCGTTCAAATTTGCGAATATTACTTCACGCGGGTTTGAATCGTAATCAGGTATGATCTTATTGCTGAACTCTGTTCTGTAGAAATCAACATTTACACTGCCTGAAAATGATGTGCCGCCAAAATAATAAAGCAGGTCAACGCCGTAGTTAAGTGTCTTCTCCGGCTCAAGTGTTTCTGCAATTACCACATTACGGGAGCTTGCAAGAAGGTTTGAGTACTCACTGAATAAATTTAGTGTCCTGAACCCGGTGCCGATTGATGCCCTTAAAACAATAGTTTTAACCGGCTGGTACCTGAAAAGCGCTCTTGGTGTAACTACTAGCCCGTGCTCATTATGGTTATCCAGCCTGATGCCAGTCATTAATGATGCCTTATCTTCAAAGAAGCTGAGTGAGTTTTCCGCGAATACTCCGGGGATAGCTTCTTTCTTAATATAGTTACCAGCGTAAGTTTTTGAAGTAGTATCACCAAATGCAATTACTTCGTCAATCTTCTGGTATTTATAGCTGAAGCCTGTTTTTAGGTAGCTTCTGGGCATCAGCTCAAATTCATAAAATCCCATAGCAGAAAAGCTTGTCTGCTTAGCGTCATATTTGGTGAATCCGTAATTGGAAACCTGGTCATAATATGAAGATGTAAGATACATCTTTAAGCCGCTGGTTTCTGTGAACTGTTTGCTGAACCTTGAGTATCCTTCTGCTGAATTTATCTTAACATTCTGCTCATACAATGCATGCCCTGTCGTATGCGTTCCGCTATGTGATGGATCATTTGTCTGGCCGCCGTCGCGTTTTTCATTCCAGTACCTCCCTGCAATATTGAATTCAGTCTGGTTATCCTTATCGCTCAGGTTCCATTTATTATAAAGCACATACCTTGTAATAAGCGGGTTATCAAGGAAGCTGTCGCCGTTATCATCCATTACATTTGATTTCTGTACTGTATGAAAAGTTAAAATATTGCTCCATTTTTTATTTATGCTGTTGCCAAAGTTAAGGTTAAACTGTTTTTCAAGCATACTGTTCACAAAACCGTTTACAAGCAGCCTGTCAGAATTATTATAATCCTTCAGTATCACGTTCATGATACCGCTGATGGATTCATAACCCTGTATAACGGAGTTTGAGCCTTTTGAGATCGTTATTTTATCTATCTGTGTACCGGGAATGCTGGAAATACCGTACTTGGTATTCAGACCCGACATCAGCGGCATATTATCAACCAGAAGCTGGGTATATGCGCCTTCGAGGCCAAGTATCTTCAGCTCTTTCGCATCGGTGATAATATCTGTTACTGCAACTTCCACTGAAGAATTCCTGCCGAAGCATCCTGCAAGGTCACAGCAGGCTTCTTTTACAAGCTCCTGTGAAGTGATAACTTCTGTCTTGGCATTGTAATTGCCAAAGTGCGTGGATTTCTTTTGGTCTTCAACATTTATTGTTGAAGTTGACATGTTTGGTATCAGTGTAACTTCAACTGACTGCTTATCGGCAGCATCAACAGTATCAGTTTTATATCCCGCATAAGATACTACAAGCCTTTTATCTGTAATGTTAACAAGAGTAAGTTCAAACTTACCGGTTTCATCTGTAATTGTTCCCTTTGTGGTATTTATCCACTTAACCACAGCCGCATCAAGCGGCTGCTTTTTGCCTTCGTCATCGCCGTATATGTAACCGGTTATACTTTGCGAAAGCAGGCTGCCCGAGGAAAGCAATAACAGTATTATTAAAAATCCTCTAATGGTTTTCATTGTAATTTTCAGTTCTGTTTGGAAAATTGCTTCAAGTATGATTCGGGATCTTTTTCAAATTTTCCCTTGCATCCTTTTCCGCAGAAATAGTACTTCACTCCATCATGGGTTGTGCTTATCTCACGGTTAGCATCATCATCATTACATGGCATGCATTTAAGATGTTCGGAATATTTTGACGGATCTTTTTTGTAAGCCATCAAGCATCCATCATTGCAGAATTTTAATTCTTTATCTATATACCTGTAAACAATATGTTCGCCGGCAACCGGGTCACCAGTTACGGGACAGACCATCGAAGTATCAGAATAATGATAAGGTACTGAATAATTTTTGAATTCTGCATTTGTAAATGCCGCTGCAATAATAAATACGGATAGGATGAAGTATAATTTCATTTTAATTTTCATTAATAAAAATTTATAAAATCCCGCAGCCGGGCCGCAGGCTTAAATTTAAAAAACCAGTAATGAAAATTAATTTTAAATGCGGAGAACTGAATTTATGAGGAGAATATTTGTAGTTTTGTGTTTGTGTATGAATGCAATAAAACCGTTTGGTTCGATATTATTTGAAACTTTATCAATATTAGAATAAATGGTTTTGGAAAGTTCAGTATTGTGTGATATTACTGGCAGAGTAATATCCTGCTCAATGGCTTGATCTATATGAGTCTGGCAGCAGGAGTCAGTTTCAACCGAAGTTAATATTGTGTTTTCTTCTTCTTCTTCTTCAAGGCAGGGGTTTTCCTGGCAGCATTCCATTTCGCAGGTAATGTGGCCATGAGAGCTGATAAAACAATCACCATGCGCCAGCGCAAAAACAAAATTGCCTCCGGCAAGCATTAAAAAAGCTACAAAGATCCTGATGATATTTCTGAAATGTTCCTTCATTCTGTACAAACTTAACACACTTTATCATTAAAAAAAATGACTTTTATCATAATATACTGTAATTACATAAAATACAAAACTTAAAAAAAATATTAGTACATTTTCCGGCGATTTACTCAAATCCCTTGATTAATAAGCCTCAGCAGTTTATATTTGTATATGTTTGTATATTTACATAAATACTTTTCAGCATTTTTGCTGATATATGTACTGTTTTTGGCGCTTAAACCATGCAATGACGTACTCACTACTGAATTCTGTCAAACAGAAGGCGTAGTACACATTGAAGATACGCATACTGATGACTATCATGACCTTTGTTCCCCCCTATGCAACTGCCTGTGCTGCAATATTGCTATTTCAATTTCTACAAATCATCTTTCAGTAATTAATACTACTTCAATTGATCTTGAAGTAATTGATCATTCCAATATTTTCCCCTTATCATATAAACCAACATCTCCGCCTCCAAAAGCATAAACTAAGTTTAAATTTTTATTTATATGAAGTGTGCGCAATAGATGCGTAGCGCTTATTTTCATTCATATTAGTTAATGTTAGTTAATGATAGATAAAATTATAGCTTTTTCAATAAAGCAAAAAATGGTTGTGGGCTTTTGTATCCTTATTTTGATCTTAGCCGGAATTTATTCCGCAATACAATTGCCTATTGACGCTGTACCAGATATTACAAATAACCAAATACAGGTAATCACTTCAAGTCCCACACTTTCGGCTTCTGAAATAGAAAGATTCATTTCATACCCGATCGAAATTTCAATGAAAAGTATTCCTGATGTTGTGGAAATGCGGTCAATTTCGAAATTCGGTATATCTGTTGTTACAATCGTTTTTGATGATAAGGTTGATATATACTTTGCAAGGAACCAGGTTTTTCAAAAACTAAAGGATGCCGAAGAAAACATACCGGAAGGTTTAGGTAAACCCGAAATGGCGCCAGTAAGCACGGGACTGGGTGAAATATATCAGTATGTTGTAAGACCAATAGACCCGAAAGATACCACTTATAATAATGCCGAATTGAGGGAAATACAGGACTGGATAGTTAAACGGCAGTTACTTGGTACTGATGGAGTTGCTGAAATAAACAGTTTTGGCGGTTTTGAAAAACAATATCATGTGCACATAAATCCCAGTGCATTAACAAATTACAATATCACTCTAAGAGAAGTTTATGAGGCTGTTATAAATAATAACAGTAATGTTGGCGGTGGTTTTATAGAAAAACAATCCGACCAGTATTCTATCAGAGGAATCGGTCTTATCGAAAGCATGGACGATCTTAAGAATATTGTTGTAAAATCCGACCACGGTACACCGGTATATTTAAAACAATTGGCTGATGTTGAATATGGAGAAGGTTTAAGAGTCGGCGCCGTTACACAGGATGGGAATGGCGAAGTTGTAACCGGTATTGTGATGATGTTAAAAGGAGCAAACTCCCGAGAAGTGGCCGGGAGAGTTCATGAAAAAATTGAAGATATTAAACCTTCTTTACCCGAAGGGATTACAATAGATGAATTCTATAACCGTGAAGATCTTGTTAATAAAACTATTGCAACAGTAGAAAAAAACCTCATAGAAGGCGGAGTTATCGTCATTTTAGTTTTGTTCTTATTATTGGGTAATTTGCGTGCTGGGTTTATAGTTGCATCAGTGATACCGCTTGCAATGTTATTTGCACTGATAATGATGAATTTATTCAAAGTATCCGGAAATTTAATGTCGCTAGGGGCAATTGATTTTGGACTGATAGTTGACGGCGCGGTAATAATTGTTGAATCTGTTATTGTTACAGTAGCTGCAAAGATACATTTAAATAAAAAACCCATTGAAAGATCTGAATTAAATGAAACTGTGTTTAACGCTTCATCCGGTATTATTAAATCAGCAATTTTCGGGGTTCTTATTATTTTGATTGTTTACCTGCCAATTTTTGCATTAGGCGGGATTGAAGGTAAGATGTTTAAACCAATGGCGTTTACTGTCGGTTTTGCGCTGGTCGGGGCACTGCTTTTATCGCTGACATATGTTCCAATGATGTGTTCGCTTATCTTAAAAAGAAATTTAAGCGAAAAGGAAAATATTGCTGATAAAATAATTAATTTTATCAAAAGACTCTATCAGCCTGTACTTGAATTTTCCTTAAAGAATAAGTTTGTAATTATATCTGTTGCTGTTTTAATGCTTATTATAAGTCTTTTTGCTTTCACAAAACTGGGTTCTGAATTTATACCTAAGCTGGATGAAGGCGACCTTGCATTTCAGATAGTAAGGCTACCGGGAGTTTCTTTAACCGAGTCTGTTAATCTCGGTACAAAATGCGAGCAGATATTAAAAGCTAAATTCCCAGAAGTTAAAACTGTTGTAACCAAAACCGGAGCGCCTGAGCTTGCAACCGATCCAATGGGACCCGAGATAAGTGATGTAATAGTGATATTAAAACCCATTGAAGAATGGACAACAGTCAAAACCAAAGAAGAACTTGTAGAAAAGATACAAAAAGAATTACTTGCAGTGCCCGGGGTAGGCTTATCTTTTACACAGCCAATTGAACTTAAGTTCAATGAATTGATATCAGGCGCAAGGGGTGATATCGCGGTTAAGATATTTGGTGATGATCTGAGCGTATTAACAAAACACGGCAATGAAGTTTCAAAAGTCATGTCGACCATAAGCGGCGCAGAAGATATTTCTGTTCAGCAGTTAGAAGGCTTACCGCAGCTGCAAATTAAAATAAACAGGGATAAAATTGCTTTATATGGCATTAATGTTGATGACGTTAATGATGTTATAGAAACTTCAATGGCGGGCAAGTCGGCGGGTGTGATATTTGAAGGTGACAGGAAATTTGATATTGTGATAAGGTATGATGATGAATATAAAAGGGATATGAATTCCATCAGGAATATTCTTGTTGCAGCGCCTTCGGGAATTAAAATTCCGCTTTCCGAGCTTGCCGATATCGAAGTAAAAGAAGGACCCGCGGAAATAACAAGGGATAACGGGAAAAGAAGGATCGTCATACAGGGAAATGTCAGAGGCAGGGATATTGGAAGTTTTGTTGATGAATTAAAAAGCAAGATCAGTTCGAGTATCAAAATGCCCCCGGGTTATATAATAGAGTATGGCGGACAATTTAAGAATCTTGAAAGCGCTTCTAACAGGCTGCTTATTGCAGTACCTGTTGCGCTGCTCTTTATTTTTGCACTGTTGTTTATTGCATTCAATTCCATTAAGCAGGGTCTACTGGTATTTTCAGGTATTCCGTTTGCAATTGTAGGAGGAATTATATCACTGCTTATAAGAGGCATGCCATTCAGTATTTCTGCCGGTGTTGGGTTTATTGCATTGTTTGGTGTTGCGGTATTGAACGGAATTGTAATGATCGCTTATTTTAACCGGCTTGAAGAAGAAGGGATAAGTAATGTACATGACCGTATAATTTCAGGTACATCAGCCAGATTAAGACCAATATTGATGACTGCCCTGGTTGCTTCTTTAGGTTTTATACCAATGGCAATTTCACAGGGTGCCGGGGCAGAAGTTCAGAGACCTTTGGCAACAGTTGTTATCGGCGGAATAATTTCTTCTACTTTGCTTACTCTGATAGTTTTACCCGTACTTTACGGTATATTTAATAAACACGTAAATCCTAAAAATGATTTAAAAAAACGTGAAACATTATAGTTAGTTAAATTACTTTATATGAAATATACTTTAACAAAGTTCGTTAAGACCTCTTTTAAAGAAACACTGAATAATTTAAAAAAAGAATTAATAAATGAGGATTTCATAGTATTGAGAGAGTTGGATTTAAGAGACATTTTAAATAAGAAATTGGAAGTGGAAATTGGAAATTATAAAATTTTCAATATATATAATCCATTAATTACTTATAAAGCTTTACTTGTTGATAAAGATGTTGGATTAATGCTTCCCTTTAGTATCGTTGTACGTGAATTGAAAAACAATCAAATTCGTATTTGTGCTGTAAATTATTCTATTGCAATGAGGATATTTAGTGACAAAGACTTAATTATCGCTTCTTCAGCAGTTTCGAATAAATTAAAAAAGATTCTGGCTAAATTATAAAAATTGGAACCAATCTTTTAATAATATTAAGAAATAATTTTATGAAATTAATAAAAGCATTTGTGAAATCTTTTAAGGTGCGTGATATTTTAGACAGCCTTAAGGAAGAAGGGGCAGAGTATGTAAGTGTTATCGACGAGGTAGGCGCCTTGAAGTACGTGGATATCCTGCACAGTAATTTCTCATCCGAACTTGGCGAAAGTGTTTCTAAGATCGCAGTTATTAGTATTGTTTGTGAAAACGAAAAGACAGATAATTTCATAAACAAGATTAAATCTCATGCTCATACCGGAAATTCCGGAGATGGTATTATTATTGTTGAGGTTATTGAGAAATATCTTATAATTTAATTCTAAATACTTTGAAAAAAATATAAGATCATTTTTACAATGCTAATTCTAATATTATCAGTTTTCTTTTTTAAAGAATTATAACGAAGCACCAAAATTCAGGATCACCTTCATAGTATAGACGATAAATCTGTTGACCAGTGAACTGAAGTAGAAAATAGTATTCTGTCTAAGCTTAGAATAAAAATTGTTTTTAAAAATCAGGTTTATTTTATTGAATATGAAAGAATTAATAAAAGATAAGAAATTTAAATATTTGTTAGTAGCATTATTCTTTGTTCTGATTTTTGAGATAATGTCTCTATTGGATTTTCATTTTAATAATACTTTTGAAGCTGCATTATTTGGATTAATCAGCATCGCGATTGGTTACAGAACGATTTGGAGCGGAATCAGGAATTTAGTCAAATTTAATTTTCGCAGCATTAATACACTCATGTTTATCGCAATATGCGGTGCGTTTTTTTTAAAACAATATCCTGAGGCTGCTATAGTAATTATACTCTTTACATTAGGTGAATACATGGAAAGATATGGGATTGTAAAAAGTAAATCCGCTATTCAGTCTTTAATAGATAACTCACCTAAAACCGCCAATATAAAATCCAAAGGTGATGTGCCGATTCAGGAAGTTTCAGTAGGAGAAATAGTTATCATAAAACCAGGCGATCAGATTCCCCTGGATGGTACAGTTACTGAAGGCACTTCATTTATTGATGAATCTATGATTACAGGCGAACCTATACCGGTTGATAAACGAGTTGATGATACCGTATTCGCTGGCTCAATTAATAAACAGGGATATATAGAAATAGAAGTAACTAAGGTATCCAAAGACTCTACCTTGTCGAAAATAATTGAGCTTACATTCCAGGCTTCAAAAGCCAGGTCTGATACACAAAGATTTATAAATACGTTCTCAGCTTATTATACCCCAACAATATTGGTTATTGCGGCATTTTTGATACTCATTCCCGTTTTATTCCTAAACGGTAATTTTAATGAGTGGCTGTTAATGAGTTTAACTCTTCTGGTTATTTCCTGCCCCTGTGCTTTGGTTATTTCAACCCCTGTTTCAATATATTCAGCAATAGGAAATGCTTCCTCTAAAGGAATATTAGTTAAGGGCGGAAAGTATCTTGAAGATATAGGAAAAATTAAGGCAATTGCCCTGGATAAAACAAGAACTATTACATATGGAAAACCTATTGTAAGTGACATCATTCCGCTTAATGGTTTTTCAAAAAAAGAATTAATTGCTTGTGCTGCTGGTTTTGAGGTCTTTTCAGAGCATCCCATTGCTCATAGTATTATTGAAAAAGCAAATGAAGAGAACATTGATTTTCATAAGGTTAAAAATTTTGAGGCTGTTTTAGGAAAAGGCGTTAAAGGAGATTGCATTGTCTGTTCAGATGCTCACCATGTATTGGGAAGTCTGAAGTTTGTAGCTGAAGAGCATACTGTAAAGCAGGACATTGTTAAAGTAGTGGAAAGACTGCAGGAACAGGGAAAAACTGCCCTTGTATTAAGTAATGATAATACTGTAGAGGGCATTATTGCAGTCTCGGACGAAATTAAGAGTGACAGTAAGAATGCAATAGATGAAATTAAAGTACTGAAAGTAGTACCGGTAATGATGACAGGCGACAATGATAAGGCAGCTAACTTTGTCGGCTCATCAGTGGGAATTTCTGACTTAAGGAGCCAGTTACTACCGGAAGGGAAATCAAATGAGATAAGTAAACTTATCAACCAGTATGGAAATGTGGCTATGGTAGGTGATGGTGTAAACGACGCACCTGCGCTTGCACTTGCCAATATAGGGATAGCAATGGGTTCAGCCGGTTCGGATATTGCCATAGAAACAGCAGATATAGCTTTAATGAATGATAACCTCAATTTAATTCCATTTTTAATACGGTTAAGCAGGAAGACTATAAAAACCATCAAAATTAACACTATTTTTGCAATTTGTACAAAATTTTTATTTATCGTGCTAGCAGTAATGGGATTAAGCAACCTAGTAATGGCTATCTTTGCTGATGTAGGCGTTACAATTTTAGTAATCATAAACAGTTTAAGGCTGTTGAATTTTAAATAATTATTTATCATGAAACTATTAAAATTATTGTTTTTGGCTTTTCTGATATTGGAAATCAACGAGCATTCAGTTTATTCACAGAAATTCAGCATGAATGAAGTTGTTAAAATAGCTATAGAAAATAATCAGGAAATTAAGACAGCTAAATTAAACATAAAAAAAGAAGAAGCGATAAAGCTTAAATCGTTTAATATACCTCGTCCTGAGTTATTTATTGAGTTCGAAGGAATTAAAGGAAATATAAAAAACTTTGAATCAAGGAAAATTGGTATTCTGCAGGAAATGGAATTTCCAACAAATTACTTTCTACGTAATGATGTTCAAAGTTCACAGGTAGAAATTTCCAGGCAGGAGTTAAATAAACTTGCCATTAATCTAAAAAATGAAGTTGAAAATGCATATTTAAGCTTGATCTTAAACATCAAAATGCTTGAAACAGCCCGCGAAAATCTCAAAATATATGATGATTTCCTTTTTACAGCGGAAAGAAAATATGACGCAGGCGCAACAAGTAACCTGGAAGTATTAGGCGCTAAGGTAAATAAGATAAAATTTGAGAACGAGATCAAGAATATTGAGTCAGAAATAATAAAAGCCAGGTCAGAGCTTAAGAAACTGACGAATGTTACTTATTTCAATTTCGTGCCAACTGATGAGCTTATTTTCAGGGAAATTATACTTAATAAAGAAGAAATAAAAAAAGCAGCATTATCAAATAATCCTGATCTGAAAATAAATAAATATCAAAGGGAAAAGTTCAGTAATAAATTATCATTAACCAGGTCTGAATTGCTTCCCAAATTTTCTTTCAAATATTACACACAGAAAATTGGAAATGATGCCGGTTTCTGGGGTGTTGAGTTTGGCTTGGGTGTACCATTATGGTTCTGGTGGGAAGAGACCGGTAATATAAAGGAAGCAGGTTATGAACTGGATATTGCTTCAAATGAAGAAATAAATATAAAAAGAACAATTGAAAATGATGTTAACCGTACATTTGAAGAATTTGAAAACGGGTTAAGGGAGTCTTTATTTTTCCATACGGAAGCTATGCCGGAGACAGATGAAATATTAAGACAGGCTAAGATAAGCTACATAGAGGGAGCAATTGATTATGTGGAATATTTACAGGCTTTACAGATAGTTTATGAAACACGGACACAATACCTTAGATCATTATTCAGCTATTACGCTTCTATTTATAAATTAGAAAAACTTATTGCGGGAGAAATAAAATGACAAAATTAAAATTATTTTTAATTCTTTGTATCTTATCAGGTTCATTGGTAATTCCAGGCTGTACAAAAGAGGAAAGCAAGAAAAAAGAGGCAGATACAAAAAATGAAAATAAAAAAGACGATGGACATGACCATAAAGAAGGGGATGGACATAATCATAAATAGCATTCTATTATGTAATCCAAAAATGAAATAATTATGAATATAATAATCAAACTAAAAGGAATTATAATAACTCTTATGTTTATTATCGCAGCAATGGTAATTCAGAGCTGTGGCGATAGTAATAAGGAGCAGGGTGATACGAAGCCTGAAGAAGAAAACCATTCTGAAGAGAATGAAACCCGCGAGGTTGCTTTAACTGATGATCAGATAAAATTAATGGGCATTGAAAGCGAAAAGCTTGCTCTTGAAAATATATCGGGTTACATTAAGGTAAACGGCGAAGTTGTGATAAACCCTGACCAGGAATCAAAAGTAGGGAGCATTATTCCGGGTAGGGTAAGGAAAATTTATGTTAAAGAGGGTTCATATGTCAGAGCCGGTCAAACTCTGGCTGTAATAGAAAACCCGCAGCTTATAGATGTTCAGGTTGAATATATAAATTCTAAGAATGAATATGAATATTCAAAAAGAGAATACGAAAGACAGTTAAAGCTTAACAGCGATAACATAGGCTCAAAAAAAACATTAAATGAACTTGAATCAAAATATAAAAAGGCGCTGGCAGATTATAAAACATTAGAGGAAAAATTAAGCAGTTACAGGATATCCAAGAACAGGTTTGATAATATATATGAAGATACTGTAGCTAATTTACAAAGGTATTATTCAATTACCGCGCCTATTTCAGGTAACATAATAGAAAGAAATGTATCTGTCGGACAGTATGTTGAGCCTTCCGGCGATATGTTCCATATAATTAATACCTCTACTGTATTTGTAGATCTAAATGTTTTTGAACAGGATCTGCCGTATGTTTCAGCGGGGCAGAAAGTAACATTGGATGTATCAGTTGATCCTTATGAAGTTTATGAAGGACAAATAATTTTTGTAAATAAGGTCTTTGATGATGCAAAGCGTACGGTAAAAGTAAGGGTAGCCATTAACAACAAAAATGAGAAGTTACTGCCCAATATGTTTGTTTCTGCTAAGATATATGTTAAGCAGGAAAGTGTTCTTGCGGTGCCAATTTCTGCAATTGAAACAGAAGGTGAGAGTAAGTATATTTTCGTAAAAACCGACGAGATAAAAGAAATCGAAGATCATGATGAGCACAAAGAAGATGAACACAGTGAAGAAGAACATAAAGAAGAAGCCGGAAAAAACGATAAAGCAGGTAAAGAGGAACACAAAAAAGGTATTGTCTTCAAAAAGATAATTGTAAACACCGGTGTTTCAGACGATAAATTTATCCAGATATTTCCATTGGAAGAATTAAAAGAAGGCGAATATATCGTTACTAAAGGAACCTTTTATTTAAAATCTGAGCTTAAAAAAGGTGAACTGGGAGAGCATGAACATTGACAAATGACATTTAGAAAATAACAATAAATTATTAAACATTTTTAATATGTTCAAACACACAATATGTATTATATTCGTTTTTTTCCTTTCATTACCGGTATGTTCAAAAAGTATCCACTATATTAATTTTAGTACATTAAATTATAGAGTAGATACTCTTAAACAAAGATTATATGAAGCACCGGAAATTGAACAATTGTATGGGTCTTTTACAATTATAGATACATCAGGTTTAATTATATATTTCCAGATGCATAAGCATTTTAGGTATGGAGAATATAAAAAGTACTATTATAGTATTAGTAAAACTGGCAGAATTTATGAATTGAATTATGAAAATTTATATGTAGATTTCAATGATAACAAAAAGTTCTTGGAATTAGTGGAAAAAAGTAAAAAATCGTTGTCTGAAATTATTGATGGAATTACATATGTCAATTATTTATTGAAAAAGACTTTGTAATTACTAAATATTACTTTTAAGTTGATTGGTTTGGCTTAAGAAGTATAAATATATTCCAGATTGATAAACTGAAAAACGGTGAGGAAATAGTAATAAAAGGCACGTTTTATTTGAAATCAGAAATGAAAAAAGGCGAACTTAGCGGAGAACACGCCCATTAGAATTGAATTATCCGTAATTTAAAATTATCAGAGTTTTAAAACCCTATACTTCCCGGCGGAGGTTCACCTGTTGTTTCAGTACCTTCCGTTGGTGTAAAAGCATGAGTCATTGAGCATCTTCGGCCCGTGTTCCTTTTCAGAATAAGGTCATTATATGCCGGGCAGGTTTCATTTGCAAGCAATCCGGTAACAGTGCATATATTAGCCTCCTCAACATCAGGGGGCATTTCAAAATACTTCAATTCCATTGTTGTTTGCGGGTCATCATAAACATATTTCATAAACCTGCCCCAAATCGGCGCAGCGGCTCTGCCGCCCTGTCCGTATCCGCCGCCGAATTTTATGCGCGGGTCATCAAATCCAAGCCAGCATCCTGCCACAAGCTGCGGCGTGAATCCGACAAACCAGGCATCGGTGTAATCCTGTGTAGTACCCGTCTTACCGGCTGCAGGCCTGTTGAACCAGTTCCTTATTGATGCAGCAGTACCATCGTTCACTACATCTTCCATCATATCGCTCATCATGTATGCAACACCTTCGCTTATTACTTCCCTTGTTTCAGGAATTGACTCTTCTATTATATTGCCGTAACGGTCTTCAATTCTTAAAATTGCATGAGGCTCAACCCATATTCCTTCATTTGGGAAAACACCGTACGCGCTTGTCATTTCAAGCGGTGATACTTCGCCTACGCCCAGTGAAAGTGAAAGCACATTTGGTAATTCTGAATTAATTCCCATCTTATGCGCAAGCTTTATTACCTGGTCTATCGGCGCAATTTCCATAGCTGTTCTCACAGCAACTACGTTTATTGAGTGAGTGATACCATCGCGCAGTGAAACCATTCCGCCGGTTCCGCCGCCTTTGGGTGCCCATGTCTGGCCGCCGATAACAACTTTGAGCGGATCATTTGAAATTGTGTATGCGGGCGAATACCCGTTTTCTATGGCAGTGGTATAAACAAATGGTTTAAATGATGAACCCGGCTGACGCTTTATCTGTGTAACATGATTAAGCCCGTATTTAAAGGGATAATTCGGATTTTGTCCGACCATAGCTTTAATTTCGCCGGTTTTAGGATCGATCACAACAAAACCAACCTGGACGGCTATTTCACGCTCTTTAACTTTTTCTACGAACTCATTATCCTGTTTAAGCTTATTGAAAATTCTCTGCCGGTCCTGGTCTGTTTTCGCTTTTTTATACTCATCGCTTTGTTTAATATATTTTTCAACGGATTCATTGAGCAACTGGCGATTACCCTTCCAGTTCCAGGTGGAATTAAATGAACGCTGAAAATCCTTAAGCTGGTTGGTAACTGCGTCAACAGCATGCTTTTGCATGCGTGAATTCAGCGTAGTTGTAACAATAAGGCCATCCCTGTAAATATTAAAACCGTACTTCTCTGATTTTTTTTCAAGTACCTGCCTTACATATTCGCTGAACTGACCGCCGAGTCCTGTTGATTTTTTCTGTATAGTTCTTGGCTGCGCCTTGATGGGATCATTTTTGGCCAGCTCATAAACTTCCTTTGTAATGTAGCCTTCTTCCTGCATATTGTTCAGAACAATATTTCTGCGATCAAGGCAGTTTTCAGGATTTTCTATCGGGTCATAAAAGCCTGAGGGGTTCTTTACCATTCCGACTAGCATTGCGCACTCATCAAGCGTAAGATCAGTAACTGATTTATCAAAAAATGTTTTAGCGGCTGCTTCTACTCCGTATGCACCCCTGCCGAAATATACTTGGTTAAGATACAGAAGCAGAATTTCTTCCTTTGTATAAGTTTTTTCTATCTGTACGGCAGTTATAGCTTCGCGAAGCTTTCTGGTCATGGATATTGCCTGGCCAATTTCTGTCCTGTAAAGATTTCTTGCAAGCTGCTGGGTTATTGTGCTTGCCCCTTCCTTTACCGAAAAGGACATTACATTTTTCACCATTGCCTTTATAATCCTGTCAACATCAACACCCCAGTGTTTATAAAATTTCCTGTCTTCAGTTGCAATTACAGCATTGATGAGATCTTTCGGAATAGCATCGATTGAAACAATAGTCCTGTTTTCTATAAATAGCTGGTCAATAAGCTCGCCGTCTTCGGAGTAGATCTTTGTCGCGAGGTCAGTTTTGGGATTTTCGAGGCTCGAAAGCGGCGGCAGCCCGTTAAAAAGAAACGCGCCATATGAAATTACTAATACAGATATGATAATTAAGAATAGGGCAAAAATGCTAAGCTTTCTTTTTGATGAACGTTTCTTTTTGTTCATCATATTCCTTCTGAAATCGCGGTTATTAAAATACTCTTCGCGTTCTGAAGACTTTGTTATCCTGCTGTTATTTTCGTTTTTCTTTTTTCCGCCGAACATCTATGGTTTAAATCCTCTGATTTTCTTATTCAAATTTTTTAAGCTCAAATATTCCGTTTGAATATGAGCCGTACGTAAAATTTTTGATCCAGTCGCCCAGGGTTATATAATAACCAACCCTGCCATTATTTTTAAGCTCTATATACTGGGGTTTATGAATATGCCCCATTACAACAAAATCTGCGCCTTCTCCTATTTTACCCGATGCAAAATCACGCATACCGCCTGAACCATGTGAACCTGTTTTACTGCTCTCAGGATATGTTTCTATTACTCTCTGCCTGTCATCAGTATGAAGCCTTGATTTTTTTGATGAACCCTGTGCCAGCCAAAGACCGATATCGGGATGAACAAGTGAATACAGGAACTGATTAACCGGGCTGCGGAGAATCTTTTTAATTATCTTATAACCCGTATCTCCTTTTGAAAGCCCGTCGCCGTGAGTAATGAAGAATTTTTTCCCGTCAAGCTCAGTTTCAAGTGAGTCACTGTAAAGCTTCAGTCCAACATCATCACGGAGATATGTATTTAGCCAAAAATCATGGTTCCCGGAAAAAAAATTTACATTAATACCCTGCTCAACAATTTCATTCAGCTTCGCAAGGGTTCTGTAAAACCCTTTTGGAACAGCTCTTCTGTATTCTATCCAGCAGTCAAAAAGATCGCCTACAATAAAAATTTCGCGGGCATTTAACCTTATACTTTCAAGAAAACTTACAAGTTTCCTTTCCTTTTGTTTTTCTTCATCTTTTCCCAGGAAACCCAGATGCACATCAGAGAAAAAATAATACTTTTTTTCTTCCAAAAACTAGTGGTTTTATTAACTTTAGCTTAAATTCCGCTTCGGGGAAAAATAATTTCCCGTAATTTAAAGTTAATTCTTTTTTAAAAGATAGAAAATACAATAATGTAATCTTTTGTGGTGGTCTAAAAGAGGCGGGTTTTTATAACTTTTACTATTCTGACAGCTGCTTTTCCGTCCATTAAATGAGGTATTTTCCCTTTTTTGTATTTTCCCTTAAATATTTCCGCTGTTTTCTTAATTATCAGCTTTTCACTTAATCCGCACAAAGTATTTGAACCCAATTTTAGTGTTTCCGGGCGCTCAAATGACTCTCTTAATGTTAAACAGGGAATCTTCAAAAAAGTTGCTTCTTCCTGAATGCCGCCTGAATCAGTAACTACGAATTTACAATCAGTTAAAAGCTTTATAAAATCTGTATACCCGGCGGGTTCAGTAATTATTATGTTATTAATTCCTTCAAGCTTTTTAAGAAGTGCGAATTTCTCCGCCATCTTAAGCGTTCGGGGGTGAATGGGGAGAACGATTTTTATACCGGGATCATTAGTGCGGGCTGAATGGGATATTCCTTCAAAAATTGATATGATCTTTGCAAGATTTTCTTTGTTATCAACATTCACCGGCCTGTGTATTGTTGCAAGAACATACTTCTGCTTTTTTATTCCAAGCTTCTTCAGTACTTCTGATGAATTTATTTTTTTCCTGAAATGAACCAGCGAATCTATCATAGTATCACCGGTTAAAAATATCCTGTTTCTTTTAACTCCTTCTTTCAACAGGTTATCAACACCGGCACGCTCAGTTATAAAAAGCATTTCAGAAAGAGCATCGGTTACAATTCGGTTAATTTCCTCAGGCATTGTGTTATCAAAGCTGCGGAGGCCTGCTTCAACATGCGCTATAGGGATTGTACCGCTGCCGTGATGTATCTTTGAGCATACAAGCGCGCAGGCTATAGTAGAATTTACATCGCCGAAAACAATAACAAGATCAGGCTTTTCTTTTAACACGACCTTTTCGAATTCAGTCATAATTTTCGCGGTCTGCTCTGCATGAGAGCCTGAGCCTGCACCTAAATAAATATCCGGTTCTGGCAGGTCCAGATCCTTAAAAAATACCTTTGAAAGCCTGTGGTCATAATGCTGACCTGTATGTACTATTAAATGTTTGAAAAGGGATTTGTGTTTGTTAAGCTCCCGTTCAATAGGGGCAAGCTTCATAAAATTAGGCCTTGCCCCTACAACGGATATGATCTTCTTTTTTGTTCTGGTCAATTAATATTCAGCTAGCTGATCTTAAAAGTGTTAGCGCCAAGAAGCGTTATCTTTTCCCTGTTCAATTTCAGCTTCTTTGTCGCGTTCCTTGTATCGATAACCCTTTTTGAAAAAGCGACTATCCATTCATAATCATATGTAGTATGATCTGTTACTATAACAGTAACATCAGCTTCTTTAAGCAGCTTTTCATTAAGCTCCTGAACGCGGAATATCTTATCCATCAGCCTTATATTTCTCATATACGGGTCATGGAAATTGATGTTCTGAATTCCTTCTTTATAGAGCAGCTCTATTACCTTTATTGCCGGTGAATTCCTGGGATCTTCAACATCGCGCTTGAATGTGGTGCCAAGTATCAATACATTGGCGTCAGCGGCTTTAACCGGCGCATTGGCAATTTCTCTCATAACCATATCCCTTACATAAAAGGGCATCTCTTCATTGGATTCAGCTGCAAGCTCAACAAAATTCGTGTGGAAGTCATATTGTTTTGCAGCCCAGTCAAGATAGTACGGGTCTATTTGTATGCAGTGCCCGCCGATCCCCGGACCGGGGTAAAATGGCATATATCCAAATGGCTTGGTTGCGGCAGCTTCTATTACTTCCCAGATATTCACATTTCCCATCCTGTCGCAAAGCCTTGCAAGCTCATTCACCAGCGCTATATTCACGCTGCGGAAAATATTTTCAAGCAGCTTTTCCATTTCAGCGGCCCTGGGTGAAGATACCTGGTGTACTTTTGTGGCAACTTCCTGCATTATCATCACAGAAAGCTCCTGGCATTTTTTAGTTACCCCGCCGACTACTATCGGGGTATTACCGGTATTATATACTTTATTTCCTGGGTCAACCCTTTCAGGTGAAAATGAGAGGTAATAATCTTTGCCGCATTTCCACCCTTTTGATTCCAGCAGCGGCTGGACGTAATCTTCGGTGGTGCCGGGGAATGTTGTGCTTTTTAATATTATCAGGGTGTGCCTTTTCATCCTTTTGAAAATTTCCTGTGTGGAATCCATTATAAAAGAAATATCAGGAGTTTTATTATCAGTAACCGGGGTAGGCACACAAATGAAGATAATTTCCTGGTCGCCTATTTTATCATAATTTGCTGAAGCTGTAAAAAGGTTATTATTTATTGCGTAAAGGAAATCTTTATTGATAACATCTTTTATATAATTCTTTTTCTGCTGTATAAGCTTGATCTTATTCTGGTCAAGATCAACGCCGTGTACATTAAATCCTTTTCTTGCGAACTCTATTGCAAGAGGTAAACCGACATATCCCAGTCCGATAATACCGATCTTGGCTTTTTTCTGCTTGATTTTTTCTCTTAATACTTCACTCATTTATTGTTTTCCTTCTGGTAGTGTATTAGTGAAATTAGAATTCTGTATTTCCTTGTATCTGGTATCAAATACCTGCAACAGTTTAAACTGTTTGCCGGTTATTTATATATACTTTCAGCTTCTTCCTTGCGTTTTTTCCACCACTGTTCATTGGCTTTATACCACTCAACTGTGGCTTTGAACTGAGCATAAGGATCAACTGCCGGCTTAAAGCCAAGCTTGGTTATCTTATCTACATTTAAAGCGTAGCGGAAATCATGGTTGGGTCTTGGATCAGGAATGTAGCTTATCCATTCATCTTTGTTTACTCCAAGCATTTCACATATCCATTCAGCAGCCCGGCGGTTTGTGATCTCAGGGTTATGGTTTGCTGCGACATTATACGCATTTCCTGCTTCGCCTTTATTGAGTAAGAACTCAAGGCATTCCGATGTCAGCGGCGCATAAAGCCAGTCACGCACCTGCAGGCCTTCTCCCCATAAGGGGATCTTATCACCAAGCAGGATATTTGATATCCATCTAGGCAGCGCTTTTTCAGGATACTGCCACGGGCCGAAATTGTTTGTGGGCCTTAAGACTATCACAGGGTAATTTCTTCCGAATTCCATTGCAAGGTCATCAGCCTGTGATTTTGATTTTGAATACGCGGAAGTTGCCTGGCTATCGCCAATGAGTTTATCGCCTTCAGCAAAATAACCATCGGCAATAGAGCCATAAACTTCATCGGTAGATATATGGATGAATTTCTCGATTCCGTTTTCAAACGCGGCTTCAAGCATTACTTTTGTGCCTTCAACATTTGTGCGGTAAAAAAGGTCAGGGTCGGTTTCGCTGCGGGTGTTGTGGCTTTCAGCCGCAAAATGAATTACAGATTGAGAGCCTTTAAGCGACTTAACAGCAATATCTTTATCACAGATATCGCCTTCGATAAATTTAACTTTGCCTTCAGCAATAAGAGGCTCAAGATTGTCTTTTCCTCCCGCATAGGTGAGCTTATCAAGAACCGTGACATTATAACCTTTAGAGGTTATATAATAGACAAAGTTTGTACCAATAAAACCGGCTCCGCCGGTAACAAGTATGTTTTTCATTTCTTATTCCCCTCTAAAAAGAGGGGTGGCCCGGTTTACCGGGACGGGGTGTGTTCCTTTATCCACGTTAAAATTTTTGTAATAACCAATTTTACATCTTTTGTAACTTCGTGATCTTTAAATCTTAATACTGTTAGTCCAAATTCTTCAAGTCTGTTTTGTCTTTTAGCATCATATTTTTCCTTTTCATCATGACTGTTACCGTCTATTTCTATTACCAGTGATAACTTACTGCAGTAAAAATCAACAATTTATTCGTCTATAGGCTTTTGTCTGTGAAAATCATAACCCAGTTTTTTACCTTTCAGCTCTTTCCATAATAAGACTTCAGAATAAATTCCCTGCTTCCTAAGCTTCCTGGCAGTATCTACCAGTTTGGAGTTATATGGTATAATCTGATTTTTAATTAACACACCCCTCCATTTCGCTTCACGAAATTCCTCCCCTCTCAAGAGGGGAATAATCTAATCCCTTATAAATAATCCGAAGTTAAGCCCTACATTAATTACCAGGCCTTTTGTCTCTATACCTTTTGGAAAATCCTTTACTTCAACATCATTATCTACTCTCCAGGTATTCTGAGCGCCAAGCTGGTAACCGCAGTCAATCTTAAGGTACATGAATTTTCTCAGCATGATACCAACACCAACCTGCGGCTGAACAGTAAAGAAACGTGATTTAAATGTGTGCGAAATATCTGATGAAGAGCCGTTTGAACCAAATACGTTTGAAATTGTACTGTAGTTTCCAAGGTCATTCCCGTATTTATAGAGCTCAAGCTTGAGTGTGCCCGTTGAAAACTGTGAACCGAATGAAATATCAAAAATTTTGCTGATGGGAATGATGTATTCAAGGCTGAAGCCGCCCTGCCCCATTGAATAATTAGCGTCTTTTTTTAATGTATCATTAACCTGCTTTGAAATTTTGGAAGAAAAACCGTTTCCAAAGCCGCCAATCCTTAAAAAATTATCCTTCATCGGCAGATCAATAAATCCACCGCCGCCCAGAGTTAAAAAACCATTTTCAGAAAATTCAGGAAATCCTGCGTTTTTCAGCTCTGTGTTCAGATTTTTTACGGGATTAAAATGCCACCCGGCGGTTACTCCCCCTGCAAATGCAAAACTGGGCAGTAATTGGGCGTTAGAATTGAATGAAAAACCACAAAAAACCAGCAAAACTGCAAAAAATTTCATTTTATGGCTCATATTGTCTGTTTTTTACAAAATTTAGAGCACAAAAATACCAAGCAATCAATTTAAAAACAATTTAAAAATTTTGCTTAGAATTTTTAAGTTAAGATATTAAAAACTATACTGTAAAAAACATATTCTATTTTTATCTTACTAAATGAAGCTTATTAAAAGTAATGGAATTACGAATAATTCTTATGATGAACTTGAAACATTGAGTTTAATAAACTATAATGTATCATATTACAATAAGGAAAAAAGGCTTACACCTATTATAAAATGGCCTGGCGGAAAAGATTCTGAGCTTAACTATATTTTACCTCAATTACCAAAACAAATTGAAAACTTTTATGATCCTTTTGTTGGTGGTGGTGCAGTTTACTTTGCAGTAAAAGCTAAAAATTATTTTATAAATGACAAATCAGACGAGCTAATTAACTTGTATTTGGAATTAGCAAAGAAAAATAATGAACTATTCTTTAATCTATTTATTAAGATTATTGAGAATTGGAAAGCTCTAGAAGAAATTGTAAGAAATAATAATAATTTTTTCATACAACTTTATAGATCTTATCACATAGAAAAAAATTTGATAAAGTTAAAAGACAAAATAACTCAATTTATATTGGAACATAATTTTGAGTTTAAGGATTTACTCAAAGGCAGTTTCTTTAATATGAATATTGAAAACTTCCTATTTGAACTAAATAAAAACTTAACTTCTAAGATTAATAATTTATCAAAAATTGAAGATGACGGAAACGATGTTATAGATTTTGATTTATTGCAGAATATTGAGACAGCATTAAAAAGTGCATTTTATATGCATTTTAGGCATTTATATAACAATTCAAATTTCTATCAATTAAATAGAACTGTACAAACAGTAATTTTTTATTTTATTAGGAATCAAGCATATAGTGGAATGTTTCGATATAATTCTAAAGGTGAATTTAATGTACCTTATGGAGGTATTCAGTATAATAGAAAAGACTTTAACAAAAAATTAAATTATTTTAGGCAAAAGGATTTTTTAAACCATTTAAGTAAAACAAAAATTACAAGTCTTGATTTTGAAGATTTTATATTAAAATTTAAGCCATCAAATAATGATTTTGTTTTTTTAGATCCACCTTATGATAGTGAGTTTAGCACATATACAAAAAATGTTTTTGGAAAAGAAGAGCATATCAGATTAGCAAATTTATTTATTAAAAACTGCAAGGCTAAATGGATGCTCGTAATAAAAAATACAGAGTTTATAGTTTCATTATATGAAGGCAAAGGCCTACATATAACATCGTTTGACAAAAGATATCTAGTAAGTTTTAAAAATAGAAATAATCCTAACACTAAACATTTAATAATTAAAAATTATGACTAGACGGATTCCTGAAAAAGAATTAATCTTACCAAGTTTATTTTTAATGAACATTCAACCGGATGGTATGATTGATACTACTACTTTAATAGATAAATTAACTTCTATATTAAAACCACCACCTGAAGATTTAGAAAGAAATCCAAGTAGAAATGATACTAAATTTTCCCAAAAAGTAAGAAATTTAAAATCGCATAATACTTTAAATGGTTTGGCTGACTATGATTATACCGAAAAAAAATATAAGATAACTGATGCTGGCATATTACATCTAAAAAATAATTCTGATATAGTAAAATATTTACTTGTTAATGATTTTGAATATTCTGATTTAGAAAGTGCATTTATTGAACTTGAAAATAATGCTGAAACTGATAAAAAAGCTATAGAAGTTTTTGATGAGAATATTTTAATTCAAGAAGGTATAAAGAAAATTACAGAAGTTTCAGTTTACGAAAGATCAACTTTGCTAAGAGAAAAGGCTATTGACAAATTTAAAAATACTGATGATTCAATTGATTGTCATACATGCGATTTTAATTTTTCTAAGTTTTATGGTGTTGCTTTAGGTAAATTGTTTATTGAAATTCATCATGTTAAACCAATTTTTAAATATGAAGATGAAGATTTAACTCGTAAAATTGATGATGCTTTAGATAATGTAATTCCTGTATGTTCTAATTGTCATCGAATGATACATAGAAACTGGAAAAAACCTCTTGAAATTTCATATTTAATTGACAGAATTAATGAAAATGGTGTATTTCGTGATTAGATTCTACAAATGCTCAAAATATGCAAGACTTGAGCCAACCCAGGTCTTTTCCTTGTTGAAATCAACGCCCATCATCTTGCCTTTGCTTAAGCGTACCAGGTTATTTACAAGATAGGGCTTTCCGTTATCATGAACGAATAATAAGCGCAGCTCAGCCTTGGCAGGCTGGTCGGGAGTTTCTATAACAGGCTCATAATTTATTTTTTTCTGCAATATGTAGTTTGTTCTGTCTGTAATTCCATCAAGGGCTTCTTTTGTCACATCAAAAATTACGCCTTGCCCGGCAAAGCTGAAAAGAGGCTTAAGCACATAATTTTCCAGGTCGGCGGGATAATTTTCAACATCACTCAGGAACCTTGTTTCAGGTACGTATTTATTTTTTAAAAAAGGAAGTGAATACTTGCTTATCCTGTAAAACCAGTTGGGATGCGGCACCCAGGTTACATTAAGCTCATCCTGAAAGCTGAATGCGGATTTCAGGTCTTTTCTTCTTTCAAGCTCATCGAATATTACCCTGTTATATATACGCTCTATTTTAGTTTTCTTTCCGTTGAGCATATAATAAAGGTCTTTGCCTTCTTTGGTGATATCTGTCAGGCAAACAGGCTTAACACCTATATATGTATAACAGCATTCAAAATCTATTCTTGTTTTCTGTTTGTCAGGTTCAATTTCAAGGAGTATAACATTTTCCGGGGCAGAATCACCAAGAACAACACGTTTCAGGATATCAAGATATTCATCAGGTTTATGGATATTCAGCAGGCCGCCGTAACGTTCATCAATATTAAAATGCTTTCTGAACATATAGTTCTGCAGCAATTCATAAAAGAAGAGCGAAGAAAATCCCTGCAGCTCAATAAGCTTTGGAATTAACTTACCGTTCTCATCTTTGCATATCGCAAAATCAATTGCCATCATTGCAGGGTAACCTGGGTCATTGGGCACTTCCATACCTTTGGGGATAGCATTCATAGAGATCTTTTGATACTCCGCGCTCATTAGATAATCCGTTATCATATTTGCGGCGGTAAGGATCTCGTTCTTGAATTCCTTGCCTATGAATATAGGCGTTTCAGCAATGCGGAATTCTATAGGAAATTCATAAGCTGTATTAAGGTCATTAACAAATGCCTCATACTTTTCCTGGGTGAATTCCGCATTGTATTTTTTCCTAATTTCCGGAACCAAATTCTTTAATTAGTTTATGGTCTTTCTGGCTTATGGTTTTATTGGTTTATGGTTTTACTGGTTTACGGTCTTGTTCTGATCGTAAACTCCCATATTTCTCCTGTAACAGAAGCACCGTGATTATCTTTAGCTTTTATCTTCCAATAATAAGTAGAACCGGGAAAAGGAAGCATTCCAAGGTTGTACTGCGGGGTCAGAAGATTTGCAGCTATGGGTATTTCGCTTATAGGCAGCGATGAACCGACAAAAACATCAAACTTAAGTGTATCATTTATATCCGGGTCAGTGCTTTCCCAGCTTAATAATACGTCAGAGCTGTCATCTATTCCTGTTGAACTATCTGCCGGAACAGGATTTACAGGTACTGTTGGTGAATTATTCGTATTATTATTTACAGATGTATCGTCTTTTTTGCATCCATTGAAACTTAAAAACAGGGCTGTGCTTAAAAGTAAGCTAATGATGTGGAGTCTCATTTTTTTATGTGCATTGCACCTTTTGTAATGTTGGAATTAATGGAAAATAAAAAACTTATATCAGAAATTTTCCGTTATCCATTACCTGTTCGTCATCCAGCCAGATGCTGCAATCCACACTAACACAGTCAATGTGAGTTGTTGATTGCCAGTCTGCGCCTGTGTGTGCTGAATACGGATGGCCAAAAGCTATATGAATAGTTGGTAATTTTTCATCCTGTAAAATATGACCGATAACATGTTTGCATGCAATATTGGTGCCGATTGCAAATTCGCCAACACGGTTGCTGTTTTCATCAGTCATAGTGTAAGCAGTGAACTCTTCAAGCAGCTCTTTGTTAGAACATTCCATTTTTGTGATGCGTGAATCCTTAATCCATATCTTCAGCGGTGTATCTTTTATATCGCCGTATTTCTGGCAGAGGTAATCCCCTACTACTCCATCTACAACAAATACACCATTGCAGTTTTTTGGTGAAGTAAATATTTCACCGCCGGGCAGGTTGCCCCATTTTTCCACTGAAATTATTCCGCTGGTTTTAAGCCATTTAAGGTCATGCGAAAATTCACTTACCATATCTGTTCCAGCCGGACTCTTAATAGTAATAATCTTCGCCTTCCTTGCTTTTTCTATAAGCTTCTGTGAAAGCTCATCAACCTTCAGAAAATCAGCGCGCATTCCTTCGAGCATTATCTGCTTGTTGATATTCACCATATGCCCGTGGCGTATCTTATGCTTATCAACAACTTCGGTCATATCAATTCTTGAGCGAAGCTCGCCCGTATGGGCAATTGCGCAGAATATACTTACCTGTGACTTCGCGAGGTCATCAAGTATCGGCTGCGGCATGTTTTTAAGAGGCCTCGAAGCATAATCTTCAATTACCATTAAGCTGCACTCAGCGCCTACTTTATTCACTTCGGCAACGAGTGATGAAGCTATTTCAAGGGATTCATTATCGGTTATGATAGTAATTCTTTCTTCCGGCTGAAGCCTTAAACAAACAACTATCGCATTATGTGCACCCTCAGAAAGTTCTTTATCAAAATCAACAACTGTATGCATTTGATCCATTAAGTAAAATGTATTTTTATATTATTATTATTAAATTTTTATCAGCTTAAACCTAAATGTGTTTCATCTATTATATAATCTACCACTTTTTTAAGGCCTTCCTGGGTTCCATCCCACTTTGAAAGCTGCCTGTCTGCGCCGGTTCCGTTTTGCAGCATCTGCAATATGTAATTCACTTCTTCCCAGCTTCCAAGATCATCAACAACATCACTTATAAATGAGATAAGCTCCATAGCAAGAATTTTAAAATCCACTTCTTCCTGCTTGCCAAAATCAATAAGCTTACCTTCAGTACCGTAACGCGCAGCGCGCCATTTGTTCTCGTTTATCAGCGCACGGCGGTATATCCTGAAACCGAGGTTCTGCCTCATCAGCTTGTATAGCTTAACAACAACAGCCTGCATCAGCGCTGCCAGGCAGATAGTTTCATCAACCCTCATTGGTATATCACACATGCGGAACTCTAGAGTATTAAAATACGGATGAAGCCTGATATCATACCAGATCTTCTTGCCGTTATCTATGCAATTGGTTTTAATTAAAAGATTGACGTAATTATCAAATTCCGTAACGGTATCGTAATAATCAGGGATACCTGTTCTTGGGAATTTATCAAATACTTTTACGCGGTAAGATTTAAATCCAGTATTCCTTCCAAGCCAGAAAGGCGAGTTTGTTGAAAGAGCGAAGATATGAGGAATAAAATATCTTACAGCATTCATTATCTGAATACCGACTTCGCGGTTTGGAAGCCCGACATGCACATGCAGCCCGAATATCAGGTTTGCGCGTGCCGCTTCCTGCATTTCATTTACAATTTCGTGATAACGCGGATGGTCTGTGATTGAAACTTCGTTCCAGTGAGTAAACGGATGAGTGCCGGAAGCCGCTATTCTGAATCCCGCTTCCTTTGCAAGTGAAGCCAGGTTAGAGCGAAGACTCGTAACTTCATCACGCGCCTCATGGATATCACGGCATATTTTTGTACCTACTTCAACCACTGATGCATGCATTTCAGGCTTTATCTGTTCTTTTAAGAATACTTTGCCTGAATCTACGATTTGCTGCATATGAGAAACAAGAGCCCTTGTTTTGGGATCAACCAGCATGAACTCTTCTTCGATACCTAGTGTAAAAATATGCTTATCCATAATTTTTATATTGTTGAATTACAATCTATATAATTAAGATTAATAAAGCAATATATGGCGTTATCATTCCCGTATAAGCGGGAATCTCAATTTATAATATTAAAATATTACTTCCAGTTAAAAGTTTGCTGAAGTATCTCCGACTCCAGAAAGCGCTATATACCAAATCTTACGACTTGCCGCGAAAATATGAATTTAACTCTAACTTTAGTCATGCTGAACTTGGTTCAGCATCTGTACATTTTACTCAAAAATTTAATAGTATGAAAGCAGACCCTGAAACAAGTTCAGGGTGACAAATTTCCTTTGTATCTGGTCTGGAGCATTACCATAAAAAAACGAAATTCATTCTTTCACTTTCTTTTGGAATTTGGGATAGACCGATTGCTAAGCAGCCTTAGTCTTTTTTGATTTCTTTTCAGTCTTAGCTTCGCCTTCAATGCCCGAGGCGGCTTTTTTAGCTGCCTTTTTTACGCCTGGTTTACTTTTGGGCTTTTTTTTTACTGAAGCGTCATATGCGCCTTCAACAATGGGTTCATTGTTTGCAGATGAATAAACAAAATCTCCCCATGTCAGGTTATTCAGTCCTTCCCTGTGCTCCATTGCCCTGCGGATAGCCATGTTTGCGGCAGCTTCAACTATCCACTCAAAATTAGCTTCGCCAACTGAATGAACATCAGCATCCGGTGCAGGATTGCAGAAATCGATCGCATAAGGAACGCCATCCCTTAAAGCAAGCTCAACTGTGTTAAAATCATATCCAAGCGCGCGGTTTATCTTCAATACAACATCTGTAAGCATCTTAAGCCTTTCAGGGGCAACAACTGTATCCCTTAAATATCTTAAATGGTGTGGATTGCGGGGCTCATACGGCATTACCCATACATCCTGCCTGTCAAGGCAGTAGCAGCGGTAATATTCATCAAACTGTATCTCTTCCTGAAGCATCATAACAAGCTGTTCGGTTTCATTGTAAGCGTTAAAGAACTCTTCAACATTGCTTACTTTATATACACTCTTCCATCCGCCCCCGGCATGAGGTTTAAAGTATGCAGGGAACCCGATGTAGCTGAATATGCCTTCCCAATCCAGCGGAAATGCGAGGTTGCGGAACGAGTTATGATTTGTATCCGGCGGCAGTTGGTTTGAAGGAAGTATAACGGTTTTGGGAACCGGAACGCCTATTTTTGTCATTAACGCATTGTTGAAAAATTTTTCATCTGCGCTCCACCAGAACGGGTTATTGATTACAGCCGTTCCGCTTGATGCAGCATTTTTTAAGAATGCGCGGTAAAAAGGTACATCCTGTGAAATTCTGTCTATTATTACGTGATATTTTAACGGTTCACCCTGTATTACTTTATCTATCTGAACAGCTTCTGCTGTAATTTCAACATTCATTTCCCTGGCTTTGTGATTAACCCTGTCAATAAATGCCTGGGGGAAAGTATTTTCCTGGCCAAATAATATTCCGATACGCTTCATACTATTATATTACTCCTTTAATATATTAATTTTTCTAAAATCTGCTTAAAAATGCTGTTTTTGTGTGTTTTTATGGGATTTAAACATGCAGGAATTACAAATTTACGAAAAATTCGGGAGATTTAAAAGCGGAGTTACAACAGATTGACTTTGTTTAAACCAGTGGTGTAAAACCAGATATGCAGGAATCATTAATGATTGCGTTATTAATTTACCCTCCCCCTGACTGGGGAGCTGGTCAACGACTCTAAGAGTCATTGACTCGTTGAGTGGGGGTCACTTAATAACGACACATGATATTTGAACTGCATCACTTTACAATAAAAAACCTGCCATGTCTTCAAAAGAAACCGTAGTCGAACCCTTTCAGGGTTCTTAAAAGTTAAAATAAAATCTTAACGTGCCCTTAAAACCTAAGGACTGGCTTTGAAATCGGCTCAACTACAAATCAATTTTGTCGCCCTGAGCGCTGTGCCCGCCTAAGGCGTGGGAGTCGAAGGGCTGGGAGCTACGTGCTTCGACGAAGTTTATCCCGCACGAGTTGCGGGACTCAGCACAACATTACCTTTACGAGTATTCACGGCTACAAAAAAACCTGCAAGGTCTCTAAGACCCTGCAGGTTTAAGAATGATTCTAAACTTCATTTTCAAGAAAATGTTCAGGAATTTTCGCAGACCCCTCCTTGGCGGGATCACTTTATCAAAACCATCTTTTTGGTTTCAAAGTATCCTCGTCCTGCTAGCCCATTTTGGGAGCCTGTCGAAGGACTTGCTTCAAGGCTATAAAAATACAACCCTGAAGCTAAATTACTTCCGTCAAACATCAATTCATAAATTCCGGCTTGTTTATATTCGTTAACACTGAATACCTCTCTGCCAAGCAGATCATATATCCTTATTGTTATATGTGCATCGTTTGGTATATCAAACTTAATGTTTGTTGTTGGATTAAACGGATTCGGATAATTCTGATGCAGCTTAAACGACCTTGGTGTATTGTTTGTATTGCTGCTGATGTTCTGGTTTAACGATTTAC